>NZ_JAPPTE010000011.1:0-165313 GCF_026719375.1 Citrobacter sp. W9 | reverse complement strand
AGTAAACACTCCTGAGCTTTCTGCGCTCATGATATGCCTCCCGGTAGTTTAAACGGACCAGTGAAGCTTACCATAGCGCGGACATCTGAATTGAGCCACAGGCGGACATTACTATTGAGCCATTACATCACTGGTGCGCATAATGTATATTATGTTAAATCATGTAATGCGCACAAAGTCATAGAGTTAAATCCCCATCAATCTTTCGTTTGCTGGCATTTGGACATTGGTTGACACCACTACTAACTCATCGCTTCTGTCTCTACTCTTGGATACGCAATAATTAAATACGTTGTGATTTCTGACTACCCTATCGATGGGAAGAAATAAAAGCCACCTTCTATGTAGGCGGCTTTTAACTTTGTCAGGCGATCAATCAGCTGGCGCTGGTAAACACGCAGCATCACTTCACGAAGGTAAAATCTCGATCGTGGCCGCTCTGGCACGTGTCCCAGTCATTGCGGAAACATAGCGACTGCTGAGGTACTTTTTCTGGTAAGCCTGATCAATTTTACTTTCAAGCTCAGGGTCTGATGGTTTTGCGAACAGCACGACGAACTCCTGTCCGATAGCCCGTATCTTACCTGCCTGCTGAGACAATGCTGCCTGATACCATTTTGAACTGGTACCACTATAGGCTCTGACGAAAAGTCGGTTATCCACCTTCACTTCCCAAATCCATGTCGGCGTACCGGTCGTATTCATATCGGGGTGGTACGGAGCGATTTTCAAGTCGTCAGCCGCATCTATTTTTGCTAATAATTCAGGATTCCAGAACATAAACCTCTCCTATTTCATATGCGTTTTTTTTCTTTTGCAGCATTAACTCGATAATATTAAGAAATTTAATTTTGCATCAGAAAGTAGAGTAGCTGTCATCAGTCTGCTCCAGAGTACCTATGACTTACTTATTAAGATTTTTGTTGAAAAATGCAGTGATGTTATCGAACGGGATCTTGTCCATACGATCGTATAAATCGACATGAGTGGCATCATTTACAATGAGAAGCTCTTTTGGCTGATTTGCCGCTTCATAAGCCGTTTTGGAGAAATAACGCGAATGTGCTTTTTCGCCATGAATGAACAGGATCGGGCGCGGAGAAATTTCCTTAATATAGGTCATTAGCGGGAAATTCATGAAGGCCATCGGCGTTGTCACGGACCATGAATTGCCAGAGTTGACGGCCCGTGAATGATAGCCGCGTTTGGTCATGTAGTAATCCGCATAGTCCACGAGGAACTGTGCTTCACCGCCCTTCAGTTTATTATAGGCTGGCTGGTATGCAGGTTTGCCGTTTGCCACATCTTCCCAGCGCTGAAGACTCATCTTCTCCAGCGCCTGCTCACGTTGCTCCAGTGTTACGCTGTCATTGTAACCTTTCGACATCACGCGACTCATATCATACATGGTGCTGGCAACGACCGCTTTAACGCGTTTATCCATGGCAACAGCGTTCAGGGCAATCCCTCCCATGCCGCAGATACCGATGACACCGATACGTTCACGGTCTACATAAGGTTGCAGTCCAATAAAATCGACTGCGGCCATAAAGTCTTCGGTATTGATATAGGGTGACGCAATATTGCGGGGTTCGCCACTGCTTTAACCGGTATAAGAAGGATCAAATGCCAGCGTCACGAATCCGCGCTCTGCTAAGGTCTGAGCATAGAGACCTGAGGCCTGCTCTTTTACTGCGCCAAAAGGTCCGGAAATAACAAGCGAAGAAAGCTTCTTGTTCCCGCGATCTTTAGGAAGATACATATCTGCGGCCAGCGTAATGCCGTAACGGTTTTTAAAAGTAACTTTTTGATGATCCACTTTTTCGCTTCTTGGGAAAGTTTTATCCCACGTATGAACCAGACGCACTGAAGAATCTGCTGTGCCTGGTGCAGGCTGGGCGCCCGCAGTTTCTGTTGAAATCAGAGCCATTGCTCCGGCTAGGAGTGCGCCATTAAAAAAGCGCGCTGAAGATTTTGGCGACATGATATTAAAACCTTTCATTGTAATTTCAGTGTTGTTATTTTGAGTATCTTTAATGAAAGATGTTATTAAAATACTCTGCATTATTTGCCTGATCCTCTGAACCTGATTTCAAAGCGTATATTTCAATTTTCATAGCTGCTAAGTTGATTACGCCAAAAGACGTAAAAATGTGAGGTATTACAGAATGATTTCTGACAAGTCGGTTGAAAAATTACTTTGTGAGCTTTCGAACGATATTGCTCAGCGTACACCCGGCACCGGTGATTTTCCTACAGCCGTAGAAGGACTCGAATTGTTCCGCCGAAACGAACCCGCTCCTCCGGTGAGCTGTCTGGTCCCTCCCAGTATCGTTCTGGTGGCCGATGGCGCGAAGATCATGTGGGTTGGTGGTGAACCTTATGAATATAGTGCGGAAAAATTCCTGATCACTTCTCTTGATCTGCCAGCCAGTTCGGAAGTATTACAGGCTTCGACATTCCGGCCCTGCGTCGGCGTAGCCTACAAACTTGACCAGCGCGTGCTGATGGAATTAATCGCACAAGGAAGCCTGCCGCCGGTCAAAAAACGAGATGCGGGAACGGGTGTCGGTATAGGAACTATTACTCATGTTTTGCTGGAGCCTTTCTGCCGTCTGCTTTCTTTGCTTGACGAGCCTGAAGCCATTCCTGTTCTCGGGCCGTTGATTCACAGAGAGATACATTACCGGCTTTTGATGAGCGATCAGTCTGATCATCTCAGACAGATCGCAGCAGTAGACGGCCATGGCTACCGTATCGGTAAAGCTATCGACTGGTTAAAGACGAATATAGCATCACCTTTACGTGTCGAGGAGCTGGCAGCTCGAGTGCAAATGAGCACGCCCTCTTTCCACCAACACTTCAGGCAGCTTGCGGGAATGAGCCCGCTTCGGTATCAGAAATGGCTGCGCCTCAATGAAGCCAGGCGACTGATGCTGAATGAACATTACGATGTTACCACATCAGCCTATGCTGTCGGTTATGAAAGCCTGTCCCATTTCAGCCGAGAATATTCGAGAATGTTCGGGGAGTCACCTAAAAGGGATATAACTGTTCTGAGAAAATCTGTCGGTAAAAATGATATTAAATGAGCTGTGCTTTTTCCCGCACTACCTAAATTTTGTAGAACAACGTATTTGCTGCTATCGGAGACTGAACGAAGCCGAAATACTCATAGAATGCCCGAGCTTTGCCATCAATAGCATGTACCATGATGGCTTTGATGCCCACTTGATCGGCTAAGTTGGAAATTCGCAGTACCGCATCATTAAGCAGCCATTTTCCGAAACTATGCCCCTGAGTACAGACATCAACAGCAAGACGTCCCAGCAGAACGACCGGAACCGGATCGGGCATATTCTGACGTAAACTACGGCCTAAATCAGCATGGCTCACGGACCCGGTTGCAATGGAATAGTAACCCACAACACGCTGAGTAGATTCAAGACAAATGACGAATGTGCGCGATGCGTTGAGGTACTGATTTTTAATCGCCCGTCGACGTAGCCAATCATTTAACACGTCATTACCACAATCAAATGGCTGGAGATCATGCCCTTCGGTCAGCAACACCGGTGTCGTGACGTTTATTTCCATTCGGGCTTCACATTCATCAGGCGTTGACGCCCTTCAACGTTCTGAACAGGTGCTTCAAGCTGTTCAATGAAAGACTGATAACGGGCATCGTCCAGGACGAATACTCGTTGATCCAAAATGATATTCTGGGCCTCGTGCACGGCCTTCTCAATGATGAAGTCAGTACGGTTTTTATTGACCAAACTTGCAGCGTAGTCAATTACCGCACGTTCCTCATCAGTAGCCCGGATATTAATTTGCTTATCACGAGTCGGCTTACGGGCGCTGCTTTGCATGGTTATCTCCTGTTGGTAACAAATTGCTATACACTACTTTAGCTAAATTGGTAACGGATTGCTATACGAGAAAGAGTTCTTCCATCGCGATTAGCCTGAAGTGTCAGGTCTGTCCGCCCTCTTCTTTTTACAGTTTCAGCGAATGTTCCTTGGAAGATCAGTGTCGATTTGGGCCATTGCTGGTCGTTCCGCTTTCTTGTAATCTGTCTCGTTGCACGACTGACAAAATCTGGAAATACCGAACTGGACTTCATATGAATGCTCATACTTCAAAAGACCCTTTACATGGCGTAACGCTAGAAATGCAGGTCAATGCACTGGTCGATCGTTTTGGTTGGGCCGAGCTTGCTCAACGCATTAACATCAACTGCTTTAAAAATGAACCGAGCGTTAAATCCAGTTTAAAATTTCTGCGCCGTACGCCGTGGGCGCGTGCTGAAGTTGAAGCGCTCTATCTTGATTCGCTGCATGACGTGACCCCGTTCAACAACACTACACCTGCTATTGATCCCTGGGCTAACAGCCGCAACAAGAAAAAATAAGAGCATAGTCTGATGCCAGCATCCGGTTTCTTTTCAGGAAAATATCAGAAAAAACTGGCGAATATCTTCGTCCGTTGCCACGCCAGATTACCGCGAACCAATCTGAAATGGTTCGCGGTACTTGTGGGCAGTATGTTGTTACTTGGCAGTTGCTCTTCACAGCCGCCCGGTCCCAAAGTCGCCCCACTACCTCCGGTGAGTAAACCGCAACAGAATAAGGAGCCGGTGCGCGGAATCTGGCTGGCGACGGTTTCCCGTCTGGACTGGCCGCCGATCTCATCAGTGAATGTCAGTTCCCCTGCCATCCGTATCAGCCTGCAGCAGAAAGCGTTGACGGATAAGCTGGATAACCTGAAACGTCTTGGCATCAACACCGTTTTTTTCCAGGTCAAACCCGATGGCACCGCATTGTGGCAATCTAAAATCTTGCCGTGGTCAGATACGCTAACCGGCACGATTGGTCAGGATCCGGGTTACGATCCGCTACAGTTTATGCTCGATGAAGCGCATAAACGCGGCATGAAAGTTCATGCCTGGTTTAACCCTTACCGCGTATCCGTTAATCTCAAACCATCAACGATCACCGAATTAAACAGCACGCTGTCGCAGACGCCCTCCAGCGTTTATGTCCTGCACCGGGACTGGATCCGCACCTCGGGTGAGCGTTTTGTACTGGATCCCGGTATTCCCGAAGTGCGCGACTGGATCACCAGCATCGTGGCGGAAGTGGTGGAAAATTATCCGGTCGACGGCGTGCAGTTTGATGACTACTTCTATACCGAGTCTCCCGGTTCAGCGCTTAACGACAGCCAGACCTTCAGAAAATATGGTCAGGGATTTGATTCCAAAGCCGACTGGCGACGCGATAACACGCAACGATTGATCGCCCAGGTTTCGCGGACCATTAAGAAACTTAAGCCTGAGGTGGAATTTGGCGTCAGCCCCGCCGGTGTATGGCGCAATCGTTCTCACGATCCTGCGGGTTCCGACACCCGTGGCGCAGCAGCGTATGATGAATCTTATGCCGATACTCGTCGCTGGGTACAATTAGGCTTGCTGGACTACATCGCCCCACAGTTGTACTGGCCTTTTGCCCGTGATGCGGCGCGATACGATGTGCTGGCGAAGTGGTGGGCAGATGTTGTGAAATCAACCAACACCCGCCTTTATATTGGAGTGGCGCTGTATAAAGTCGGCGAACCTTCACGAAAAGAGCCGGACTGGACAGTCAAAGGCGGCGTGCCAGAGCTGAAAAAGCAGCTCGATCTGAACGAGTCCGAACCACACATCAACGGCACCATCCTGTTTCGCGAAGATTATCTTAATCAGCCGCAAACGCAGGAGGCCGTAACCTATATTCGCAACCGTTGGGGGCGTTAATGGTTATCTTTAGGTCAGTGTAACGACGGTATCTGCATCACTTGGACAGTAACCGGCGGACATTGTCATTAATTTGTTTTTGGATCGTATCCAGCGTGGTTTGCGTTATCTGCTCGGGATATTTGTCACTGGCGATAGCGCTCAGCACTGACGCAGAGTGGCAGATCTTTTCGATTATGGCGTTCACCTGGTCAGCAGAGAGCTCAGCTTCCTGAACGCCAAGCAACTGAAGGTGCTTTCTTTCGATATCCAGCGCCTCCCCCAGCACGTCCATTTGGTGGTACCCGCCGGGTCCTTCACACCAGGTAACGTCGTAAGCCGGAGCCAGAGTCCAGTTTCCATCGGCTGACATTAAATAAGCAAAGTTCTTCGGATGATCGTCTCGATTGTTGAATGCCACGTTGAAAACTACGCGTTCGAACGCTTTCGCCTTTTCTCTGACATCATTGGTACAGATCTGCGTGGCGCGCAGAAAATCCCGGTAATCTAAAGCGCCGGGTAACTGGTAATTTGCGCCGGTTAGAGCCGCCAGACTCTGCATTGGAATACGTACTGACTGGTCACGGTCGAAACGGCGGGTGGCAAAGGCCGCCTGCCCACCAGGCAGATCAAAATATGCCGTATCGGGCGTGCTAATCCCACATTGACGCAAGCATTCAGCATAAACCGCTTCGATGGCGCATACTTCAGCATGCTCATGCCTGGCGGGAAATTTAATCAACCAGCTTTCGCTCCCGGGTAGAGGCGCAGTAGTAAATTTTGACGTGACATTGTCACGATAAAGTAGCGCTTTTGGCCTTGCCCCTTGTGGCGAACCGCCCATCTGAAGCAATTTTTGCAAGAATTCCCCGCCGTCTCCACTCAGGACTTCCTGCACCTCAGCGGCCAGTTGTTCGAGAGGCACATCCTCTTTTGAAATCTTCTCGACATCTGACTGAACGGGCTGGAAAGTCATGGCGCCCATCGCGTTGTTGCCGACCCAGGTTAAGCGCTCCAAAGGACCTATGCGCGCTGCGTTTAGTCCGCGGCGTTTAAATAATCGGTCCATCAACAGCATACCCCAGCCATCAGGTAACGAATCATAGACTGGTCCAGGCAATCCCAACTGATGAGCCGGGAAATCCCTGCGTAAACGTGGACCGTTCAGCGGTAACATCAGCCGGGACAGTTCCAGTCCCTTACGTATGGCGTCTTCACTGTATTCAAAGGCGATCAACGGGCGTCCGGTCAGGGCTGTGGAAGACACCAGTTTCCCCCACAGCCATTTCTCACCCCAACCTTCATAAAAGACATCAACTTGTTCAGGCATCAGAATTTTTCCTTTTCACCCGCTGGCGTGCCGCACTCCTCTCATAACGCAAAATATCATCCAGACTGTCAATCCTGGGTTTGAATAAACCCTCCAGCGCATCGCCATAACCTAACACCATTGCGACTTTGACCAGATTCTCAAATCCTACATTCTTACCTGTTTCCAGATTCGAAACGGTATTCACACCGACACCTGAACGCGCGGCAACATCTGCCTGCGTCATTTGCCGCGCGAGTCGTTCTTTACGCAATCTGTCACAGAGTAGTTTGACGATATCAGCAGCCGTATTGAGTGTTAAATCCATAATATTGGCCCTTATTTGGATAAATGCCAGTTTACACACAATATTATAGAGTTAAAGTGAGGTTGATACAAAGCAGATAACATATGTTTTGATGGATTTAACGTCATAAATCCGTCATAAGACCCATCATACTATATTTAAATCATGGACGGATGCGGTGGTTAATCTGCCGAAATGCAGATTAAATGCCCGCGATGCAACTGGATCGCCCCCTGTCGTTTTAACCTGGCAAGCGTATCCATAATGGTGCTGCGGGAAAGCCCGGTTCGCTCCCTGATATACTGTACCGCCGGGATTCTTTTTCTGACGTCATCCGGCTCTTGCTGTAAAAGTTCAAGATGTCCCCAAACCATATCAGTTGCGGTTCGACTGGTGATCAGGCGGTCGCGCTGGCTCATTACCTGAATAATATACGCTTCAACTATTGCCACAGATTCCCAGAGTCGATCGCGATTAACGATAGTCATGAAATCCGTTTTCTTCACTACATGAGTAGTACATGGGCTGACTGCTTCGATATCATAAAAGTTATGCCCAGTGGGAAGAAAGAACTCGGCCATTCCCAGCATCATTGGCGCCTGCTGACTGGCCAGGATGAGCCCATCAGTGCGCCGGCGAATGACTATTCTACCTTCGGTCAACAACCAGATCCCATTCTCACCCTGAGAGTCCATAATAAAAGAACCGCTACGATATAGCGACTGGGCTTCAGAAAGTGGCAGTAATGCGTTGAAAAGTTTGGTTATATTAGTCGCAAGGAGTTCTTCGCTGCTACCGGTTTGTTCAGTATTGCTGGTCATAGAAGGCTCAGTCTAATTCACTAAATAATCTTATTAATGATTATCGGTAATAGAGGAAAAATCAAACCTGAAAAGTCCATTTTTGGATTTGATTATTAACATTAGCCTTACAAGAAAGTCTGATTTTATACTTGCAATACATTAATACTTTTTGTCAAAAAAACACAGTGATAATATCAATGAACAAAATGGTTCTTGTGGGCTTTTTCAATGTTAATTAAAAATATCTTGTGGTCGCTATTTATTACTGGGTTATGTGTGGGGGTTCATTATATTTTGACGCGATGGGTAACCAGACGCCTGCAATGTGCAACATTGAGAAAGCCGAGAGCAGGATTATTATGCTCTTTATTACTACTTGCTCATTTATTGGAATGTGGCGTTTATGCAACATTTTATTATATTCATCATTGCTTTAGTTCATTTTACGACTCGCTTTATTTTTCAATTACAAGTTTTGCCACCGTCGGTTATGGCGATTTGCTGTTACCACGATTCTGGGAGATCTCCGGTTCACTTGAAGGCATGACAGGCGCACTGCTAACTGGTTGGTCGGTCGCTTTACTGGTAGCAGTAGTGGTGCTCGAATCCGGCGAAAAACAACGTTAGAGATACCCTCTAATTAAGTTATAAATTCTGTTGGAGTTACTATGTTGCTCAATTATTTATCATTAGCAATACTCATCCTGGTGTTCTTAATTATTTTTTATGGCGTATTAATCTTGCACGACATCCCGTACGAGATCGCTAAGAAACGCAACCACCCTCACCTCGATGCCATACATGTCGCGGGTTGGGTCAGTTTATTTACATTACATGCGATTTGGCCATTTCTCTGGATTTGGGCAACATTATACAGTGATAAGCATGGCTGGCATGGCAATACCTCAGGACATAATATCGCTGAGCTAAGCGCGCGGATTGCGATACTGGAAAAAACACATAAACAAACTAATAGCGCATACAGCCCGCAGGATCCAAAGGTAAATTAATCGTGGAAATATTATTAACATTAACCTACGCCGCTATCGTTTACGTCATTTTTAAAGTATTTAAGGTTCCGTTGAATAAGTGGACATTACCCTCAGCGGTATTGGGGGGCGTGGTCATGCTTGGGGCGCTGATCCTTACCATGAATTATAATCATCCCTATACAGAAGATGCACAAAAATTGGTTGTGGGCATTCCCGTTGTTCCGCAAGTTACCGGGGTGGTTTCAGAAGTAACGGATAAAATTAACACACCAATAAAAAAAGGAGATGTCCTGTTTAAAATCGATCCTGCCCGTTATAAAGCTAAACTGGAAAAGCTTGAAGCAGACATTGTTACGGCAAAACATGACGTTCTGGCCCTTGAGGAGAAACGCAATAGCGCGCGACTGCAGCTAGAACAGGCCAGGGCTGAACGTGATAAATATTACAAAAACTATCAGCGCTACCAGAAAGGCAGTCAGGCAAAAGTGAACCCATTTACTGCCAATGATATTGATACAGCGCGCCAGGATTATCTGGCTCAGGACGCGGCGATGAACGCCGCCAATGCTGAACTGAACAGTATTCAGAAAGAACTCGACAGCACCATTCATGGACAAAACTCGCAGATCGCCAGTCTGCAAGCTCAAATTGATGAGGCTCGATTTAATTATGAGCAAACTATTGTTCGCGCCCCCAGCGACGGTTATGTCAGCCAATTACTGGTTCGTCCGGGAACCTATGCGTCGAGACTGCCTTTTAAGCCAGTTATGGTGTTTATTCCTGCGCACAAAAACCAAATTGTTGCGGCGTTTCGTCAAAACTCGATCTTACGTCTCAATGTGGGTGATGAAGCTGAGATTGTCTTCAATGGCTTGCCGGGACAAGTAGTACAGGGAAAAGTCGTCAGTGTTGCCCCCGTGATCCCGACCGGGGCTTATTATGCCCAGGGAACATTGCAATCCTTAAACGTCACACCGGGCAGCAACAAAGTGCTGGTCAGTATCGAAGTTGATAATAATCAGGCTGAACAGCAACTCCCAGACGGTGTTGCCGCTCAGGTTGCCGTCTATTCAGCTCAGCATTTTGAAGCATTATCATTGCTACGGAAAATACTCTTGCGCATGACCAGTTGGATGCACTACCTGTACCTTGATCATTAATCGACTGTCCGGGTGCAATGGTTGCGCCCGGACCTCACTCGACGCTCAGGCGGTAGCAGGTTCTGGTAATCTAAATGAGGAGACCAGCAACGCCAGTTGTTCCGCCTCCTCTTTCAGGGCCTGGGTACGTGCTGCGGCATCATCAATTAACGAGGCATTCTGCTGAACGGTGCTGTCCATTTCGGTAACGGCCAGCGTGACTTCGGAAACGCCTTTACGCTGTTCTTCGCCTGCAACGCGTATTTCCCCCATCAACTGACGCACCTGCCGTACGTTATTGACCAGTTCTCCCAGCCGTTCGCCTGCATTGTGAATTTGCTGACTTCCGCTACCAACATGAGATACGGATTCATCAATTAATGCTTTAATTTCCTGCGCGGCGGTGGCGCTACGCTGGGCCAGCGTACGTACTTCAGAGGCGACAACGGCGAACCCTCTACCCGCATCGCCCGCTCTGGCGGCTTCAACGGCGGCGTTCAGGGCCAGAATATTGGTCTGGAACGCAATGCTGTCAATCACCGCGACAATTTCCACCATTCTGCCGGATGACGCGCTGACGTTATCCATTGTTGAGATCACGCCCTGCATAACATCGCCACAGCGGTTGGCCGTTTGCGCGGTGCTATCGGATAGCTCATCCGCCAGTTGCGTATTACTGGCATTTTGATGAACGGTCGCATTTAACTGTTCCATCGCCGCCGAACTCTCTTCCAGCGCAGCGGCCTGCTGCGTGACGCGAGATGAAAGTTCCATATTGCTGTCTGCCAGGCTGACGGCATTATTCGCCACCACCACGCTACTGCTTCTGACGGTGATCAGAATGGCTGAGATTTTATCGACGAACAGATTAAACGCCTCGGCGATAGCCGAAATCTCATCTTTGCCGCGCACATCCAGGCGACGGGTAAGATCGCCTTCGCCCTGCGCAATATCATCGAGCGCCTGGCGGGTATCATCGAGACGCGAAATCAGTCGGCGAACCACCAGCCAGGATCCCACCAGCAATAGCGTCATAATTGGGATCAACACTTCCAGCACGTCCTGCATCATCACTTTGGCGAGACCGACGATGCGTGATTCAGGCGTCACCAGCCCCACGACCCAGCCGGTATCCGCCATCGGGAATAGCATTACCCGGGTCGGCGTATTCAACACATTGTCGTTGGCAAGCGTAATCGTCTTCACCCCATCTGCCGGACGTAAAGATTTAAGACCGTTTTCCACCGGGATAAGCCATTGCGCGCTTTGCGCCAGATCGTTAATGGTTTTGTGTTTTGTCAGGTCTGCCTGCGGGAAATAGAGAATTTGTCCCTGTTTATCCACCACGAACGCGTAACCGCCGGTGCTGTTTCCCTGCTGTTGCATAAAGGTGGCAACGTTATCGAGACGAATATCGGTAGTGGCGACGCCGGCAAACTTACCGGCCAGTTGATAAGGAACGCTGCAGGTTACCATGTTGACCCCGGAACTGGTATCCTGGTAAACATCAGACCATAAGCAGCTGTTTTGTGAATGTCCCTTGGCATGCTGATACCAGCTTTCATTGTGGTATCCGCTTGATCCTTCGACGTTATAGTCGTTGGAGTACATCAGCTTTCCTTCAGCGTTACGCGCCCAGAAAAAGCTGCGTTTTTCTACGCCTGCGGTGAAGGCGTCTGGTTCTGGCCAAATGCCGCCGCCGGTAATGATCGATTCTTTATCTTCACCTATCAAATGTGGAACAACGCTTTGATATAGCGATTCATCGTTGGGCAGCACTTCGGCCAGTCGCGACAAACCGACGGTCTCACCTTCAATTCGCGACAACACGGTACTTAACTGGCGGGTTAAACCTTGCCCCGTTTCTTCGATCAGGGCGGTATTGATTTCAACGACGCGCGGCTGCCCTCGCCAGAGCATAATCGCAACAATAACAAGTGTAGTGACTGCAAGCAGCAGAATGCCGCCAATGGTTAAACGCGTTGAAATACGAGTAGGATACCAGGCCATACAAACTCCTTCTGCAAAAGGCTAACTTTTACCCAGTATCGGCACCGGCGTTTTTATCTTTATAAAGTTTCCTTAAGTATTGCAAAATAAATAAGTGACGGCGTCACAAATAGCAAAACCCAGCACTTTGGCCGGGTTTTAATAACGCTTTAATTTTATTTTGATAATTCTTTTTTGATTTCGTCTTTTATTTTACTTAATTCGCTCTGCGGATGTTTTTTACAAAGTTCTACGGTCAGAGGTACTGCGGTTGTGACGGTTTCGTTATAGTCGACGTAATCACCACCTTTGAAATCTTCGTCTTCATTAAGCACCCAGAAAGCCACCGGAGCCATGGTCTGCGGGTTCAGATCAATGAATTCCTGGCAGCTCATGCCTTTCGGCGTCACTTCAGTTTTCGCGCTATCAGTGGCTGCATTGACGCTAACACTGGTTAACAGCGCTGCGACCAGAATACCTGCTGTAGAAAGGGAGAATTTATTCATTGTAGTACTCCATTTATAATATAGATAATATCTACACTCGCGCTTCAAACCGTTAATGTAGTTCGCAAAAATAATACCCCTACCGTTATAAGAATAAAGATTGCCATTATTGATTTGGCTGAAATTGATATTTCCCATTACCGATTCTGATGTTTGAGGGGGAATGTTGCCGACAATGTGATCGTTCCGACGAAATCAGCAGATTCATACCCCGCTCTCCTGTCGCTGCACCAAAACTGAACTACGCTGCACAAATGTTGATCATTGGTTAATGAATATGGTTTGTGTTTTAACAAAAACAGCCAGCGTATCGCTGTTAGCGACCTGGCACGCGTCCTGCATTGTTAATTCACTAACAGTGAGCCGTCATCTGACAGACAACTAACAGCGAGAAGGTAATGACAGCGAGAAGGTAATGACAGCGAAACCTGAATTATTTACCCGCATAGAACAGACCTTCAGCCAGCTTACGCCGAGCGAAAAGCGCGTAGCCGGATGGCTGTTAGCCCACGGTGTACAGATCCCTTTTGAAACCGCGGATGGCATCGCTAAAGCAGCAGGAACCAGCGGCATTACCGTAGGACGCTATCTGCGTAAGCTGGGCTTTCGCAATCTGGAGGATGCAAAAGCCAGCCTGCGTGAGCTGCCCGTCGTCCCCTATCAGCCCTGGGGAATGAACGAACGGCTGGATTCCTGGCACCAGCAGCAAAGCCTGCCGGATCGTGCGCAGCAGTCGCTGTTACTGGAAATCGACGCCATTACCCATGTCTATCAACTCGCGCAAAGCGAAACATTTTTACGCATTGCGCAGCAGCTGGCGCATGCGGAAGCGGTTTACATCCTCGGGATCCAATCTACACGTGGGATTGCCAACGCCTTTTTTAGTCATCTTGAATACCTGCGGCCTAAAGTCAGCTACTCCGAAGGGCTTTCCGGCAGTTGGGTCGAGTCGCTGAATTCGGGATTTAACCAGCCATACGTGGTGATCACCGACATGCGCGCCTACTCCGCTATCTCCCGACAATATTGCCGTGTCGCGACAGAACGCCATATTCCACTGGCGCTGATCACCGATGTGTGGTGTCCGTGGGCCAGAGATTATGCCCTTGATTTACTCCAGGTAAAAACTGACACCGGACATTTCTGGGATTCTCTGGCTCCCGTGAGCTGTCTGTTCAACTTATTACTCTCTGCGGTGGTGGAGCAACTTGGTGATTCCCTCGCAGGACGCCTGCAAACCAATCGCCAGTTACAACAACAGTTTGGTCAATTCGAACAATAAACAGGAAATGTGCTATGTCAGAAACCCCAGAACTGGTCGATCTGTCGGTGATATTCCCGTCACTGCATATCGATCTCAAATACGCCACGGCCGACAACATTACCGGCGCGCCTATCTACCGGGAAGCGCGCTGCCTGTTACACCGCGAGGCGGTAACCGCGCTGGCTAAAAGCATCAGTATCGCGCAGCTGGCGGGCCTGAAGCTTGTAATCTATGACGCGTATCGCCCCCAGCAGGCGCAGGCGGTGCTGTGGAATGCGTGCCCGGATCCCCAGTACGTCGTCGATGTGGCGATTGGATCCAATCACAGCCGTGGGACGGCCATCGACGTTACGCTGATGGACGATCGTGGCAATGTTCTTGATATGGGCGCTGATTTTGATGAGATGCACGACCGTTCTCATGCCTGGCACCCTTCTGTTCCACCAGCCGCGCAGCGTAACCGGTTGTTACTCAACGCCATTATGTTCGGTGGCGGTTTTGTCGGCATTAACAGCGAGTGGTGGCATTTTGAATTACCTGATGCCGCGCGTTATCCACTGCTTGACGACCAGATAGCCTGTTTCCCTGTTCCCCCCATAACAACACAACATCCTTTTTAATTCTGGAGCCTGGTTATGAAGACTACACCTGCGTTAAATGCGTTTTTTCGCCCCGCTCTGATCGCCATTGCGCTGGCATTTGCCCTCCCTGCCGCGCAGGCCGCCGTGCCGAAAGATATGTTGGTCATCGGTAAAGCCGCCGACCCGCAGACGCTCGACCCCGCCGTGACAATCGATAACAACGACTGGACGGTCACCTATCCCTCTTATCAGCGTTTGGTTCAGTACAAAACCGAAGGCGGTAAAGGCTCAACGGAAGTTGAAGGTGATTTAGCCAGCGGCTGGAAAGCCTCTGACGATCAGAAAGAGTGGACGTTCACCCTGAAAAACGATGCCAAATTCGCCGACGGTACGCCGGTGACGGCAGATGCAGTAAAACAATCCTTTGAGCGCCTGCTCAAAATTGGCCAGGGACCCGCTGAAGCATTCCCGAAAGATCTGAAGGTTGAGGCCATTGATGACAATACGGTGAAATTTACCCTCAGCCAGCCGTTCGCGCCATTCCTGTATACGCTGGCAAATGACGGGGCCTCAATTATCAACCCGGCAATCTTAAAAGAGCATGCCGCAGACGATGCCCGCGGATTCCTGGCGCAGAACACGGCAGGCTCCGGTCCTTTCATGCTGAAAAGCTGGCAAAAAGGACAACAACTGGTACTGGTGCCAAACCCGCATTATTCCGGGGCCAAACCAACGTTTAAGCGGGTTTCGGTAAAAATCATTGGTGAAAGCGCCTCCCGTCGCCTGCAGTTGTCGCGTGGCGATATCGACATTGCCGACGCGCTTCCAGTCGACCAGTTGGCCGCTTTAAAACAGGAAGGCAAAGTTAACGTAGTGGATTATCCCTCGCTGCGCGTGACCTATCTGTATCTGAACAACAGTAAAGCGCCGCTCAATCAGGTGGATTTACGCCGCGCCATCTCATGGGCCACCGATTATAAAGGCATGGTGAATGGGATCCTCAGTGGCAATGGTAAACAGATGCGCGGTCCGATCCCTGAAGGTATGTGGGGTTTTGATGACAAGGCTATGCAGTACAGTTTTGATGAAGCCAAAGCGAAAGCCGCATGGGACAAGGTCGCGAACAAACCCGAGAGCCTGAGTTTCTTGTATTCAGATAATGACCCTAACTGGGAGCCGATTGCCCTCTCTACCCAGGCCAGTCTCAACAAACTGGGTATTAAGGTGAAGCTGGAAAAACTGGCGAATGCCACCATGCGTGACCGCGTGGGTAAAGGGGATTACGACATTGCTATCGGCAACTGGAGCCCGGATTTCGCCGACCCGTACATGTTCATGAACTACTGGTTTGAGTCAGATAAAAAAGGTCTGCCGGGTAACCGTTCATTCTATGAAAAAAGTGAGGTCGATAAGCTGCTGCGTAGCGCATTAGCCACCACCGATCCGGTTGCCAGAACCAATGATTACCAGCAGGCGCAAACCATCGTGATTGATGAAGCGGCCTACGTCTATTTATTCCAGAAAAACTATCAACTGGCGATGAACAAAGACGTCAAAGGATTTGTATTTAACCCCATGCTGGAACAGGTCTTCAATATCTCCACCATGAGTAAATAAGCCACGTTGATGCGGAGCCACTCAGGCTCCGCAAGGGGAAGCTAATGACGTTCTGGAGCATTTTACGCCAGCGATGCTGGGGACTTATTCTGGTGGTTATCGGTGTTTGCGTGATCACCTTTATTATTTCGCACCTGATCCCAGGCGACCCCGCACGGTTGCTGGCGGGCGATCGCGCCAGCGATGAAATTGTCGAAAATATTCGTCAACAGCTGGGGCTGAACCAGCCGCTGTATGTGCAGTTCTTTCGCTATGTGAGCGATATCTTTCAGGGCGACTTAGGCACCTCTATTCGCACCGGACGCCCGGTACTGGATGAACTGCGTATCTTCTTTCCCGCCACCCTGGAGCTGGCTTTCTGCTCTTTGTTGCTGGCGCTGGTGATCGGTATTCCGTTAGGTATTTTATCTGCAGTCTGGCGCAACCGTTGGCTTGATCACCTCGTTCGCCTGATGGCGATTACCGGCATCTCCACGCCTGCATTCTGGCTGGGGCTGGGGGTTATCGTGCTGTTTTACGGTCATCTGCAAATTTTGCCCGGTGGTGGACGGTTAGACGACTGGCTGGATCCACCGGCTCATGTCACCGGATTCTACCTGATTGATGCCCTGCTGGAAGGCAATGGCGAAGTCTTTTTCAATGCGCTCCAGCACCTGATCCTGCCGTCACTGACGCTGGCTTTTGTGCACTTAGGGATCGTTGCCCGCCAGATTCGCTCCGCCATGCTGGAGCAACTGAGTGAAGATTACATTCGTACCGCGCGCGCCAGCGGACTGCCGGGCTGGTACATCGTGCTGTGTTACGCGTTGCCGAATGCGCTTATTCCATCAATAACCGTGCTCGGCCTGGCATTGGGCGATCTGCTCTACGGTGCGGTACTGACCGAAACGGTCTTCGCCTGGCCGGGAATGGGCGCCTGGGTGGTAACGTCGATTCAGGCGCTCGACTTCCCGGCGGTGATGGGATTTGCCGTAGTGGTCTCTTTCGCTTATGTGCTGGTCAACCTGGCGGTTGATTTACTCTACCTGTGGATTGACCCACGTATTGGACGCGGAGGTGCTGAATGATGCTCACTCAAGAAACGCCGACCGCCCCACAGACTGTTCGTCGTCGTACGGACTGGGCGAAATTGTTGTGGATGATGAAAAGCAGCCCGCTGACGTTGATAGGCGGGGTCATCATTGTACTGATACTGTTGCTGATGGTGCTGTCTCCGTGGATTACGCCTTACGATCCTAATGCCATCAATTTAAGTGCGCGCCTGCTGCCACCGTCCGCGGCCCATTGGTTTGGTACCGATGAAGTGGGCCGCGATCTGTTCAGCCGTGTTCTGGTCGGAAGCCAGCAGTCGGTCGTCGCTGGTCTGGTGGTGGTGGGAATTGCCGGCGGATTGGGTTCGCTGCTGGGTTGTCTGTCTGGTGTCATGGGGGGACGCGCCGATGCAATTATCATGCGAATAATGGACGTCATGCTGTCCATCCCTTCGCTGGTACTGACAATGGCGCTGGCCGCTGCGCTGGGACCCAGCCTGTTTAACGCCATGCTGGCGATTGCCATCGTACGTATTCCTTTTTATGTGCGCCTCGCCCGCGGTCAAACGTTAGTGGTGCGTCAGTTTACCTATGTCCAGGCTGCGCGGACCTACGGCGCTTCTCGCTGGCACCTGATTAGCTGGCACATTTTACGTAACTCTTTACCGCCGCTGATTGTGCAGGCGTCGCTGGATATCGGCAGCGCGATCCTGATGGCCGCCACGCTCGGGTTTATTGGTCTGGGCGCACAGCAGCCCAGCGCGGAATGGGGAGCGATGGTGGCGATAGGCCGCAACTACGTGCTTGATCAGTGGTGGTATTGCGCTTTTCCCGGCGCCGCAATTCTGATTACCGCCGTGGGCTTTAATCTTTTTGGCGATGGTATTCGCGACCTGCTGGATCCGAAAGCCGGAGGAAAACAGTCATGACACAACCCGTACTGGAAATTGAGGATTTGCATCTGAGTTTCCCCGGCTATAAAGCTGACGTGCATGCGCTGAACCATGTTTCGCTGCATATCAACCGCGGAGAAATTGTCGGCGTGGTCGGTGAATCCGGTTCCGGCAAGTCCGTGACGGCGATGCTTACCATGCGGCTGCTGCCGGAGGGCAGCTATCATATTCACCAGGGACGCGTTTCGCTACTGGGTGAAGATGTGCTCAACGCCAGCGAAAAGCAAATGCGTCAATGGCGCGGCGCACGCGTTGCGATGATCTTTCAGGAGCCCATGACCGCGCTTAATCCCACGCGACGTATCGGCCAGCAGATGGTGGAAGTTATCCGCCATCACCAGGCGCTAAGCCGCACGGATGCTCGCCAGAAAGCCATCGCTTTGCTGGAAGAGATGCAAATTCCGGACGCGGCGGAAGTGATGAAACGTTTCCCGTTTGAACTTTCCGGCGGTATGCGCCAGCGGGTGATGATTGCGCTGGCCTTTTCCTGCGAGCCGGAACTGATCATTGCCGATGAACCGACCACCGCGCTCGACGTCACGGTACAGCTGCAGGTGCTGCGTTTATTGAAGCTAAAAGCGCGCGCCAGCGGGACAGCCGTACTATTTATCAGCCATGATATGGCGGTGGTGTCACAATTGTGCGACCGGTTATATGTCATGTATGCCGGAAGCGTGATTGAGAGTGGTCCAACACCAACCGTTATTCAGCATCCCACGCATCCCTATTCCATCGGCTTGCTGAAATGTGCGCCGGAACACGGCGAACCGCGCGCATTGCTGCCTGCCATTCCCGGCACCGTACCGAATTTAACCCGCTTACCGAGCGGATGCGCATTTCGTGAGCGCTGTTTTGCGGCTGGCCCTCGCTGTGACGAGACGCCGGCATTAAGCAGTCAGGGAGGCGCGGATCAACAATCGGCCTGCTGGTATCCGCAACTGGAGACAACACATGTCTGAATTTTTACTGGCCCTGCAGGATGTTCATGTCAGCTTTCCCGCGCGTAAAAACTGGCTCGGCAAGGTTACCGAACGGGTGCATGCGCTCAACGGTCTGGATTTACAGATTCGACAGGGAGAAACGCTGGGGATTGTCGGTGAATCCGGCTGCGGAAAAAGTACGCTGGCGCAACTGCTGATGGGGATGCTGCAACCCAGTCAGGGAAACTACTCTCGCCGCGATGACAAGCAGCACAATGGTATGCAGATGGTCTTTCAGGACCCGCTTTCATCGCTTGATCCGCGCTTACCGGTGTGGCGAATTATCACCGAACCGGTGTGGATCCAGAAGCGAAGCTCCGAGCGTGAACGCCGCATTCTTGCCGAAGATTTGGCGCAACAGGTAGGGATCCGCCCTGAATA
Organism: Citrobacter sp. W9; assembly: GCF_026719375.1. Classification (NCBI taxonomy): domain Bacteria; kingdom Pseudomonadati; phylum Pseudomonadota; class Gammaproteobacteria; order Enterobacterales; family Enterobacteriaceae; genus Citrobacter; species Citrobacter sp. W9. The sequence continues at coordinate 145,688 of NZ_JAPPTE010000011.1, read as the reverse complement.
TCTCGACCGTCTGCCGCATGCGTTCTCCGGCGGGCAGCGTCAGCGTATTGCCATTGCCCGGGCGTTGTCGTCAGAGCCGGACGTGATTGTACTGGATGAACCCACTTCGGCGCTGGATATCTCCGTGCAGGCGCAAATTCTTAACCTGCTGGTGTCATTGCAGGCACGCAGAAATCTGACCTATGTGCTGATATCGCATAACGTGTCGGTGGTTCGCCATATGAGCGATCGCGTGGCGGTGATGTACCTTGGGCAAATTGTTGAACTGGGAGAAACGCAGCAGGTTCTTACTCATCCTGCCCATCCCTACACGCGATTATTACTCGACTCCGTCCCTAAAACGGGAGCACCGCTGGCGGAGGATTTAGTATTACGGAAAACCGAACTACCGGGGAACCGAACGCTGCCTGAGGGCTGTTTTTTTCGTGACAGATGTCCGTTGGCGATCCGTGGCTGTGAGAATAAACAGATCTTGCTGTCCAGCGAATCAGGATGTGAGGTTCGCTGCTGGCGGGCGGTTAACGTGAGCTGAACGCGGCGGAAAATCAGGCGCAATACGCCTTTTTCAGGGTATCCACCAGCACTTCTGAGGCGGTAGATAACTTATGATGTGCCGAACGCAGAACGCCGATCCGACGCTGGATCACTGGCGTGTCCAGATCGATACAGGTTGCGCCTAATTCAGTCATTTGCGTACGGCACAGCGCGGGTACCGCGCTGCCGCCCAGGCCCTTAGCCACCAGCCGGCCAATGGTCACCAGTTGATGGCTCTCCAGCGCCACCTCCAGCGAATGCCCGCTTTGCACCAACTGTTCTTCCAGCATCAGACGCACAGCGGAAGGTCGTTGCAGAGTGATGAAATCCAGCGTCAGCAGTTCACGCCACGCAATACGATCCCGCCCTGCCAGTCGGCATGTTGGCGGGACAATCGCGATAAAACGATCCACACCAAGCGGGGTGAAATGCAGATGCCCGGAATAGTCCGGTTCGAAGGCAATGCCCATCTCCACCCGCCCTTCACTCACCATCTCAATGACTTGTTCGTTGATCACATCGTGAACCGTTACGTTGATACCGGAATAGGAATCACGAAACGTCTTCAGTACTGACGGCAGGACGTTAGCAGCAAATGAAGGCATGGCGGCAATAGAGATTTTACCGCGTTGCAGCGTGAATCGCTGGCGCATTGCCTCTTCCGTGTTCTCCCAGTCCGCGAGCAACTGTCGCCCCATGTTCAGCAACGTTTCCCCTTCCTGCGTCAGGGTCACCTTGCGGGTGGTTCTCAACAGTAAAGCCCCACCTAACGAATCCTCCAGTCCTTTAATCGCCAGACTTAATGCGGGTTGCGACATATTCAGTCTTTCACTGGCATGAGCAAAATTCAGAGTGTGAGCTACCGCTAAAAACGCGCGTAACTGTTTGATGCTCATTCCCATTTCGCATTCCTTTAACCTGTTGAATACCTTTAATTAACATTAAATTGATAAAAAAACCCAATGAGTGAGTCACAAATTTAAAATTAACAAATCATTTTTCTCCCTCAATGATGTCGGCAAGGACAACAGGAGGGGCAAGTATATGGCTGGACTGGATAAACGGGTCGCCACGTATCAAGAGGCGCTGGAAGGACTGACCGACAACATGACGCTGCTGGCGGGCGGTTTTGGCTTATGTGGCATCCCTGAAAATCTGATTGCCGAAGTACGTCGTCGGGAGGTTCAGGGTCTTACCGTGGTGTCAAACAACTGCGGCGTGGACGGTTTTGGCCTCGGCGTACTGCTGGAAACGCGTCAGGTGCGCAAAGTGGTTGCATCCTATGTGGGTGAAAACGCGCTGTTTGAAAAGCAGGTGCTTAGCGGCGAACTGGAAGCCATCCTGACGCCGCAAGGCACGCTGGCGGAGCAGTTGCGCGCTGGCGGCGCGGGGATCCCCGCTTTCTTCACCGCGACCGGATACGGGACCCCCGTGGCCGAAGGAAAAGAGGTGCGCGAGTTTGCCGGACGTCCGTACATTTTAGAGCAGGCCATAACCGGGGACTTTGCGCTGGTCAAAGGCTGGAAAGCCGACTGGTACGGCAATGTTATCTATCGCCATACCGCACAGAATTTTAATCCGCTGATGGCCGCTGCCGGGCGCATTACCGTGGTGGAAGTTGAAGAGATTGTCCCCCCTGGCGAGTTGGATCCCGCTGCGATTCATACTCCCGGAATTTTTGTTAACCGCATTATTCAGGGGCAATTTGAAAAACGTATTGAACAACGCACCCTGCGCCAGAAAGGAGCCTGACCATGTTAACGCGTGAACAAATGGCAATGCGTGTCGCCCGTGAGCTGCGCGACGGTTATTACGTCAATCTTGGGATTGGTATTCCCACTCTGGTAGCGAACTACATCCCCGATGGTATGGACGTGATGCTGCAATCGGAAAACGGTTTGCTGGGTATGGGGCCGTTTCCCACAGAAGACGAAATTGATGCAGACATGATCAACGCCGGAAAACAGACCGTGACGGCGCGCAAAGGCGCAGCGATTTTCGACTCGGCGCAATCCTTCGCGATGATCCGCGGCGGCCACGTTGACCTGACGGTGCTCGGCGCGTTTGAAGTCGATGTTAACGGCAATATCGCCTCGTGGATGATCCCCGGAAAAATGGTGAAAGGCATGGGCGGCGCAATGGACCTGGTGGCCGGAGCTGACAACATCATCGTGGTGATGACCCATGCTTCCAAAAACGGTGAGTCAAAATTGCTTCCCGCCTGCACCCTGCCGCTGACCGGCGTGGCCTGCATCAAACGCGTACTTACCGATCTGGCGCTGCTGGAGATTGCCGACGGGGCGTTCATTCTGCGTGAACGCGCCCCGGGTATCAGCGTGGATGACATCGTCGCCAGAACCGCCGGCAAGCTGATCGTTCCTGAAAATGTCCCCGAGATGCAATTTAACTGAGGAGCTGACCATGCAGGATGTTGTTATTGTCGCGGCAACGCGCACCCCGATTGGCAGTTTTCATGGCGCGCTGGCGCCGCTTTCGGCGGTTGAACTCGGTTCGGTGGTTATCCGTTCCCTGCTGGAAAAAACGGCCGTGGCGCCTGAGCAAATTGATGAAGTGATTTTGGGTCAGGTGCTCACGACGGGCAGTGGTCAAAATCCGGCCAGACAGACGGCGTTACGCGCGGGCTTACCGGTCACTACGCCAGCGCTAACCATTAATCTGGTGTGCGGCTCGGGCCTGAAGGCGGTGCATCAGGCGGTACAGGCGATTCGCTGCGGTGATGCGCAAATTGTGATTGCCGGTGGGCAGGAGAGCATGAGCAATGCGCCCTATTTCCTCGACGGCGCGCGGGCCGGTCTGCGCCTGGGTCATGCCAGCCTGAAAGACAGCGTAGTGCATGACGGTTTATGGGACGCCTTCAACGACTATCACATGGGCATTACCGCGGAGAATCTGGCGGATAAGTTCGCTATCAGTCGTGAGCAACAGGACGCATTTGCTCTGCACTCCCAGCAAAAAGCAGCTGCCGCGATTGAAGCCGGTCGTTTTAGTGCGGAGATTACCCCGGTCAGCGTTCCGCAGGGGAAAAAACCGCCGCGTGTAGTGGACCGTGACGAACAACCGCGCCCGGATACTCAGGCTGATAAGCTGGCGCAGCTGAAGCCAGCGTTTCGGCCTGGAAACGGCACGGTGACCGCCGGGAATGCTTCTTCAATCAATGATGGCGCCGCGGCGGTGATGCTAATGAGCGCCGCCAAAGCCGCAGAACTCAATTTGCCGGTTCTGGGACGGGTTGCGGGCTACGCGGTCTCCGGCGTCGATCCGGCCATTATGGGTATTGGGCCGGTAGATGCGTCACTTCAGTGTCTGCAACGGGCAGGCTGGGCGCTGAACGATGTTGATCTCATTGAAGCCAACGAAGCGTTTGCCGCACAAGCGCTGGCGGTTGGCGAATCACTGAACTGGGATAGCAGCAAAGTTAACGTCAATGGCGGCGCGATCGCGCTGGGTCATCCGATTGGTGCCTCCGGGTGCCGGATTCTGGTGACTCTGCTGCATGAAATGGCCCGCAGCAACGCCGCCAAAGGGTTGGCCACACTGTGCGTAGGCGGCGGTCAGGGTGTCGCGCTGGCAGTAGAGCGTCCGGGGGGATCTCATGAAAAATAAGCAAATTTGCGTACTGGGCGCGGGTTTAATGGGCGTCGGCATCGCCACCCACTTTGCCCGCTTTGGTCACGATATCTGGTTGTACGACACCGATAGCAGCCGAATTGCGGAAATTAGCCATATTGCCAGCGGTATTGTGGATGAGCTTATTGCTACTGAACAATTTGCTCTAAGCGAAAAAGCATCGGTTATGAACCGTCTACACGGTACGACGTCGCTACAGGATATTGCCGCGTGCGGATTGCTGATTGAAGCCATCCCGGAACGCCTCGAACTTAAACATGCGTTGTATGCGCAACTGGAAGAGCTGATCGCACCGGAGGCGGTGATCGCCAGTAATACCAGCGGACTGCCACCCGATGCCCTGGCAGAAAAGCTTGCCTATCCTGAGCGGTTGCTGATTGCCCATTTCTGGAACCCGCCGCACTTTATTCCGCTGGTTGAAATTGTGCCGGGGACAGCAACGAAGGCGGAATATCTCCATGAATTACAACAACTACTGCTGTCGATGCAGCTGGAAGCGGTCGTACTCGATCGCGCCGCGCCAGGGTTTGTCGGCAACCGTCTGCAATTCGCCCTGCTGCGTGAAGCGTTGCATATCGTTAAAAGCGGTATCGCCAGCGCGGAGGTAGTGGATCAGGTAATGCGTGCCTCGCTCGGACGACGCTATGCCATGGTTGGCCCGCTGGAGGCGGCTGATATGACGGGTCTTTCTACGGTACAGGACATTTGTCAGCATCTGTTACCCACGCTCGCCACCGGTAGCGACATGATGTCGCTGGTCGCTGACAAGGTTGCCAACGGTGATACTGGTTTGCGCAGCGGCCAGGGATTTTATCGCTGGGATGATTCGCGCAAGGAGTACATCCAGCAACGCAGAGAGCACCAGCTGCGCTTTGCCCTGAAACCGTAACTTCTCTTTCTGTACCCACTATAACAATGATATTGAGGAGTCATGATGAGTGTATTAATCGCCCTGGCAGCGCTGGGCCTGCTGATGCTTGCAGCCTATCGCGGATACAGCGTCATCCTGTTTGCCCCCATCGCGGCATTAGGTGCTGTATTGCTTACCGAACCCAGCGCCGTCGGCCCTGCCTTCACCGGCCTGTTTATGGAAAAAATGGTCGGTTTTGTGAAGCTTTACTTCCCGGTATTTTTGCTGGGTGCGGTGTTTGGCAAGTTAATCGAGTTGTCTGGTTTTTCCCGCTCTATTGTTGCCGCCGCCATCAATATTCTCGGGCGGCGTCACGCCATCCCGGTGATCGTGCTGGTGTGCGCGCTGTTAACCTACGGCGGGGTATCGCTGTTCGTCGTGGCGTTTGCGGTGTATCCCTTTGCGGCGGAGCTGTTCCGCCAGAGTAATATCCCTAAGCGCCTGATCCCGGCCACCGTTGCGCTGGGCGCGTTTTCCTTCACGATGGACGCCTTGCCGGGCACGCCGCAGATCCAGAATATTATTCCGACCAGCTTCTTTGGGACTAACGCCTGGGCCGCGCCGTGGCTGGGGCTGATAGGCTCGCTGTTTATTATTTTCGTCGGTCTGGTTTATCTCGAACGTCAGCGTCGTAAAGCGCAGGCAAAGAATGAAGGCTATGGCACTGAACTGTTAAACGAGCCGGAAACGCCGGATAACATTAACCTGCCGAACCCGATAATCGCTATCTCTCCGCTGATTCTGGTTGGGGTATTTAACCTGCTGTTTACCCGCTGGATCCCACAGTGGTATGGCGCAACACATCAACTGGAACTGCCAGGCCTTGCCAAACCGATTACCACCGAAGTCGGTAAAATTACCGCTATCTGGGCGGTGGAAGCGGCGCTGATTTCAGGGATCCTGCTGGTGGTGCTGTTCGGCTATCGCAACATTAAAGGTCGCCTGGCGGAAGGCAGCAGAACGGCGGTTGGCGGCGCGATCCTCGCGGCCATGAACACCGCGTCGGAGTATGGTTTTGGTGCGGTGATCGCTGCCCTGCCGGGTTTCCTTGTGTTGTCAAAAGCGCTGGCGGCGATCCCCGACCCGCTTCTTAACGAAGCCATCAGCATCACCACGCTGGCCGGGATCACCGGCTCGGCGTCTGGCGGGATGAGTATTGCCCTCGCCGCCATGTCTGACACTTTTATTGCCGCTGCCCATGCCGCCAATATTCCACTCGAAGTCTTCCACCGCGTGGCGTCAATGGCCAGCGGCGGCATGGATACCCTGCCGCACAACGGCGCGGTCATTACCCTGCTGGCTATTACCGGCCTCAGCCATCGTCAGGCGTACGGCGGGATTTTCGCCATCACCGTGATCAAAAGCCTGGCCGTGCTGTTTGTTATCGGCGTCTTCTACACCACCGGAATTGTTTAAGGAGAATCATCATGAACTTAACGGGAAAAACCGCCCTGGTTACCGGCTCGACCAGCGGTATTGGATTAGGCATCGCTCAGGTGCTGGCACAAGCGGGCGCTTCGTTGATCCTCAACGGGTTTGGTGATGTCGAAGCCGCCAAAGACGCCGTGGCGCAGTATGGCAAAACGCCAGGCTACCACGGCGCGGACCTGAGTGATGAAGCGCAAATTGCTGACATGATGCGCTATGCCGCAAGCGAATTTGGCGGTGTGGATATCCTGGTCAACAACGCCGGGATCCAGCATGTGTCTCCGGTAGAAACCTTCCCGGTTGAAAAATGGAACGCAATTATTGCTATTAACCTCTCATCCGTTTTTCACACTACGCGACTGGCGCTGCCAGGCATGCGCGCACGGAACTGGGGACGCATCATTAATATCGCCTCGGTTCACGGCCTGGTGGCTTCTAAAGAGAAATCCGCGTACGTGGCAGCCAAGCACGGCGTGGTGGGATTAACCAAGACCATTGCGCTGGAAACCGCGCAGACCGGCATCACCTGCAATGCGCTATGTCCCGGTTGGGTGCTCACACCGTTGGTCCAGCAGCAGATTGATAAACGTATTGCCGAAGGTGCTGCGCCTGACGTCGCACGTGACGCCCTGCTGGCGGAAAAGCAACCGTCGCGCGAATTCGTCACGCCGGAGCAGTTAGGGGAACTCGCGTTGTTTTTATGTTCAGACGGTGCGGCGCAGGTACGAGGCGTTGCGTGGAATATGGATGGCGGCTGGGTGGCGCAATAACATCATCGGGTGCCGGATAAGACGTAGTCGCATCCGGCACGCCACGATTAAGACTTCAGCTGATAATCCAGTGTAATTTCCGCGTTCAGTACCTGCGAAACTGGGCAGCCGGCCTTCGCTTTCTGGATGATGCCGTCAAACGTGGCGGCGTCTATCCCCGGAACGCTTACCTCACTGTGCAGCGCTACTTTGGTTATCGCAAATCCCGCATCCACCTTATCCAGAGAAACATCGGCAGTGGTATCAATGGCGTCTGGCGTAAAGCCCGCATCGCCCAGCATTAACGAAAGCGCCATTGAGAAGCAGGCGGCATGGGCCGCGCCAATCAACTCTTCAGGATTGGTGCCTTTTACCCCTTCGAACCGCGTATTAAACCCATACGGTTGCTGATTCAGCACGCCACTTTCGGTCGAGACGGTACCTTTACCGCGTTTAATGTCGCCTTCCCAGTGTGCCTGACCCTTCTTATGGATAGTCATTACCGTTCTCCTGTGTTGTCGTTGAAGTTACAAGTATAGGACGCCTGAGAAAATGCATGATCCATCCGGGATAGTTCTGCATTTACCGCTTAAGCATTGACCTTTCAGACAAAATGACCGACCATCCTGAAAGCCGTTATTTTAAACATCGGCTTTCTATCAGGTTGTATTTCGTCCGTTGTTATACGGGCTCGCCCTTGAAACCAGAAACAGGATTAAGGAGTTAGAATGAAATCGAACCGTCAGGCCCGTCATATTCTTGGACTAGACCACAAAATCTCAAACCAACGTAAAGTCGTGACCGAAGGTGACAAAACCAGTGTGGTCAACAATCCTACCGGAAGAAAACGCCGCGCTGACGGCAAATAGTCTTTCGCAGGTCTGACTGAATAACGAGATAAACACCATTGCAACCGCAGTGGTGTTTTTGCTTATAAAACCCCATACCCCATTCACAATGCTTTATACTTCGCCCGTTTCCCTGGCGGACAGGCCACATACGATCATAAAGAACGCCAGGGACGGTTATTCAAAAAAGAGTGAGTGACATGGAAAACGAAACTAAAAAACTGCGTTCCCTTTACATCCCCTACGCTGGCCCGGTACTGCTGGAATTCCCTTTACTGAATAAAGGGAGCGCTTTCAGTGTGGAAGAACGCCGTAACTTCAACCTGCTGGGGTTACTGCCGGAAGTGGTCGAGACGATTGAAGAACAGGCTGAACGCGCCTGGATCCAATATCAGGGATTCAAAACCGAAATCGACAAGCATATTTACCTGCGTAACATTCAGGACACCAACGAAACCCTGTTTTACCGACTGGTGCATAATCACCTTGATGAGATGATGCCGGTTATCTATACCCCAACGGTAGGTGCTGCCTGTGAGCGTTTCTCTGAGATCTACCGTCGCGCGCGCGGTGTGTTTATCTCTTATCAGAACCGCCACAATATGGACGATATCCTGCAGAACGTACCTAACCACAATATCAAAGTCATCGTCGTCACCGACGGTGAACGTATTCTGGGCCTTGGCGACCAGGGGATCGGCGGGATGGGTATTCCGATCGGTAAGCTGTCGCTGTATACCGCGTGTGGCGGAATTAGTCCGGCCTACACCCTGCCGGTCGTCCTGGACGTCGGTACCAACAACCAGCAACTGCTGAACGATCCGCTGTATATGGGCTGGCGTAATCCGCGTATCACTGATGATGAATACTACGAATTTGTCGATGAATTCATCCAGGCTGTGAAGCATCGTTGGCCGGACGTGCTGCTGCAATTCGAAGACTTCGCGCAGAAAAATGCGATGCCGTTGCTGAACCGCTATCGCGATGAAATTTGCTCGTTTAACGACGATATTCAGGGCACGGCAGCGGTTACCGTTGGTACGCTCATTGCCGCCAGCCGCGCGGCGGGTAGCCAGTTAAGTGAACAGAATATCGTGTTCCTGGGAGCGGGCTCCGCTGGTTGCGGGATTGCCGAGCAGATCATCGCGCAAATCCAGCGTGAAGGTTTAAGCGAGGAAGCGGCGCGTCAGCGCGTGTTTATGGTCGATCGCTTCGGCCTGTTAACCGACAAAATGCCGAACCTGCTCTCCTTCCAGACCAAGCTGGTGCAAAAACGCGAAAATCTGCAGCACTGGGATACGCAAGAGGATGTGCTGTCGTTACTCGACGTGGTGCGTAACGTTAAGCCGGATATCCTGATTGGTGTTTCCGGACAGACCGGCCTGTTTACCGAAGAGATCATCCGCGAAATGCACAAGCATTGTCCGCGCCCCATCGTCATGCCGCTGTCTAACCCAACTTCACGCGTGGAAGCTACGCCACAGGATATTATCGCCTGGACCGAAGGTAACGCGCTGGTTGCGACCGGTAGCCCGTTTGCGCCGGTAGTGTGGAAGGAAAAAGTCTTCCCGATTGCCCAGTGTAACAACGCCTATATTTTCCCGGGTATCGGGCTGGGTGTTATTGCTTCCGGCGCATCGCGCATTACCGATGAAATGCTGATGTCGGCCAGTGAAACACTGGCGCAGTATTCACCGCTGGTGCTGAACGGCGAAGGACTGGTGTTACCGGAACTGAAAGACATTCAGACAGTTTCCCGTGCGATTGCTTTTGCCGTGGGTAAAATGGCCCAGCAGCAAGGCGTGGCTGTGAAAACGTCCGCCGAAGCGCTGCAACAGGCGATTGACGATAATTTCTGGCAGGCGGAATATCGCGACTACCGTCGAACTTCTATTTGACGGTTTGCCCGGCAGCAGAGTCTGCCGGGCAATTTTAAGCGTTCGATGAACGAAATACAGTATGTAGATTACTGTTCTGAAAGTTCCAGCTCAGCGATAACCGGCAGGTGATCGCTCGCCGTAGACCACGTAAATTCGGGTGAGTTATGTGGAATTTCCAGATTTTTGACGTTCCACTTCTGCCCTTTAAACGTGAAAATATGGTCTATATCGATCGCAGGGTTAACGGCTGGCCAACTGCGGGTATCAACCCCTTCTTTCGTCACTTCGTTGAAAAAGTAACGTATTTCTTTCAGCGGCTGCTCGTCCCGGGTCGAATTAAAGTCCCCTGCAAGGATTTTAATTGAGGAGGCGATATCCGGGAAATCTGATGTCGCGTCGCCAATGCTGATATCTAAAAGATAGCGGGCTTGTTCCGTACGCATGGTAGGATCTTTTTGCCAGTCGAGATGGGTCACCATAATGATGGGGGCAGAATCAAACCCAGGCACGTCAACCTGCGCCAGTAACGCCACGCGTTGTTCAGCATTACCCGACGGTAATTTTACCACCTGCGTGTGCAATATTTTATATTTGGAAAGCAGTCCTAACCCGTACTCACCGCCATCAAAATCGAGTGCTTTACCAAAGGCGTAATACAGTTTATTGGCATCAGCGATTTTTTTGAGTTGATCGATCTTTTGACTGCGCCCTGTTTTATTATCAACCTCTGGCACTGCTATAATATCTGCATCTATTCTTTTAATAGCTGAATTAAGTGCCGTAAAATCCGCCACATCAGCAGATGCTTCATTTTTACCAATGTTATAGGTGGCAATCTTTAAATGCGGGTTATTCTGCGTGTAAATTTTGTCAGGAATACCACCCTTTTGCACTTTAAGTATCTCATTACCAGCGAGTTTTTCACTTGCTTGTGCATTTGAAAATAAACATCCCAGCGCAATCATCGTCAATGTCATTGTTTTTTTCATGTCATCTATTCTCCAAATAATAAAATAGTGAGCGACAGCGTACCGGAGAACAGCGATCGTTATTGTGATCCTTAACTCAAGCTTTCGACGCGACGAAAATTAACTTTTGCCTGATTTATTTGTCTTGTGATCTGCTGGGCGTTCAAAGCTTGCGCTACCGCGTATGTTGCGCTTACACTTTCATCACCGATTAACATTCTGAAAAACAAAAGGAGGATACTTATGCTGTACTGTGAACGTTTTATCGTTTCACATGCTTTTGGCGATCGCCAGTGCTCAAGCGTTATCGGTATCGTGCTGCGATAACTTCTGCTTGAGCGAAGCTAACTTCTCAATCCCCTTCTCTCGGGCTTACCGGGTTATCGTCAGCGATGTTTGACGAGGCGTTTTTACGCCTGTAACTCTTGAGTAAGCAACAATGAGCACATTACTAACCGCACAATCCTTACACGTTGATACGGCATTTGGCACGCTATTCGACGATCTTTCCTTCACCCTGAAAAAAGGTGACCGCATCGGGCTTATCGGTTACAACGGCTGCGGCAAAAGTACGCTGTTAAAACTGCTTGATGGCACTATTTCACCCACCAGCGGGTCTATCGCGCAGGCGAATCACTGTCATCTCGCACGTGTGGAGCAACATTTACCTGACGATATACTGCCGCTTACGTTGCAAGAGGCGGTGCTTGCTCAACTTCCCGAGCATGAACGCGCGAGCCAGCAATGGCGAGTTGAAGCGTTGCTGGCCGAAATGGGTTTCACGCCGGAGAATTTATCTCTGACAGCACAAACGCTGAGCGGCGGACAACACACGCGTCTGTTATTAGCGCGGGCGCTGATGCGAAATCCTGACCTGCTACTGCTGGATGAACCGGGTAACCACCTGGATTTGCCTACATTACTGTGGCTGGAACAGTTCTTACAGAACTGGTCTGGTAGTTTTGTGGTGGTTTCCCACGATCCGCAGTTGCTGGATGCCGTGACTCACGGGACCTGGATCCTGCGCGATCGCACCCTGCATGCCTTCGATCTGCCCTGTAGCGCGGCGCGTCAGGCTCTGGTAGACAGAGACGCCAGCGATGCTTTGCGCCATAAGGCTGAACAAAAGGAGATCGACCGTGTCACCGCCAGCGCCAAACGGCTGGCGACCTGGGGGCGGGTCTACGACAACGAAGACCTTTCCCGTAAAGCCAAGCAGATGGAAAAACAGGTGCTGCGCCTGAAAGAGGTACAGACCGAAGTAACCTCGGGAAGTCAGTGGACACTAACATTGCAGGGTGATGCCCTGCGTGCGGATCGTTTGCTGGAGATGACTCATCTGTCCGTGGCCCCTGCTCCTGGCGCAGATTCGCTGTTTTCGATAGCCGGTATCCGCGTAAAAAGCGGTGATCGCGTGGCGATTGTCGGGCGCAATGGGTGTGGGAAATCATCGCTGTTAAGGCTTATCTGGCAACAGTTTCACTCACAGCTGGCATCGCCTTCATTGGTGTTACACCCGCGCGTTACGCTGGGGTATTACGATCAAACGCTGCACCAACTCGCTGATGACGACTCGCTGTTTGACGCGCTGGAAGCGTTTGCTCCTCAGCCTGATATTCGCAAAATGGCCTTGATTAGCGCGGGCTTTCCATGGGTTCGTCACGCACAGCGGGTCAGTACATTAAGTGGTGGCGAGCGTTCCCGGTTATTGTTTGTGGGACTGACGCTTGCGCGTTATAGCCTGCTGATGCTCGATGAACCGACCAACCATCTGGATATGGAAGGCAAAGAGGCGCTGGCAGAAACGCTGCAAAGCTATCACGGCGGCGTGCTGCTGGTCAGTCACGATCGCCAGCTTATCAGCAAAAGCTGTAACCGGTTCTGGTTTATTGAGAACGGCGAACTCAGCGAATGGCACGATCTCGACGCGATCAACGCGCGAATTCGGGAAACATCTGCTGAGATACCCGTCCCGAAAACGTTGGTTGAAGCGAGAAATGAAATAAGCCGCGACAGTGATGCGTTACTGGAACAACTTCTCGAACTGGAGCAGCGGCTGGCCGACGATCTCGCTCGTAAGCCGAAACATCAAAAACCGCTGTTACAAGCGCAATGGCGTCAGGAGATTGCGCGTCTGAACTCACTTCTGGAGTAAACCGCATTGCCGGATGGCGCAAGCTTATCCGGCCTACATCAGCAAAATGCGCCTGTAGGCCCGTCATCCGGCATGCCATGTATTACTGCGGTTTTTTCTCTTTCCAGGCATCCCAGGCCTGTTTGATCTCTTGCTTTGCCGTAGCGGCGTCGTTGAAACCGTTTAATTCTACCTTTTTGCGCCCTTCCGGCAGATCTTTGTACACGCGGAAGAAAGATTCCAGGCGTTGCACTTCAATCTTGGGCAGATCGCTCAACTCTTTGATGTCATCATAAGTCGGGTCAATTTTACTGGCCGGAACGGCGACAATTTTGTCGTCCTTTTCTCCGCCGTCGATCATCTTCAGCACGCCAATCGCGCGCAGCTTAATCAATGTTCCTGGGGCCAGTGGCGCACGGGTATAAAAAATGACGTCCAGCGGGTCGCCGTCACCGGCTAAAGATTGAGTCAACGAGCCGTAGTTGGCGGGATAGGCAACCGGCATTGACTGGAAGCGATCGGCAACGATAAAACCGGTTTTGGCGTCGGTTTCATATTTAATCATTCCACCTGCCGGGATTTCAGTTACGGCATAAAACTCTTCCGGGTTATTTTCCGGCTGAGGAAATTCGAGGATGTTCTGCGCCTGAGCGGACGCACAAAGAAACACGCTGACTGCGAGTAATTTTTTTACCAGATGCATTGTCTTTTAACTCTTCTATTATTAAAGACAACACCTTACGTTGAGCAGATGACAGAAACATGACGTTTTTTTGGCAAAAAAATGGCGCTACTGATGTAGCGCCATTACGTGGAGGTAACGTCAGGGATTAGTTAACCCCTTCCTCGCTCTCTTTTTTCGCTTCTTGTCTTTCGACTTCGCGATACCAGCGCGGGTGATGTTTCTTCGCCCAGCGACGGCTCACTTTCCCTTCGATCATGCCTTTAATAGAGCCTTTCACCCAGAATGCCATATACATATGGATGAGGATGGCGTGCATCAGGATAATGCCTGCCGCCGCATGGATCAGCAGGCTATAACGCACGACCTGCATCGGGAAGAACTGTGCAAAGTACGGACGCCAGATAATAATGCCGGTAATCAGCAGCACGAAAATCATGCTCATGATCGACCAGAACATCATTTTCTGTCCGGCGTTGTACTTGCCCACATCCGCCACTTTATGTTCATTGCCTTTCAGCACTTCCACAATGTTTTTCAGCCACGGAATATCTTTTTTATCCGGGATGTTGTGGTGAACAAAGCGTACAAACATGAACATTAACGCCACGAAGATCAGCAGCCCGAAGAACGGGTGCAAAATACGCCCCATCTGCGGCGTACCGAAAGTCTGCGTCAACCATTGCAGAGTCGGGAAGAAAAATGAAATCCCCGACAGCGCCACCAGGAAGAAGCAGATCACCACCGTCCAGTGACAGGCGCGGTCGATAAACTTCGTGCGCACAATCATTTTCGACTTACTCATGATGATCCTCCTCGTCGTCGTCCACTTCCTTATTCGGACCAATACCAACGTAGTGGTAAATAAGTCCGGCGAAGGTGGCGATAAATCCGGCTGCGGCCAGTGGTTTCAGCGCCCCTTTCCACAGATTGATAGAGGTATCGATCTGCGGTTCTTTCGGCAGGCCGTGGTACAGCTCCGGCTGGTTGGCATGATGCAGAACGTACATTACATGCGTCCCCCCCACACCTTCCGGGTTGTAGAGCCCGGCGTGTTCGAAACCGCGAGCTTTCAGTTTGGCCACCCGCTGTTCGCCCATTTCCAGCATTTCCTGCTTGGTGCCGAAATGTATTGCCCCTGTTGGACAGGTCTTGACGCAGGCAGGCTCCTGCCCGACGCTGACGCGGTCCACACACAGCGTACATTTATACACGCGGTTATCCTCTTTATTGAGGCGCGGAATATTAAATGGACACCCGGCAATACAGTAGCCGCAGCCAATGCAGTGCTCTGACTGGAAATCGACAATCCCGTTGGCGTACTGAATAATCGCCCCGGCAGACGGGCATGCCTTCAGGCAGCCCGGATCTTCACAGTGCATACAGCCGTCTTTACGAATTAGCCACTCAAGCTTGCCGTTCTGTTCGGTTTCGCTAAATCGCATCACCGTCCAGGATTTGGCGCTGAGATCGGCGGGGTTGTCATACACCCCGACGCAATGACCGACTTCATCGCGGATATCGTTCCACTCTGAACATGCCACCTGGCAGGCCTTACAGCCTATACAGGTGGACACATCGATCAGTTTCGCGACCTCTGCTTTGTAATCACGGGCCTGAGGCGGCGGCGTGATGGAGTTTGTTGCGGACCGTTTGATGATGTCCTGCGTTTCCATAGACATATATTCGCCCCCTTACGCCTTCTCGATGTTTACTAAAAACGCTTTGTATTCCGGCGTTTGCGAGTTTGCATCACCGACATTCGGCGTCAGGGTGTTGGCGATATAGCCTTTACGCGCGACTCCTTCAAAGCCCCAGTGGATCGGGATCCCAACCGTTTCGACCTGCTGACCATTGACGTTCAGGGTACGCAGACGACGCGTAACCACCGCAACTGCGCGAATAAATCCACGCTTGCTGCTGACTTTCACGCGATCGCCGTTATTGATACCTTTCGCTGCCGCCAGCGTTTCGCTGATTTCCACAAACTGTTCTGGTTGAGCAATCGCATTCAGCAATGCGTGCTTGGTCCAGGTATGGAAGTGTTCGGTCAGACGATAAGTCGTCCCAACGTACGGGAAGTCCTGTTTGGTTCCCATGCGTAGCTTATCCGCCTCGTACAGACGGGCTGCCGGGTTGGAGATTACGTTCGGGTGCAGCGGGTTGGTACCCAGCGGCGTTTCCATTGGCTCGTAGTGTTCCGGGAACGGCCCTTCCGCCATCTTATCAATGGCGAACAGACGACCCAGACCTTCCGGCTGCATGATAAACGGATTGGTGCCGCTGCCAGGCGCCGCGGTGTTGAAGTCCGGGATGTCGTTCCCCGTCCACTTCGTACCGTTCCACTGGATCAGCATGCGTTTGGGATCCCACGGTTTACCCTGCGGATCCGCCGAAGCGCGGTTATACAGAACGCGACGGTTCAGTGGCCATGCCCATGCCCAACCCAGCGTATTACCCAGCCCTGACGGGTCGGCGTTATCGCGGTTGGCCATCTGGTTGCCCTGCTCGGTCCAGCTCCCGGTATAAATCCAGCAGGAAGATGAGGTTGTGCCATCATCACGCAGAAGCGCAAAGCTATTGAGCAACTGGCCTTTCTTCGCAATCAGCACACCGTTGGCATCATAGAGATCTTCCAGCGCATAGCCGTTGTTCTCTTTCGCCACTTCCTCTGAATGCGGTTCGTCCGGCTGCTTATAGTTCCAGCTCATTTTCAGCACGGGTTCAACTGCTTTACCGCCTTCAGTGCGGTACATGTCGCGCAGACGGTGGTAAATGCCGGCCAGAATTTCGCCATCGTTACGGGCTTCGCCCGGCGCGTCCTGACCTTTCCAGTGCCACTGCAACCAGCGACCGGAGTTGGCGATTGAGCCATCCTCTTCCGCAAAGCAGGTTGACGGCAAACGGAAGACTTCGGTCTGGATAGATGCCGGATCAACGTCGTTTGATTCGCCGTGGTTTTGCCAGAACGTTGAAGTTTCTGTCACCAGCGGATCGATAACGACCAGATACTTCAGTTTGCTCAGGGACTGCACCACTTTGTTTTTGTCCGGGAAGGACGCAACCGGGTTAAAGCCCTGACAGATGTAGCCGGTGACTTTTCCGCTATCCATCATATTGAAGTATTTGATGACGTCGTAGGACTGATCCCACTTCGGCAGCCACTCAAAGCCCCAGTCATTCTCTTTCTGCGCCGCATTGCCGTAGAAAGATTTCATCAGGCTAACGAAAAACTTCGGATAGTTGCCCCAGTAGTTAACCTGATCGGCCAACGTCGCTTTTGGCGTGTTCGCGGCCAGATAGGTTTGCAGATCTGTCTGTTTTTCTGACGGTAGCGTCAGGTAGCCCGGCAGACTGGTAGAGAGCAGACCTAAGTCGGTTAACCCCTGAATGTTGGAGTGACCGCGCAAGGCGTTGACACCACCACCGGCCATCCCCATATTGCCGAGCAGCAACTGGATCATCGCCATGGTGCGGATGTTTTGCGCCCCGACGGTATGCTGCGTCCAGCCCAGCGCATACAGGAAGGTGGTGGTACGATCGGCCGCGCTGGTGGAGGCCAGCACTTCGCAGACTTTCAGGAAGTCTTCTTTCGGCGTACCACAGATATTTTCCACCACATCTGGCGTGTAACGGGATACATGCTGTTTCAGCAGGTTCCACACGCAGCGCGGATGACTTAATGTTTCATCGCGTTTGGCGTAGCCGTTTTCATCGAACTGATAGTTCCAGGACGATTTATCATACTGACGTTTTTTCGCGTCATACCCGCTGAACAGACCCTCTTCGAAAGCAAAATCATCCCGCACCAGCAGGCTAGCGTTGGTGTAATGCTTAACGTATTCAGCGTTGATTTTGTTATTTTCAATCAGGTACAGCAAAACGCCGGACAGGAACGTAATGTCCGTGCCGGAACGAATCGGTGCGTAAATATCCGACACCGAGGCTGTACGTGTAAAACGTGGGTCAACAACAATCAGCGTGGCGTCATTGTTGTTTTTAGCTTCCATCGCCCAGCGGAATCCCACCGGATGTGCTTCAGCGGCGTTACCGCCCATCACCATCACGACGTTAGCATTTTTAATATCAACCCAGTGGTTGGTCATCGCACCGCGACCAAATGTTGGAGCAAGACTTGCTACCGTTGGTCCGTGTCAGACGCGCGCCTGGTTGTCTACTGCCAGCATGCCGAGTGAGCGCACAAATTTTTGCGTCAGCATGCCGGTTTCATTACTTGCTGCAGATGCGCACAGCATCCCGGTTGAAAGCCAGCGGTTAACCGTTACACCCTGCTCATTTTTCTCAATAAAGTTGGCGTCACGGTCAGTTTTCATCAGCTTCGCGATGCGGGAGAAAGCTTCATCCCAGCTGATACGCTGCCATTTGTCGGAACCAGGAGCGCGATATTCCGGGTAACGCAGACGGTTTTCACTGTGTACGTAATCCAGTAAGCCTGCGCCCTTAGGACATAATGCCCCCCGGCTCACCGGATGATCCGGATCCCCTTCAATATGGTAAATCGACTCTTTGGCGTTTTTTGCTCCATCACCCAGGCTATACATTAATAGCCCGCAACCTACGGAACAGTATGTGCAGGTGTTTCGGATCTCTTTGGCGCGTAATAACTTATAGTTTCGCGCCTGAGCCAGTGCCATTTTGGGTGCAAAACCCAGAGCGGCTACTGTTGTTCCCGCCATACCGCCCGCGCAGATTTTAAAAAATTGTCTGCGGCTGACGTCCATTGCTTTCCTCTTTTTTGCAGGGATTCGTACAAGAAATCTCTCAAAGTGCGTAATCGAGGCAGCCTGAAAGATGACATGTACAACTTCGCGACGAAACTATCAGCTATATCCATATTTTTTTTGCGTCAAATCAAAAACGAAACGGTTCCGCTACTAAATAGTGCACTTTGTTTAACCCTTGTACCCATAAGGAGGTATGCAAAAGGTAATTAATTAGCGTGCTACGGTGTAAAAGTGCTATAAATTTCAGCTTATTTTTTGCCAGTGGTATGAACAGAGAAACAGAATGACAAAACAAAAAGCAACGTTAATTGGTCTGATTGCCATCGTACTCTGGAGCACGATGGTTGGACTTATTCGGGGAGTGAGTGAGGGACTGGGACCTGCTGGCGGCGCAGCGATGATTTTTTCATTAAGCGGCCTGTTGCTCATATTTACTGTTGGATTTCCAAATATCAGAAAAATTCCTGTTCACTATTTAATCGCCGGTAGCGTGCTTTTTGTTAGCTATGAAATTTGTTTAGCACTGGCCCTGGGTTATGCCGCTACCCGTCATCAGGCTATTGAAGTCGGGATGGTAAATTATCTCTGGCCAAGCCTGACGATATTGTTCGCCATATTATTTAATGGTCAAAAATCAACCTGGCTGGTCATTCCTGGATTAATTATCGCATTGACCGGTGTTTGTTGGGTATTAGGTGGTGAAAATGGCCTCAATCCTGGCGAAATTATCAGCAATGTTGCCAGTAGTCCGCTCAGTTATTTTCTCGCCTTTCTGGGGGCTTTTATCTGGGCCACATATTGCACAGTGACCAATAAATATGCAAAAGGCTTTAACGGCATCACGGTGTTCGTCTTACTGACAGCCGCAAGTCTGTGGGTTTACTATTTTGTCACCCCTCAGCCGGAAATGGTTTTCAGCACTCCGGTGACGATTAAAATGTTCACTGCAGCATTAACGTTAGGATTTGCCTATGCTGCGTGGAATATTGGTATTTTGCACGGTAATGTCACCATTATGGCGGTGGGTTCTTATTTTACTCCCGTACTGTCCTCCGCGCTTGCCGCCGTGCTACTCAGCGCCCCGCTATCACTTTCTTTCTGGCAAGGCGCGCTGATGGTTTGCGCTGGCTCGCTACTTTGCTGGTTGGCAACGCGCCGCGCCTGAAAAAAAACCGGGTTTTATCACAAATAAATAAAATCCGGCTATACTTTAGCCAGGCTGATGGATAATTATTGCGCATTGCACTTGTTTTTTTTGTTTATATTTGTTTAATTAAATGTTAAATATGTGATTATTAGTTAACACGTGAAAGTATTTCATGTTTATCTATAACCCTCCGCATGTATATATTATACAAGCGAAACTAACGCCATTTAAACCATAGCTGCCATAATAGTCCCCTGCGTAAATATATCTCATCAGATTTGTCACATATTAAGATTAATACAATCAGCTGTATTATGTAGATCTGGATCACACAACTTCAAATATTTCGCAATATTATGAAACTTATTATTGAACTTATACCACTGCGTCATTTAAAAATGGTTTGCCATTGACGAACCCCTTCGTTTAGCAATGGTTTAGGAAACACACCAAGAAAAAATTATAACCTAACAACAGCGTGACGGTTGCCGTCGCCATCAGCGTGAACTGGCGCAGTGATTTTTTAACCATGGGATTCCTTATTCTGGAAGAGACGAAATAACAACAACATGAATAGTCAATATTTTACCTGAAGCGAGCCACAACGCGTCCGATTTTATGCTTCCGAAAGGCAAATACGGACGTCGCCAGAATGAAACCTAAATTCCACGTGTGTTTTTTATTAGCTTCAAAAATCACTATTTCACGAAGAATTTAGACTGCTTCTCACACATTGTAACATTATTTACAACCACCTTTCAATCATTTTTGATAAATCATTGATTTCATCTTTGCTGCAATGATACTTAATAAACTCTGCAAGTTATCCACAGAGCAACACTCAATTTTATTGATGATATTCTTATTATACCAGACATTTTTCATACACTCCCTTGTACGGATAGTTTTCCGACAACTTCATGATTACATATCTTGCGGTTTTGATTATTTTTGCTGCAAGAAATACATACTTCAAACGAAAGGTCTTTATTTGCTGTCTGTATTCTGAAGAGTCCAAGGAATCAAACTTGAACAACAAAAATAGGTTATATGAAAGCATCATCATTTGAAACACGGCTTCATTCGCCCAAAATGACTTTAGCAAGAGATGACCCACCGCCATGTCGTATTTGGCTTCTTTGATATAGTTTTCAGCATTACCACGCTTTTCATAGTATATAACTACTTTTTCAGAAAGCAAGGTAGTATTTGTTACAAAGAAAAAGTAGTCGTATTCGGAACCTTCTAAAAGTGATAATTGTGCTCTTTCTTTTTCTGGTTTCAGTACGCGAGATACGACAAATCTTCTGTCTTTTTCCCATTTAACTAATTTTGTATACAGTTCTGTAGTTTCTCTACCTTCTTCTCCTTTAACGAATACAATTGATGAATTCGTTGCTTGTGAGGTGAGTGTAGAATAACTTTTGGCTTTAATTAAATATTTGCATCCAAGAGATTCTATCGTTTCGATAATTTTTTCATCAAAGTAGCCACTATCCATTCGAAATAAAATTTCTAAATCGTCTGATTTGATGTTAGCAACAATTTCTTTGATCATTTCCGCAGCACCGTTTGCAGTGTAAGTATTGCCACTTCTTACAAATCCGGTAACATATGCTTTTAATTCGTCGCAAAATGCAAATTGGATATTGTAGCATCGGTTTCCCAGTTTCTTAGGATTATATCCTTTTGACGCACCTTCTTGATGACCTTCTACGTTAATTACACTACTATCAATATCAATCGTAATGGATGTCAATTTACTTTTAGTGAGCAGTTTTTTAAAGACTTTAAAATTAATGTCTCTAAACATTTGGGTTGTCTTGAAGTTGAAGTTTCCTAGAAACCGTGACACTGTTTCAGGTTCTTTTACGGAAATATCAAACTCGTTGACGAGGGGATCATTTTGAAGTAGCTTTAGACGTTCTAACTTATCAATGCCAATGAAGTGACCGCAGAGCATGGTCTTTATATGATTCATCTTGATTTTATTTGTTGAGTCATTATCAAATACGAGGTCATTTTCAATAAAATCAAAAATCCCATTGCTTTTTGCATTCTCAAGGAGCAGAAAAAGACCTGCATTTGATGTTAGATTCTTAGCTTTGAAATCAATTTTATTAATCATAATTAGAACCCCTTTTTACTACTTTTCTTACTATTATTTTACCATATATCGAGTCATAAAAGCTGATAATTTAACATATTTTTGAGCACTTTTCTTTCACCCAATGGGTGAAAGCTGAATTTCGAAGGAATGCATATTTATCAAGGCTTTGATTATGCTTTTTGAAGTACTGACGTAGAATCTAGGTATAAGGATTATTTAGAATGAAACTTAAATTAGTTGCAGTGGCAGTGACTAGCCTGTTGGCGGCAGGTGCAGTAAACGCGGCTGAGGTATATAACAAAGACGCAAACAAACTGGATATCTACGGTAAAGTTCACGCTCAGCATTATTTCTCTGATGACACCAGCAGCGATGGCGACAAAACCTACGCACGTCTGGGCTTCAAAGGCGAAACTCAGATCAATGACCAACTGGTTGGTTTTGGTCAGTGGGAATATGAATTCAAAGGCAACCGTTCTGAAGATCAGGGTTCCGAAGCAGACAAAACCCGTCTGGCATTCGCTGGCCTGAAATTCGCTGAATACGGTTCTTTCGACTACGGTCGTAACTACGGTGTAGCTTACGACATCGGCGCATGGACCGACGTTCTGCCAGAGTTCGGTGGCGATACCTGGACCCAGACTGACGTATTCATGACTCAGCGTGCTACCGGCGTTGCAACCTACCGTAACACCGATTTCTTCGGTCTGGTTGAAGGTCTGAACTTCGCTGCTCAGTATCAGGGCAAAAACGATCGTAACAATGAAGTAGAAGCAAACGGCGACGGTTTCGGTCTGTCTACTACCTATGAGTACGAAGGTTTTGGCGTTGGTGCGACCTACGCGAAATCTGACCGTACCGACCGTCAGGTTCGTAATGGTAACAACGGTCTGTACGCATCCGGTCAGAATGCGGAAGTATGGGCTGCTGGTCTGAAATATGATGCGAATAACATCTACCTGGCGACCACCTACTCCGAAACCCGCAACATGACTACGTTCGGTAAAATCGACGGTATTGCTAACAAAGCTCAGAACTTTGAAGCTGTTGCTCAGTACCAGTTCGACTTCGGCCTGCGTCCGTCCGTTGCTTACCTGAAATCCAAAGGTAAAGATCTGGGTTATTTCGGCGACCAGGATCTGGTTGAATACGTAGACCTGGGTGCTACCTACTACTTCAACAAAAACATGTCTACCTTCGTTGATTACAAAATCAACCTGCTGGATGACAACAACTTCACCCGCTATGCAGGTGTAAGCACTGACAACATCGTGGCTGTTGGTCTGAACTACCAGTTCTAATTTTGTTGTAGTCTGAATACAAAGCCAGTCCTTTCGGGGCTGGCTTTTTCTCTTGATGTAGTCTCGGTCATAAGGAGTATGCCGTGCAGACGTTCACTGGTCGTTGTCTTTGCGGACAGAGTCATTTTACCGTTGACGTCGAAATGCTGGATGTCTATGCCTGCCACTGTACGTTGTGTCAGAAATGGTCGGGTGGCATCGCTATGTATCTGGAGGCCAGCGCTCATCCGCAGATGTCGCCGGATTCAGCCCAACCCTCACACTTTCCTTCTTCAAATCGTGGTGAACGTTTCTTCTGTTCCGGCTGTGGGTGCCCGCTGTGGTTTACCCTGACGGGTAGCGAACGCTATTTTGTGCCGTGGACGCTACTGGAACTTAACGAGGTAGATCGCCGCCGCCTGGTGTTAGCAGCAGAGATCTATACGGAAACTCAACCTGCATTCTGGAGACTGACGGGGCAATACGCTCGCTTGAGTGGAAAAGAAGTCGAAGAGATGGATTACCCCTGTCATTTAGCCCACTAGTTATTGACGCTGTAGCTTTGCCAGACTGAACCACATCCCTATCGCTAATACGATAAGCATACTGCCAGCGCTGCTTAAGGCCACGCTATGTGACCAGGTAAAGGCTTCTCTGGCAGCCGCCAGCAATGCCTCACTCAACGACGACGGGAGCGAATGCGCCAGTTGCACCGCTTCGCCCATTGATGATGAGGCGCGCTCTATCTCCTGCGGATTGAGTCCGGCAGGTGGCAGAATCGAGGCAGAAAAGCTACGGCTCAACAGTAAGCCAAAGATAGCGATGCCAAGCCCGGCGCCAAGTTCATAAGCCATCGTCTCAATGGCGCCAGCCGCTGCCGCTTTTTCTGCCGGGGCTGCTGCCATGATTGCCGCAGTTGAGGCCAAAAGCGCACTTGCCGCGCTGAATCCGAGCAAGGCCATCAATATCCACGCCTGTATTTGCTGCGTACTGAAATCCGTCATCGCCAGACCGTAAAAACTGACGGCGCTGAGCGCCATACCCGCCGTTGCCACACAACGTAATCCCAGGCGTGACACCAACATGCCGGCAATGGGGCCGCTGAAACCACTTGCCAGCATCACCGGCAGCATAAACAGCCCAGCCTGATACGGCGTCAAACCGTGCACAAACTGGAGCTCCTGAGCCATCAGCAATTCGAAACCAACCAGCGTAATCATCGCGGTCATCGCCATCACTACGCCGCTTAAGATAATGCGATGCGTAAACAGCCGCATATCAATCATTGGCCGCGAAGCTGCAAGCTGGATACGGACAAACTGCCCCAACAGCAATGCTCCGGTTAATAATGTCAGCACGATGGCAGTGGTCGCCATATGACCTTTCAGGGCGGTTTTGGCGCTATAGACCAGCAGCAGAATAGCGACAATCAGCATTATCGCATGACCAAAATTTAACGATTGATCGCGACGTCCAGCCTGGCGTGGCACGAAACGAGCCGTCAATGCCATTACCACCACAACAATAGGCACATTGATTAAGAACACGGATCCCCAATAGAAGTGCTCCAGCAGTATGCCGCCTACTAATGGCCCAAACGCCGCGCCGCCGGAACCGACAGCGGCCCAGACGCCGAGCGCCATATTGCGATGACGCTGTTCGGCAAAGGTGGCGCGAATACCCGCGAGCGTAGCCGGAACAATCATCGCCGCCCCGATCGCTAATACCGCCCGCGTGGCAATCAGCCAACTGGCGCTGTGGGCAAACGCTGCGGCCAGAGATGCCAGGCCAAATAACCCCCCGCCCAACAGCAGCAGACGTTTAAAACCGATGCGATCGCCCAATGCCCCCATTGGCAACACCATGCCAGCCATGACCAGCGAATAAATATCAATAATCCACAGCAGCTCGTTACCACTGGCACCCAGCGTCATACTCAGCGTGGGCGCGGCAACGTGCAGCACCGTTGCATCAATCGCAACAGGGATGTAGACCAGTACAATAATGACTAACGTTAACCACTGACGAAACATAAAACTCCCTAACAAAACCGAAACTGGACACATGTCCAGCTTTAGCGATCCTACGGAAAATTGAACGTATGTCCAACTTTTTGTTAGACTGCGTGCTATTGAGATACAGGAGGAATGATGAGCTATCTGAACCGGGATGAACGTCGGGAAGTGATTCTGCAAGCGGCGATGCGCGTTGCGCTGGAAGAAGGGTTTACTGCCATGACCGTACGACGTATAGCGGCGGAAGCTCATGTGGCGACGGGTCAGGTGCATCATCACTTTTCCTCTGCCGGTGAACTCAAGTCTCAGGCTTTTGTGCGCCTGATCCGTACCCTGCTTGATGCTGAACTGGTCAGCGAAAACGCCAGTTTTCGGGAACGGCTGCATGCCATGCTGGGCAGCGAAGATGGCGGGTTCGAACCCCATATCAGGCTGTGGCGTGAAGCACAGGTGCTGGCAGATAAAGATCCTGAGATCAAAAGCGCCTATCTGCTGACCATGCGGATGTGGCATGAGGAAACGGCTAACATCATCACTCAGGGACAGAAAGCCGGTGAGTTTTTATCCACCCCAGATGCCGCCGATGTCGCATGGCGTTTAATCGCAGTGGTCTGCGGCCTGGATGGTATGTATGTGTTGGGCATAGAGGAAATGGCCGATCCCGCTTTCGAGCACCACCTGGATCGTATGATTACGCTTGAGTTATTTAGTTGATGTTATAGATGAACAAACAATACATCATTTAAGTTTACAATTAGTAACACTTAACCAACCTGTAATTCTCCCCTTATCCCGCGTTATTGCGCTTTTTTATCTATTCTTTCAGTCAATATTCCCAAAACCTTTCAATAGTTTCTAAAAAGAAGCCGCGCGGCCTGCATGCGTTTATTTCTTTTTCATGAACGGCATGTGCATGGAGAATAATATGTCATCATCAAATGAGAAAAATAATCGTTATCTTTTGACTGACTGGAAACCAGAAAACCCTGCCTTTTGGGAAAACAAAGGCAAGCACATTGCCCGTAGAAATCTTTTGATATCAGTAAGTTGCCTTTTGCTTGCCTTCTGCGTCTGGATGCTGTTTAGCGCCGTAGCCGTCAATCTGAATAAAATTGGTTTTAATTTCACCACCGATCAACTGTTTTTATTAACGGCATTACCCTCCCTTTCTGGTGCAATATTGCGCGTTCCCTACTCCTTTATGGTACCTATATTTGGCGGTCGCCGTTGGACCATTTTTAGCACGATTATTCTGGTTATTCCCTGCGTCTGGCTGGGATTTGCCGTGCAAAATACCGCTACTCCGTTTGGAGTATTTATTATTATTGCGCTGATGTGCGGTTTTGCTGGCGCTAACTTTGCCTCCAGCATGGGCAATATTAGTTTTTTCTTCCCCAAAGCAAAGCAAGGCAGCGCGCTGGGCGTTAACGGCGGTCTTGGCAACCTCGGCGTCAGCGTGATGCAGTTGATCGCGCCGCTGGTGATTTTTCTGCCCATATTTACCTTTTTGGGCGTCCAGGGCGTACCGCAAGCTGATGGCTCGTTATTGTCGCTGGCCAATGCCGCATGGATTTGGGTTCCACTTCTGCTAATAGCCACCCTGGCGGCAGGTATGGGAATGAATGATATTGCCAGTTCGAAGGCTTCTATTGCTTCCCAGTTACCGGTCCTCAAGCGTTTTCACTTGTGGCTGTTAAGCCTGCTGTATCTTGCAACTTTCGGGTCATTTATCGGTTTTTCGGCGGGCTTTGCCATGCTGGCGAAAACGCAATTTCCTGACGTGGATATTCTGCAACTGGCGTTCTTCGGCCCCTTCATCGGCGCGCTTGCGCGATCGGCGGGCGGCGTCATCTCTGACAAGTTCGGCGGTGTACGCGTCACGTTAATTAACTTCATCTTTATGGCACTGTTCAGCGCCCTGCTGTTTCTTACTCTGCCGGGGTCCGGCGAAGGAAACTTTGTCGCCTTCTATCTGGTGTTTATGGGGCTGTTCCTGACCGCGGGTCTGGGAAGCGGGTCGACCTTCCAGATGATTGCGGTGATCTTTCGCAAAATCACGATTTACCGGGTGAAACTGCGCGGTGGTACAGAGGAACAGGCCCAGCGTGAAGCGGTAACCGACACCGCCGCCGCGCTTGGATTCATCTCAGCCATTGGCGCTGTGGGCGGCTTCTTCATCCCCAAAGCGTTTGGTTCATCCCTGGCGCTAACCGGCTCTCCGGTGGGGGCTATGAAAATATTTTTGGTGTTTTACATCGTCTGTGTGCTGGTGACCTGGCTGGTCTATGGCCGTAAATCACAAAAAAAATAACGAAATGGATACCGCTGGATCGGACATTCAGGCAGGCCTGGTGTGCGATTCATCGTCGGCAATATTATCGAAGCAGGAGTTATGTCATGAGTAAACTGTTAGATCGCTTTCGCTACTTTAAACAAAAGGGCGATACGTTTGCCGAGGGGCATGGGCAAGTGATGCACACCAATCGGGACTGGGAAGACAGTTATCGTCAACGCTGGCAGTTCGATAAAATTGTGCGCTCTACCCACGGCGTGAACTGTACCGGCTCATGTAGCTGGAAAATCTACGTCAAAAACGGACTGGTGACCTGGGAAACGCAGCAAACTGACTACCCGCGCACCCGCCCTGACCTGCCAAATCATGAACCCCGCGGCTGTCCGCGCGGCGCCAGCTACTCCTGGTATCTTTACAGCGCCAACCGCCTGAAATATCCGTTAGTGCGTAAACGTTTGATCGAACTGTGGCGCGACGCCCTGACCCGCCAGTCCGACCCGGTGCTGGCCTGGGAATCGATTATGAACGACCCGCAAAAATGCCAGAGCTACAAGCAGGTACGCGGTCGCGGTGGTTTTATCCGTTCTAGCTGGAAAGAACTTAATCAGTTGATTGCCGCCGCCAACGTCTGGACGGTAAAGACCTACGGCCCGGATCGCGTGGCCGGATTTTCACCTATTCCGGCAATGTCGATGGTCTCCTATGCCGCAGGCACGCGTTATCTTTCCCTTCTTGGCGGCACCTGCCTGAGCTTTTATGACTGGTATTGCGACTTACCGCCTGCGTCGCCAATGACCTGGGGCGAACAGACCGACGTTCCTGAATCCGCCGACTGGTATAACTCCAGTTATATTATTGCCTGGGGTTCTAACGTCCCACAGACCCGTACGCCTGACGCGCACTTTTTTACCGAAGTGCGCTACAAAGGCACTAAAACCATTGCCATTACGCCAGACTACTCGGAAGTCGCCAAACTGTGCGACCAGTGGCTGGCACCAAAACAAGGCACCGACAGCGCGCTGGCGATGGCCATGGGCCACGTCATCCTGAAAGAGTTCCACCTCGACAGGCCCAGCGACTACTTTCTCAATTACTGCCGCCGCTATACCGATATGCCAATGCTGGTTCTGCTGGATGCGCGTGAAGACGGCAGCTACGTGCCTGGACGTATGATGCGCGCTTCAGACCTTGTTGACGGTCTGGGCGAAAACAACAATCCGGAGTGGAAAACCGTGGCCTTTAACAGCGACGGTGAGCTGGTCGTGCCGAACGGCTCCATCGGCTTTCGCTGGGGTGAGACGGGAAAATGGAACCTCGAGTCGTTGGCCGCAGGGGTAGAAACAGAACTTTCCCTCTCGTTGCTGGGTCAGCATGATGACGTGGCTGGGGTAGCATTCCCCTACTTTGGCGGCAACGAAAACCCGCATTTTCGCAGCGTCAAACAAGAACCTGTGCTGGTACGGCAACTTCCGGTAAAACGCCTCAGCCTCGCCGATGGCCGCAGTTGTCCGGTAGTGAGCGTTTATGATCTGGTACTGGCGAATTACGGTCTCGATCGTGGTCTGGATGACGTTCATAGCGCGCAAGATTACAGCGAAGTGAAAGCCTACACCCCGGCCTGGGGAGAACAAATCACCGGTGTGCCACGCCGTCATATCGAACAAATCGCCAGGGAGTTTGCCGATACGGCACACAAAACTCATGGCCGGTCGATGATCATCCTCGGGGCTGGCGTTAATCACTGGTATCACATGGACATGAACTACCGTGGCATGATTAACATGCTGGTGTTCTGTGGCTGCGTGGGGCAAAGCGGCGGTGGCTGGGCGCACTATGTGGGTCAGGAGAAACTGCGTCCGCAAACCGGCTGGTTACCGCTGGCGTTTGCGCTGGACTGGAACCGCCCGCCGCGTCAGATGAACAGCACTTCGTTTTTCTACAACCACTCCAGCCAGTGGCGTTATGAAAAACTTACCGCGCAGGAGCTCCTCTCTCCGCTGGCCGACGCGTCGAAATTTAGCGGGCATTTAATCGACTTTAACGTACGCGCCGAAAGAATGGGCTGGCTGCCGTCCGCCCCGCAGCTTAACCTCAACCCATTGACCGTGAAAGCGAAGGCTGAACAGGCTGGCTTGTCTCCTGTTGAATACACCGCACAAGCGCTGAAATCGGGTGATATCCGTTTTGCCTGCGAGCAGCCGGACAGCGGCCACAACCATCCGCGCAACCTCTTTGTCTGGCGCTCTAACCTGCTCGGCTCCTCCGGTAAAGGGCATGAATACATGCTCAAATATTTGCTGGGTACCGAAAGCGGGATCCAGGGAGAAGCGCTCGGTTCAAGCGAGGGCATTAAACCTGAAGAGGTGGAATGGCAGGCTGCGGCGATTGAAGGCAAGCTTGATCTGCTGGTCACGCTCGATTTCCGTATGTCCAGTACCTGTCTATTCTCCGATATCGTTCTGCCGACCGCCACCTGGTACGAAAAAGATGATATGAACACCTCGGATATGCATCCGTTTATTCACCCGCTGTCGGCGGCGGTCGATCCGGCGTGGGAATCGAAGAGCGACTGGGAAATCTATAAAGGCATCGCCAAAGTGTTTTCGGAAGTCTGTGTCGGGCACCTTGGGCAAGAAACCGATGTCGTCCTGCAACCACTGCAACACGACTCACCAGCAGAACTGGCGCAGCCGTTTGACATCCTCGACTGGCGTAAAGGCGAATGCGATCTTGTTCCAGGAAAAACTGCGCCTAATATCGCCGTCGTGGAGCGTGACTACCCTGCCACCTACGAGCGTTTTACCTCGCTCGGCCCGCTAATGGACAAACTCGGAAATGGTGGCAAAGGTATCTCCTGGAATACCCAGACCGAGGTCGATTTCCTCGGCAAACTGAACTACACCAAACGCGAAGGTCCGGCGAAAGGTCGCCCGCTGATCGACACCGCACTGGATGCGTCGGAGGTGATCCTCGCCCTGGCGCCGGAAACCAACGGTCAGGTGGCGGTCAAAGCCTGGGAAGCGCTGGGCGCCATGACCGGACGCGACCATACGCATCTGGCGTTGAACAAAGAAGATGAGAAGATCCGTTTTCGCGATATTCAGGCGCAGCCGCGCAAAATTATCTCCAGCCCTACCTGGTCCGGTCTTGAAAGCGAACATGTCTCCTATAACGCAGGCTATACCAACGTCCACGAGCTGATCCCATGGCGCACCCTGTCCGGTCGCCAGCAGTTGTATCAGGATCACGCGTGGATGCGTGCATTTGGTGAAAGCCTGGTGGCCTACCGTCCGCCTATCGACACCCGCAGCGTTAGCGAAATGCGCGACGTTCCGCCTAACGGTTTCCCGGAAAAAGCGCTCAATTTCCTGACGCCGCATCAGAAATGGGGGATCCACTCCACCTACAGCGAAAACCTGCTGATGCTGACGCTGTCGCGCGGCGGCCCCATCGTCTGGATCAGCGAGACCGATGCCAAAGAGTTGGGTATTGAAGATAACGACTGGATCGAAGCCTTTAACGCCAATGGCGCGCTTACCGCCCGTGCGGTAGTGAGTCAGCGCGTGCCACCGGGAATGACCATGATGTATCACGCTCAGGAACGAATCATGAACATTCCCGGCTCAGAAGTCACCGGGATGCGTGGCGGGATCCATAACTCGGTCACCCGCGTCTGCCCGAAACCGACGCATATGATCGGTGGCTATGCGCAGTTGGCGTACAGCTTTAACTATTACGGTACGGTCGGCTCTAACCGCGATGAGTTCATCATGATTAGAAAAATGAAAAATATTAACTGGCTGGATGATGAAGGTCGCGATCAGGTACAGGAGGCGAAAAAATGAAAATACGCTCACAGGTAGGCATGGTTCTTAATCTTGACAAGTGTATCGGCTGCCACACCTGCTCCGTCACCTGTAAAAACGTCTGGACCGGGCGCGAAGGGATGGAATATGCATGGTTTAACAACGTCGAGACCAAACCAGGCATTGGTTATCCGAAAAACTGGGAAGATCAGGAAGAGTGGCAAGGCGGCTGGGTTCGCGATGTCAACGGCAAGATAAGACCGCGTCTGGGCGGCAAGATGGGGGTGATTACCAAAATATTCGCCAACCCGGTGATCCCGCAAATCGATGATTACTATGAACCGTTTACCTACGATTATCAGCATCTGCATAGCGCACCGGAAGGCAAAAACCAGCCGACTGCGCGTCCACGTTCTTTGATCGACGGTAAACGGATGGACAAGATTATCTGGGGCCCCAACTGGGAAGAGCTGCTCGGCGGCGAGTTCTCAAAACGCGCCCGTGACCGAAACTTCGAGAAAATGCAGAAGGAGATGTACGGTCAGTTCGAAAACACCTTCATGATGTATTTACCGCGACTCTGTGAACACTGTCTGAACCCGAGCTGTGTCGCCACCTGCCCGAGTGGTGCCATCTATAAGCGTGAGGAAGACGGCATTGTGCTGATTGATCAGGACAAATGCCGCGGTTGGCGTTTGTGTATCAGCGGTTGTCCATACAAGAAAATCTATTTTAACTGGAAGAGCGGTAAGTCAGAGAAGTGCATTTTCTGTTACCCGCGTATTGAGTCCGGCCAGCCGACGGTATGTTCGGAAACCTGCGTTGGGCGTATCCGTTATCTCGGTGTATTGCTGTACGACGCCGACCGCATCGAGGAAGCGGCCAGTACCGAGCATGAGACCGACCTGTATGAGCGTCAGTGCGATGTGTTCCTTAATCCGCACGATCCGGCGGTCATCGAAGAGGCGTTAAAACAAGGCATTCCACAGAATGTTATCGACGCCGCCCAACGTTCGCCGGTCTACAAAATGGCAATGGACTGGAAGCTGGCGCTGCCGTTACATCCTGAGTATCGCACCCTGCCGATGGTCTGGTATGTGCCGCCGTTGTCACCGATTCAGTCGGTCGCTGATGCCGGTGGCCTGCCGCACAATGGCAATATTTTACCGGCGGTGGAATCACTGCGTATCCCGGTACAGTACCTCGCCAATATGCTAAGCGCTGGCGATACCGCCCCGGTACTACGCGCGCTCAAACGCATGATGGCGATGCGCCACTATATGCGCTCACAAACCGTCGAAGGCGTGACGGATACCCGCGCCATTGAGGAAGTCGGTCTGACCGTTGAGCAGGTAGAGGAGATGTATCGCTATCTGGCTATCGCCAACTATGAAGACCGCTTCGTGATCCCGACCAGCCACCGTGAAATGGCGCGCGACGCTTTCCCGGAGAAAAACGGTTGTGGTTTCACCTTTGGCGACGGCTGTCACGGTTCGGATACCAAGTTCAACCTGTTTAACAGCAGCCGTATTGATGCCATCGACATTACCGAAGTGCGCGATAAAGCGGAGGGTGAATAATGCAAATCCTCAAGGTTATCGGACTGCTGATGGAATATCCGGACGAACTGCTGTGGGAGTGTAAAGACGACGCGCTGGCGCTCGTGTCCAGCGATGCCCCAATGCTTATCGAATTTAGCCAGGCACTGCTCAATGCGCCATTACTGGATAAGCAAGCCGAATGGTGCGAGGTGTTTGATCGGGGGCGCGCCACCTCACTGCTGTTGTTCGAACATGTCCATGCCGAGTCGCGTGATCGCGGCCAGGCGATGGTTGATCTGCTGGCGCAGTACGAAAAGGTCGGGCTCCAGCTTAACTGCCGCGAGTTGCCGGATCATCTACCGTTGTATCTGGAGTATTTAAGCGTGCTGCCGGAGGCCCAGGCCAAAGAAGGTTTACAGAATGTCGCCCCCATTCTGGCACTGCTTGGCGGTCGCTTAAAACAGCGCGATACGCCGTGGTATCAGTTGTTTGACGCCCTGCTGCTGCTTGCCGGTAGCCCCCTTTCAAGTGACAGTGTCACCAGGCAGGTTGGCGCAGAAACACGTGATGATACCCGTCAGGCCCTGGATGCGGTCTGGGAAGAGGAACAGGTGAAATTTATCGAAGATAACGCCACCGCTTGTGACAGTTCACCGTTACAAAACTATCAACGACGCTTTAGCCAGGACGTGGCGCCGCAGTATGTCGACGTCAGCGCGGGAGGTCCGAAATGATACAGTATCTGAACGTCTTCTTTTACGATATCTACCCGTATTTGTGCGGCACGGTGTTTATCCTCGGCAGTTGGTTGCGTTACGACTACGGGCAATACACCTGGCGCGCCTCTTCCAGTCAAATGCTGGACAAACGCGGTATGGTGTTATGGTCAAACTTGTTCCATATCGGCATTCTGGGGATTTTTTTCGGTCACCTGTTTGGCATGCTGACCCCGCACTGGATGTATGCCTGGTTCCTGCCGATTGCGGTGAAACAGCAAATGGCAATGATTCTTGGCGGTGTCTGCGGCGTGTTAACGCTGATTGGGGGCGCGGGGTTGCTGGTGCGGCGCCTGACTAATCCACGCATTCGCGCAACATCATCCACCGCTGATATTCTGATCCTGTGCATTCTGCTGGTTCAATGCATTCTCGGCTTAACCACTATTCCGTTCTCCGCACAACACCCTGACGGTAGTGAAATGCTGAAACTGGTCGGTTGGGCGCAGTCGGTGGTGACTTTCCAGGGGGGCGCATCTGCGCATCTGGATGGCGTGGCGCCGATATTCCGTGCCCATCTGGTGTTAGGCATGACGATATTCCTACTGTTTCCATTCACACGTCTTGTACACGTGTGGAGTGCGCCGTTTGAGTACTTCACCCGCCGCTATCAAATTGTGCGCTCGCGCCGCTAATTGACTCTGATGCCTGGTGGCCTAAGCGCCACCAGGTCTGCATCGCTATCCCGCTTTTTGTACGCTATGATGCTTCTCCATTCCAGGGAGAACGCTAATGAAACCACAGGTTTACCACGTCGATGCCTTTACCTCGGTCCCCTTTCGCGGCAATTCAGCGGGCGTGGTGCTGCATGCTGACGGACTGAGCGAAGCGCAGATGCAGCTCATTGCCCGCGAGCTGCGTCATTCGGAAACTGCATTCCTGCTGACCAGCAACGACAGCGATGTACACATCCGCTATTTCACGCCGACGGTCGAAGTTCCCATCTGTGGACATGCTACCGTCGCCGCGCACTACGTGCGGGCCAAGGTACTGGGTCTGAGCAACACGACCGTCTGGCAAACCTCGCTGGCCGGGCGCCATCGGGTGGATGTTGAAACTGTAGGGAATGACTATCGCATTAGCCTTGAGCAAGGAACACCTGGATTTGAACCTCCGCTGCAAGGCGCGGTTCGCGCTGCAATTATCCACGCCCTGCATCTGAGCGAAGACGATATGCTGCCAGGGCTGCCGATCCAGGTTGCCACCACCGGCCATTCGAAAGTGATGATTCCGCTAAAGCCTGAGGTAGACCTGGACGCCCTTTCCCCAGATTTGCAGGCTCTGGCGACCATCAGCCAACAAATTGGCTGTAACGGTTTCTTCCCTTTTCAAATCCGTAAGGGCGAAAACGCCACCGATGGACGCATGTTTTCACCCGCAATTGGTATTGTGGAAGATCCAGTCACCGGCAATGCCAACGGGCCGATGGGCGCGTGGCTGGTTCATCACCGACTGATGGCGCATGATGGCAAAACGTTACGTGTTCTGGGGCATCAGGGCCGCGCGCTGGGTCGTGACGGTATAGTTGATGTGAAGGTCGCTATTCGTGATAACCAGCCGGAAAAAGTCACCATTACCGGTTCGGCGGTGATCCTGTTTCATGCCGAATGGGCGATAGATTTTTAATCTATACCTGTGGGCCGGATATGGCGATTACGCCGCATCCGGCACTATTCCCGATGGTGTTATTTCCCCGCTTCCGGGTGCGTATCAAACGCCGCCATTACCGTCGCCAATTCTTCTTCAGTAAATCCATGCTTCACATCATCCACGCCCAATCCAAACCGCGCCTGCAATAAGGCGTACAGGCTGGCGACGTCAGGCAGATTAATCTGCTCTACCGCATGGCCATCCTGATAATGGGTAAAATGAAAATTGGTTAACGTAAATTTACCGCCGTCTGGCAGATGACGGCACATCAGCAGATGGTGACGAAAATGCGACTGCGGCCAATGCGCCGACCAGAAGTTGCCCATCAGATAATCGCTCTGATGCTGCATAACCAGGTCAAAACGGTACATTGATTGCCAGTGTTCGTGATGAAGGAACTGCAAAATCCAGTCTTCACCTTCCTGAATCAGACGATACTCTCCGTGTGGTGTGTGCTGTGCAACATCTGCCTGCAGACGAATCGGCGCTGTCAGCGTTTGCCCACCGAATCCGACGTCAGCGATCCACTGCTCTCCCTGCAGCTCAACCAGCAGCAGACGATGCGTGCGTGGCGGTAGGCTTGACGGATTCGCCAGTACCACACGTCCAAGTAAACTGCGAACGGTAAAACCGATTTCGCGGAGCGCCCGCTCAAATAACCCATTTTGCTCAAAACAATAACCGCCGCGACGCGCCGTCACCAGTTTCTCTTCCAGCGATGCGTCGTCGAGTTGCATTTCGCGTGGCAGCAGTACATCGAGATTTTCAAAAGGAATGGCGCTGTTGTGCAGTAAATGCAGCGCTCGCAGGGTTTCAATGTTGACGTTGGCCGAACCTGACCAGCCAATACGGGCAAAATAAGCGTTTGAAAAAGGCGTCATACCAGCTTCCTGTTTGTGTAATGTTGTACTTATAACGCATTTTTAATTTTACGCTGTCGATTTTGTGCGTTGTTCTTCCTCACGAGGCGACAAAATCGCTAATACCGTTAATATCTAAGTTAATTGTGGTGTGTTATCTCTCAGCCAAGGAGCATCCATGAGCCATTTTCGTCCTCTCGAACTAAAACATGCCAGTCGACTGCTAAATCACGGCCCTACCATTTTAATTACCAGTCGGGACGATCATACAGAGCGGCGGAATGTGATGGCTGCTGCGTGGTCAATGCCCGTTGAGTTTGAACCACCACGTATCGCAATTGTGGTTGATAAAACCGCCTGGTCGCGGGAACTGATTGAACGCAGCGGCATGTTTGGCATCGTTATTCCGGGGGTTGCCGCCGCCAACTGGACCTGGGCCGTTGGCAGCGTTTCCGGTCGCGTGGAAGATAAATTCAACTGCTACGGCATTCCTGTGGTGCAAGGACCGGTGTTGGGTTTACCGCTGATAGAAGCAAAATGCCTGGCCTGGATGGAATGCCGTCTACTGCCTGCAACGGCGGCGCAGGAAAAGTATGACACCCTGTTTGGGGAAGTGGTCTCGGCGGCCGCTGATGAGAGAGCCTTCGTGGAAGGGCGATGGCAGTTTGATGATGACAAGCTCACTACCCTGCATCACCTTGGGGCCGGAACGTTTGTCTCCATAGGGAGACGCATTACCGCAGGTGAATAATTGTCTGCTAACGAATGGCGGCTCATGCTTTTCATCCCTCACCGTCTTCTTAAAACTTCTGAAAAACCAGTCGGATGAATCGCTGTCCTTCCTTGCTGAATCATTTGCGTGAATTATAGTTAAACTTGCTCTAACTCAAATATCTATTCCAAATCCAATCAGTCAAAGCAGCATCCCCCAACTGTACTTATAAAGTGTCAGAGAGGTTTTACGATGCAACTGAATAGAATCGCACAAAGTTTTATCCTTGCCGGGTTACTCACCTCTGCCTCTGCTCCCCTGATTGCCGCTGAAGCGCCAAAGGACGCAACCGCTTCCACGCAACAAGCGAACAATGCGCTTTTCAATCAACTGCCCTTCTCCGATAACACCGACTTTACCGATGCTCATAAAGGCTTCATCGCCCCTATTCCTCAGGATGTGATCAAAGGTGAGCAAGGAAATGTCATCTGGAATCCGCAACAATATGCGTTCATTAAAGAAGGCGATAAAGCCCCGGATACGGTAAATCCGAGCCTGTGGCGTCAGTCCCAGTTGATCAACATCAGCGGACTGTTTGAAGTGACGGAAGGCGTTTACCAGATCCGTAACCTCGATCTGTCCAACATGACGATCATTGAAGGTAAAGAAGGCGTCACCGTTGTTGACCCGCTGGTATCAGCAGAAACGGCCAAAGTCGGGATGGATCTTTACTTTAAAAACCGCGGTCAAAAACCCGTTGTCGCGGTGATTTATACGCACAGCCACGTTGACCATTACGGCGGCGTACGCGGCGTTGTTGATGAAGCAGACGTTAAAGCGGGCAAAGTGAAGATTTATGCACCTGCCGGCTTTATGGAAGCGGCGGTGGCTGAGAATATCATGGCCGGTAACGTCATGAGCCGTCGCGCGAGCTATATGTACGGCAATCTACTAAAACCTGATGCCAAAGGTCAGGTTGGTGCCGGACTGGGAACCACGACCTCCGCGGGAACCGTCACCCTGATTGCGCCAACCAATATAATTGAAAAAGATGGGCAAAAAGAGGTCATTGATGGCCTGACCTATGACTTCATGTTGGCCCCAGGCTCCGAAGCGCCGTCAGAAATGTTGTGGTATATCGAAGAGAAGAAACTGATTGAGTCTGCTGAAGACGTCACCCACACCCTGCACAACACCTACTCCCTGCGCGGGGCCAAAATTCGTGAGCCGTTGCCATGGTCCAAATACATTAACGAAGCGATTGTACGCTGGGGAGATAAAGCAGAAATCCTGATGGCGCAGCACCACTGGCCAACCTGGGGTAATGACAAAGTCGTGAACCTGTTGAAAAGCCAACGAGATCTGTATCGTTACATCAACGACCAGACGCTGCGTATGGCTAACGAAGGTCTGACCCGCGATGAAATCGCCGCGAACTTTAAACTGCCGGACTCACTGGCGCATACCTGGGCTAATCGCGGTTACTATGGTTCCGTCAGTCATGATGTGAAAGCGACCTATGTGCTCTATCTCGGCTGGTTTGATGGTAACCCGGCAACGCTGGATGAACTGCCGCCGGAAGAAGCGGCGAAGAAATTCGTCGACTATATGGGCGGAGCGGACGCCATTCTGCAGAAAGCGAAAGCCGACTATGACCAGGGTAACTATCGCTGGGTGGCCCAGGTGGTGAGCAAAGTGGTGTTTGCCGATCCCAATAACCAGGCCGCGCGCAACCTGGAAGCTGATGCGCTGGAACAGCTAGGATACCAGGCTGAATCCGGTCCGTGGCGCAACTTCTACCTGACCGGCGCGCAAGAGCTGCGTAATGGTGTGGTTAAAGGCCCAACCCCGAACACCGCCAGCCCGGATACCGTACGCGCCATGACGCCGGAAATGTTCTTCGACTATCTGGCGGTACATATTAACGGGCAGAAAGCGGGTGATGCCAAATCGGTGTTTAACATCGACCTTGGCAGCGACGGTGGTAAATATAAGCTTGAACTGGAAAATGGCGTGCTAAACCATACCGCCAATGCCGAAGCAAAAGAGGCTGACGCCACCATCACATTGAGTCGCGACACGCTCAATAAAATCATCCTCAAGGAAGTGACGCTGAAACAGGCGCAAGACAGCGGCGATGTGAAGATAACCGGCGACGGCGCTAAACTTGACGCTATGCTCGGCTATATGGATAAGTTCGAATTCTGGTTTAACATCGTTACACCGTAAACCTGTTGAAAACGGGCGGAAAATTCGCCCGTTTTATCTCACATGCTGTAGCCAGGTTTTTTAATTAACGTTGCCATCTGCGGCTTAATCTCCGCATCCCACACGCCCTGCCACGCCTCTGGCTCAACTTGATTCAGCGCCACGCTTACCGAGCTGTCTTTGCTTTGCAAATGACGAATAATGACGTCGGTAATATCCGCCGCCAGCGCGGATTTTTGCTCGTCGCTCAGATCGCGGGGAAAACATTTAATATCAACGTGCGGCATAGCAGGTTCCTTATTGTTTTGGTCAGAAAGTGTGTTTTCTCAAATAATCTTATTGTTTTTCAGCACGGAACGTAGCCGTGGGTGCTGGCAAACCGCATCAGCGATAGCGCTAATATTCGGCGTGTTGTCCTGGAACCAGTCATGTCCCGGCCCCCAGCTACGCATCACACAAATATAGACGTCCAGCAAGGTTAGCTGCTCTCCGAAAGCGTACGGCTCGGCGCTTAGCTGGTCATTCAACCACATATAGAGAGATTTTCGGTACTCAATACAATTTTTTTTCAACTGCGTCGGAGCATCCGGCACCCAGCGTTCAGGATAATCGGCATAGGTAAATGTGGGATAGACATTTGCCACCAGCCATATCAACAGACGCTGGAACTGCTGACGCTCGCTGCGCCCAACGGAGGGCGAAAGCTCGGGACAACGATCGAGGATCATCAGGGCGATCGCCGCAGTTTCCGTCATGACTTCGCCATTTTCCAGTACCAGTGTGGGCACCTGGCATAGCGGATTCATTGTCTTAAGCAACTCCCGCGAAGGACCATCGCTGTCAAAACCGTCGACATTAATAAAACTGTAAGGGATCTCCGCCAGTGTGAGCATCACTTCACTGATGGCCGATCCCCAGCCCGGCACCCCATAGACCTTAATCATGCTGTAACCCTCAACGTTAAAACACTAAGTGTAGAGCAGCATTCAATAACCTATGCAGGCATGATTATTACTCTCATAATAACAATGATCGGATATCGGGAGAAATAAGCGATGCGTTCCAGTATGTTTGAATATATGACCATTTTTATACAGGTTGTTGAGCAAGGTGGATTTGCCAGAGCTGCAGACGTATTACACCTGCATCGCCCCGCAGTGACCAAAGCCATCCAGCATCTTGAAGACGAACTGGGGGCAAAGTTACTTAACCGCACAACCCGTAAAGTGACGCTGACCGATGAAGGTGACGCTTTTTACCAACGCACAAAAATACTGCTTGGCGACGTTGATGACATCATGGCCTCTTTCTCGCCAACCCGCCCGCCACGCGGAAAACTCAGGGTTAATGCCCCTCTGTCGCTGGCGCATTCCGTGTTAGTTCCTGCGCTGAAAGATTTCCAGTCGCGATATCCTGACATCGAGATGGTACTCACCTCCACCGACCGTAAAATCGATATGCTTGCCGAAGGTATCGACTGCATGATCCGTATCGGCGAATTACAAGACTCTTCCCTGATATCCAGGCGACTTGGTGAAGTAAAGATGGTGACCTGCGCGTCACCGGATTATTTGCAACAACATGGCGTACCACAGACGCCAGAGGATTTATCCCGACACCAGGCGCTTAACTTTTTTAGCGAGCGTCACCGGGAAGCGCTGGAGTGGTCCTTCATTAGCGGAGGTAAAACTTTATCGTTCACGCCCACCGGGCGGATAAGCGTTGATAACTCCGATATATTGCTGACCGGCTGTTTATCTGGACTCGGCATCATACGTGGTGTTCATGCCGTGCTGGCCCCCTACCTCCAGTCGGGTCAGCTCGTTGAGGTGCTGGCCGATTACGCTGGAGAATCAAAACCGGTTTCTGTGCTTTACCCCGACAGGCGTCACCTCACCCCTCGCGTACGGGTATTC
This sequence comes from Citrobacter sp. W9, assembly GCF_026719375.1. Classification (NCBI taxonomy): domain Bacteria; kingdom Pseudomonadati; phylum Pseudomonadota; class Gammaproteobacteria; order Enterobacterales; family Enterobacteriaceae; genus Citrobacter; species Citrobacter sp. W9. Next base: position 104,848 of record NZ_JAPPTE010000011.1, on the reverse strand, counting down.
ATTGACTGGCTGTGCGAACTTTTTAGCCAACAAAAACCGCGGCTTCAGGGATTGTTACGAAATGAGTAATAGTGAAGTTCCGCAACTGCGGTTTTTCACTCTCATCTGAATCGTTAAATTGTGCGGACCCAATACAGAACAATTTACTGAGGTCTGCTATGTCTAAGGTCGTAGTTTTTAATCAAATTGGTGACGCTGACGTCTTGAAGATTCAGGACATGCAGGTTCCCGCGCCTGATGCAAATGAGGTTCAGATCCGCGTACGGGCAATTGGTATCAACCGTGCGGAGATTATGTACCGCACAGGTCAGTATATTTACCAACCTAATTTCCCGGCACGGTTGGGTTATGAAGCTGCCGGAGTCGTTGAATCTGTAGGAGACAACGTAGGTGAGTTTGCACCAGGGGATTACGTTAGCGTCATTCCGGCTTTCAGCTTTCATCAATATGGTATGTATGGAGAAGTCGTTAATGCCCCGGCGCACGCGGTCGTAAAACATCCGCAAAACCTCAGCTTTGCCGAAGCCGCCGCCAGTTGGATGATGTATGTGACCGCATTCGGTGCACTGGTTGAATATGCGGATATTAAACCTGGAGATAATGTGCTGATCAATGCTGCTTCCAGTAGCGTCGGACTGGCGGCAATTCAGATTGCTAATATGCTCGGCGCAAAGCCTATTGCGATGACGCGAACCAGCGAGAAGCGAAGCCAGCTTTTGCAGCTTGGGGCAGCAGATGTTATCGCCAGTCATGAGCAAGATCTTGTCACTGAGATCTCACGCATTACTGATGGCAAAGGAACCCGTGTGGTCTTCGATCCGGTCGGTGGCCCGGGAGTGGCAAAAATTGCCCAGGTGATGCCGGCCGGTGGGATCTTTTTCCAATATGGCTCGCTTGATGCACGCGACCTTTCTATACCGGTCATTGAGATCCTCGGTCGCCATTTGACTTTCCGTGGTTATGAAATTTTTGAAATCACCTCGGACGCAGAAAAACTTTCGCGAGCGAAACGGTTTATCTTTGAAGGATTGCAGTCCGGGCAGCTCAAGCCGCTGATTGATAAAACCTTCGCCTTTGATGATATCGTCGAGGCACATCAATACATGGAAGCCAACGGTCAGGTAGGCAAAATCGTCGTCACTGTATAACCCCTGTGCGGCACACCCTTGTGCCGCAATGTGTCTCAAAGCACTTTCGACAAAAACTGCTGGGTGCGCGTGTGGCGTGGATGATTCAGCACCTGCTCGCTGCTGCCCTGCTCGACAATTTTGCCATCGACCATAAACACCACCTGATCCGCCACTTCTCGGGCGAAGCCAATCTCGTGCGTTACTACAACCAGCGTGGTTCCCGACTGCGCCAGCGCTTTGATAACATCCAGCACTTCGCCCACCAGTTCGGGATCAAGCGCTGATGTGGGTTCATCAAACAGCATGACGCGCGGATTTAATGTCAGTGCACGGGCAATGGCGATACGTTGTTGCTGTCCGCCGGATAAGTGACGCGACCAGGCATCGGCTTTATTACGCAGCCCTACCGCATCAAGCAGGGTTAATGCCCGCTCGGTGGCGGCTTTACGTGTTGCCAGACCGTGCGCAATGGGCGCTTCAATCAAATTCTCCAACACCGTTAAGTGCGGGAACAGATTAAAGTTCTGGAACACATAGCCGACGTTAACGCGCTGACGCAAAATTTCCGCCTCTTTCAGCTCATACAGCTTATCTCCCTGCCGACGATAGCCAATGTAATCGCCATCAATTTGAATAAACCCTTCATCGACGCGCTCCAGATGGTTGATAGTCCGCAACAGAGTGGATTTCCCGGAGCCGGATGGGCCAAGAATAACGGTTACCGTACCGGGCGGGATCTCCAGCGACACATTATCCAGCGCTTTGTGGCGACCGAAGTATTTGCTGACGCCGGTAATAGAAATATGGCCTTCAGGCGAGTGGGACATGGGCGGTCTCCTGCTGTGGACGTTGACGACTGCGTTTTTCTGCACGACTCACCCGGGCGGTATTGATCGCTGAACGTCGTTCGCTACGTGCCAGCGCGCGTTCGACCAGGTGCTGAATTAACGACAGGACGCTGGTGATCACCAGATACCACACCGCGCCGACCATCAGCAGCGGGATCACCTCCTGCGTGCGGTTGTAGATCATCTGGATGGTGTAGAACAACTCAGGCATGGCCAGCACGTATACCATCGCCGTCCCTTTCGCCAGACTGATGATTTCATTGAACCCGGCAGGCAAAATAGTGCGCAGCGCCTGCGGCAGGATAATTCGCAGCGTACGTCGCCATGCCGGTAAGCCCAGCGCCGCAGCAGCCTCGTACTGACCGTGATCAACCCCCAAAAATCCACCACGAATAATTTCAGCGGTATAGGCGCTTTGCACCAGCGTCAGGCCGACTACCGCAGTGGAAAACTGGCCGAGTACATTGATGGTCTCAAAACTGCCCCACTGAATGGGAGTAAACGGAATACCAATCGTCAACGTGTCGTACAGATAGGAGAAGTTGTACAGAACGATTAGCACTACAATCAGTGGTAACGAGCGAAACAGCCAGATGTATCCCCATGCCAGACCGTTCAGCAGCCAGGAAGATGAAAGTCGCGCCAGCGCCAGCAGACCGCCGATGAGAATACTCAACAGCGTACCGATAAGCGTCAGCAACAATGTTTGCCCGAGACCGGACAAGATAACCGGATCGAAGAACCAGCGGGTAAACACGGCCCATTCCCAGCGCGGGTTAAACGCCACGGACTGGATAATCACCGCCAGAACAAACAAAGCAATGATCGCTCCGACGGTACGCATGGGATAGCGCGCCGGTACGACTTTAATGCTATCAGTCGTTTTCATTTTATCTCCTCAGGCTATTCTGGCCTGACCGGCGATGGTTAACAGTTTGGTAAAGCGCAGTCGTCCATCAAACGGCGGCTGGCTGTACTCTTCGGGATCGCGCGCCGTATCAAACTGCGGATCGTAGCCCTGACTTAAATACAGCCGGACGGCCTCCGGCTGGCGAAATCCGGTGGTCAGATAAATCCGGCTGTAGCCCGCGAGTAGCGCCCTACGCTCCAGCTCCTGCACCACGCGCGCCGCCAGCCCCTGCTGTCGCAGGCTACTTTTCGTCCAGATACGCTTAATCTCGGCGGTATCTTTGTCGTAAGGTTTGTAGGCCCCTGTGGCGATGATCTCACCGTTACGTTCCAGTACTACGAACAGCCCCTGCGGCGCCAGATACCATTCGGTCAGTTCCACCTCTGCGTCGCGAGAAAAATAATCGCCATAGCGGGCGGCATATTCACCAAACAGACCGTTCAAAATGGGTTGCAGCTCGCTGGCTTCAGGTGAGACCACGCGAAATTGATCGCTCACGATAACCTCCTTAGTCGCCTAACCCGGCTGGGTTGATCTCAGATTGCGGAATGCGTTCCACCCCTTCCCCCCAACGGTTCAGTACCTTGTCGTAGTCGCCGTTGCCAATCACGCCGTTGAGGGCGGTTTGCACAGGCAGAACCAAACCGCTGTCCTTTTTCAGCGTCACGGCGATATGTGCCGCTTTTGGCCAACCGCCATCAACGCTACCCACCAATTGTGTTTTACCGTTGAGCGCGGCTTTCCACGCGCCAATAACGTTAGGACCGAAGTAGGCATCAGCGCGACCTGACTGCAGGGCCAGAGTCTGGGCGGCATCATCTTTGGTATACACTGGCGTAAACGGCTGTAACCCTTTCTTCACGTTTTCATCGTTCCAGGCCAGCAGGATGGCTTCCTGGTTCGTCCCCGAACCGACGATAATGCGCAGACCGGCGATATCTTCCGCCTGCTCGATTTTCTTCAGCTTGCTGCCGGTTTTGACATAAAAGCCCAGGGAGTCCTTACGATAGGTCGCGAAATCGAATTTCTCTTTCCGCGCTTTTGTGACGGTAATATTGCTGATCGCGGCATCGTATTTGCCGGAGGTGACGCCCAGCGGCCAGTCTTCCCATGATGTGGGCACAACGTTGAGTTCCAGCCCCAGACTGTCTGCCACCAGACGGGCAATGTCCGCCTCGCTGCCGATCAGTGTTTTATTGTCATCGGCAAACACGGTCAGCGGCGGCTGACTGAGCCCGGCAATCGCCACGGTGAATTTGCCCGGTACGGCCAGGTGCAGGTTCGCAGGTAATTGCGCAATCGCCTGCGGATTTTTTGCCGTATTAATCGGCGTTTTATTGGCTTCCAGGCTTACGCCCGTGCCGTTAATAGTCACGTCATTTGCCCAGACGGTCGCGCTGAAAGCCAGCGACAGCGCGAGGAAGACTGATTTTTTCTGCATAGCGTTTTTCTCTTATTGTGTGAATTGATTTGCAGGTGTCGCTAATCCCAGGCTTGCACGCAGGGTCGTACCGGGATATTCATGGCGGAACAGGCCACGGGCCTGAAGCACGGGGATAACCTGTTCGACAAAACGTGGGAAGGTATCCGGCGTTCCTCCCTGAATGATAAAACCGTCAGCCGCTTTCTCGTCGAACCACTGCTGAAGGCCGTCGGCTACCTGCTGCGGCGTGCCGCTAAAACGCGGACGCGGGCTGGCGGCTTCCAGGGCAACCTGACGTAGCGTTAACCCCCGTTCGCGCGCATTACGCTTGATCTCATCGGTCGTGCTGCGAAAGCTATTTTGTCCGAGGGAACCCAGATCCGGGAACGGTGCGTCCAGCGGATATTGGGCAAAATCATGATGTTCGAAGTAGCGGCCAAGGTAGTTCAGTGCGTCAGTAATGGAAACCAGCGCAGCGGTAGTCTGATACTGTTGCTCTACGTCCTCTGCACTGTCGCCAACAATGACGCTGACGCCCTGGAATATATGCAGTTGTTCGGGACCGCGCCCGGTGGTTGCTAATTGGCTTTTAACATCCTGATAGAACGCTTTAGCCTCCGCCAGCGACTCCTGATGAGTAAAAATGGCATCAGCATGCTGCGCTGCTAATTTCTTGCCATCGGAAGAAGCCCCAGCCTGAAATATAATTGGACGGCCTTGTGGTGTTCGCCCGATATTTAACGGCCCGGCAACCTGAAAATAATCCCCATGATGGTTAAGCGTGTGCAATTTTTGCGGATTAAAAAATTCTCCGCTTGCCTTATTACGGGTAAAAGCATCATCTTCCCAGGAATCCCACAGTCCTTTCACTACCTGTAAATATTCATCGGCAATACGATAACGCTGAGCATGCTCTGGATGCTGGGCGCGGGAATAGTTTTTTGCCGACCCTTCCAGAGGCGATGTCACCACGTTCCATCCGGCGCGCCCCTGGCTGAGGTGGTCGAGGCTGGCAAACTGCCGGGCGGTGGTAAAGGGCTCGCTGTATGACGTGGATACGGTGCCAACCAGCCCCAGATTACGGGTGATGCTGGCCAACGCAGATAATACCGTCAGCGGCTCAAAGCGATTTAAAAAATGTGGAATTGATTTTTCATTAATATACAGACCATCGGCGACAAAAATAAAATCCAACTTCCCTTTTTCCGCAATAAGCGCTGTTTCTTTAACAAAGTCAAAATTAATACTGGCATCGGCCTGCGCCGCCGGATGACGCCATGCAGACATATTTCCCGATGCGCCATGCAGAATAGTGCCGAGCCGTAGTTGCCGATTTTCAGCCATAATAACCCCTACCCAACAGGTAAAATTAAATGTGTGCGAATGCCGTTTTTGCTAAATGAGCAAAGTAGTGCGCGGCGGGTTCTATTAAGCGTTCATCCGGATTAAATCCCGGATGATGTAATCCGTATTCGCTGGCGCTACCAATACTGACGAACGCTCCAGGCGTATTTTGCAGGTAGACGGCAAAATCCTCCCCGCCCATATGCAGGTCGGCATAGTGGGTGGCGTAGCCTGATTGTTTCGCCACGGCGGTGGCGATATCCGCCCAACGATCATCGTTCACCAGCGCGGTCGGTCCCGCATGCCAGATAACATCAATTTGTGCGCCAAAAGCGTGGGCAAATCCGGCGGCGATGTCATTTACCCGGGCTTTGACCTGCTGCTGCACCTCAATGCGATGCGTTCTGAGCGTCCCTTCCAGCTCTACGGACTCTGGCAGCACGTTCCATGTGTTTCCTCCCTGAATACGGGTCACGCTGAGCACCACTGAATCCAGGGTGTTAACATCGCGACTGGCAACGCTTTGCAAAACTGTTACCAGTTGGCTGGCGAGCAGGATGGCGTCTTTGCCTTCATGCGGACGCGCCGCATGTGCGCCTTTGCCATTGATACGTAACACAAAGCGATCAACATTGGCATAGAATGCACCGCCGCGCGTGGCGAACTCCCCTACCGGCAAACCCGGTTCATTGTGCATGCCAAAAATAGCCGCGACGTTTTGCAGTGCACCAGCGCGAATCAGTGTTTTGGCGCCGCGAAAACTCTCTTCCGCGGGTTGAAACAAAATACGTACTCGCCCCGGTAAGTCTGCTTCCTGCTGCTTAAGCAGCAGCGCGGCGCCAAGCATGACGCTGGTGTGAATATCGTGCCCGCAGGCGTGCATCCCCCCCGGCGTGAGTGAGCGAAACGGAACATCGGCGCTTTCTTCTATCGGCAGGGCATCAATGTCCGCCCGCAAGGCGATGATCTCTTCTCCCTGACCAATTTCCGCGACCAGACCGGTTTTCAGGTTGAATGGCAGAATCTGGACATCAGCACTGCGCAACCAGTCGCGAATACGCGCCGTCGTCGCCACTTCCTGCAGGGAAAGTTCCGGGTGTTGATGCAATTCACGACGCCAGTTGATAAGCGTTGTCGCCAGTGTCATCAGACCACCTCCACGGCGTTATGGGCTTGTGCCAACAACCGTAGCGACGTCAGACGCGCGTGCCCCTCTGCCACTGGCGTGTCGATAATGAACTCATTAATGCCAAATTGCGTATGCAGGACGTTCAGTTTTGCCAACACGTCGTGGGCAGTACCGTGTAACAAGGCCTGTTCACGACGCGCGATTTTGCGGGGCGGACTGCCAGCCTGCGCAGCGAAGGCCAGCGCTTGCTCTTCGCTGGCAACCGTGACGCGTTGGCCATTTTCGAGTTCCACGCCCCAGATCTGCACGTTTTCCGCAAGCTGCGCGGCGGTGTCGTTACTGTCAGCCACAATCACCTGGACGGCGACTATCGTCGGGCGTGTGCTGTGGGTCTGCCAGAAGGACAAAACGTCACGCAATAACGCTCTGTCACCGTTGAGGTGTGCCGCGAAGATGAAATTCCAGTCGGATTGCGCTGCCAGCTGAGCGCTTTGTACACTGGCTCCCAGCACAAACCCTTCTGGCGGTCGCGGTGGGATTGGCGTCGGGAAAACCGTTTCCCCGCTTTCCGTGCCGTTCAGCGCCAGCCAACCGTTAAGCTGAGAAAGCTGGTCAGCAAAACTGCCTTTTTCATCCTGATGAAGTCCCAGCTGTAACGCCTGAGTCGACAGGGGTAAGCCGCCAGGCGCTTTTCCGACGCCAAGATCGACACGTCCGGGGGCCAACGATGCCAAAAGATTAAAGTTTTCCGCCACTTTGTACGGGCTGTAATGCTGCAGCATCACGCCGCCGGAACCGACGCGGATACGCTGGGTTTGCCCAAGGATCCAGGCGATCACCAGCTCCGGCGACGGGCTGGCCAGCTGTGGTGTATTATGGTGTTCCGCGATCCAGAAACGATGGTATCCCCACTCTTCTGCCAGTTGCGCCAGACGCAAGGTCCGGGCAAGCGCCATCACGGCAGTTTCTCCTTCCCCAACGGGGCTTTTATCCAGAATACTCAGGCGATATGACATGTTACAGGCCCATATTTGTTAACATGTCTTTATTATTAAATTATCAAATAACCATAATGAAACACTTAATTCACATTTGCTCAGCAAAAAAGTAGATAACCAGCCCTGTTGCTGTCAGGGATAAGATTCGGCTTATCTCTCACGGGCGAAACACGCCGCAAAAACAGCCTGCACGTATTACCTACAAAATATAATAGGGTTGTTGTTACTACCGTAATACCCTCCTTATCCTTTCTGCCAGTGAGCTTTTTATGGTGATTTTTTTAGCGTGATTTACATTAAGTCAGATTAAATAGCTTGCCACGTTATATATTTGTATTAGATGTTTCACTTTCATGACAATTAACAACTTTTATACGTCGGGATTTTTATTATAACTACTTCCACCGAAATCATGATTAGTAGAGAATACAGCGTTTCTTATTAAAATGGTTTAAACAGTTTTTAATATCCCCTGGCTTTATTGTGGGGATTTTTTTATGGCTTATACATACCACTTGGGGCCTCTATGAAAAGTAACATGCCTGTTACACAAATTGAGTACGCACTTAACGATAAAGCGACGCTGCTTTCGACAACAGATAAAGAAAGTCATATTACCTACGCCAACTCTGCTTTTATTGACGCCAGCGGATTCAGCGAACACCAGTTAATGGGCGAGCCGCATAATATTATTCGCCACCCTGATATGCCCTCTGCCGCTTTCGCCGATATGTGGTACACGCTACAGCAGGGGGACAGTTGGACGGGAATGGTGAAAAACCGGCGGCAGAATGGCGATCATTACTGGGTGCGGGCCAACGTGACGCCGGTCTGGCACAATGAAAAACTCACTGGTTACATCTCGGTACGCACTGTTCCTTCGCGCGATGAAATAACCCAAAGTGAAAACTTATATCAAAAAATAAATAGTCAGCAGCTTAAAGGCTTTCGTCTGTTTAAAGGTATTATCATTCGTCGCGGCATAATGGCATGGGTTTCAATGTTTAAATGGCTGAGTATTAGCCAGCGCGTCAATTATAGTTTAGGGGTGACTGCCCTGCTGGCGTTGTTATTTATCTTATCCCCTGTGAATTCTATTATTCAGGCGGGTGGGCTGTTGATGCTGTTTCTGGCACTGGCTATTTACCTTAAGTATCAAATTTGTCAGCCAGTTAATACGCTACTGACGCAAATGAAGAAAGTGGTGTCTGGTCGTAAAGCCGATAACTGTCATTTAAACAGGGTTGATGAAATAGGAATGTTGATGCGTCTGGTTAATCAATCCGGGCTTAATCTGAATTCACTGGTCGATGACGTCAGTACGCAAATATCCGGTATTCGCGCCATCAGTCAGCGGGTATCAAAAGAAGGTACTGCGTTGCACAAGCGTTCAGAAGAAACCTCCGCTGACCTGCAACAAACGGCTGCCGCCATCGAAGAAATTGGCAGTGCGGTACAGCAAACCGCTGAAACGGCGGCGCAGACCATGACCATGGCAGATAAAACCAGCGCCAACGCGGCAGCAGGCGGCGATATCATGAAACAAACCATTACCATGATGCAGGCAATCTCGCGTGATAACGGACAGATAGTCGACATCATTGGCGTTATCGATAGCATTGCCTTTCAGACCAATATCCTGGCGCTCAATGCCGCGGTTGAGGCCGCGCGAGCCGGAGAATCCGGGCGCGGCTTCGCCGTTGTCGCAGCAGAAGTTCGCAATCTGGCGCAGCACTCGGCGTCGGCGGCAAAAGAGATCAAACAGTTGATCGAGAAGAACGTCGCCAACGTTAACAGCGGCGTCAAAATGGTGGAGCGAACGGAAACACATCTCACCGGGATGATTGGTGATGTCCTGCAGATGTCGATGATGATCAAAGAGATTAGTCTGGCCACGCGAGAGCAAACCCAGGCGCTGGATCTGATTAACGATTCAATTTCACGCGTGGGCGCCATGACACACAATAACGCCGAAATGGTGGAACGTGTTACTGATGCTACCGCCGATCTGACCCAGCGATCATCACGCTTACAGCAGGCCGTTCAGGTCTTTGGCGTATCAGCATAACGTTACGGCGCTTATCGGGCGAATGTCTTAATAAGCGCACTCCTCTCCCTGGTTAAAACGCCCCTTTCTTTTATTGGCTGAATCGAGGCCACACCGCGCCAGTTCCGGCTGCACAAAAATGCTGAATTCTTGTTATCGGGGCTTTGCGCAAGTGAACAATTGAATGTAGGATGCTCGGCCGGCAGTTTTCCCCCGTAACACAATGAAGGGTAACGCTGTTTTCGCCGCAGCAGGTGCGGCAAAAAGGATTTTGTAAATCAGTCAGGTCAACAGGAAACGTAATGAACACACACAACACGCAAGCCGCGGAACAACATGCGGCGAAACGACGCTGGTTGAATGCTCACGAAGAGGGGTATCACAAGGCGATGGGCAATCGACAGGTACAAATGATCGCCATTGGCGGCGCGATTGGTACCGGATTGTTTTTAGGGGCAGGCGCACGTTTGCAGATGGCTGGCCCCGCTTTGGCGCTGGTCTATCTGGTGTGCGGTATTTTTTCGTTCTTTATTCTTCGCGCGCTCGGCGAACTGGTTTTGCACCGCCCTTCCAGCGGTAGCTTTGTCTCCTACGCCCGCGAATTTTTAGGTGAGAAAGCCGCCTATGTGGCGGGCTGGATGTATTTCATCAACTGGGCGATGACCGGTATTGTCGATATCACCGCAGTTGCGCTGTATATGCATTACTGGGGCGCATTTGGCGACGTGCCGCAGTGGGTGTTCGCCCTCGGGGCGCTGGCCATTGTCGGCACCATGAACATGATCGGCGTGAAGTGGTTCGCAGAGATGGAGTTTTGGTTTGCGCTGGTCAAAGTGCTGGCGATTGTGATTTTCCTGGTTGTGGGTACCGTTTTCTTAGGTAGCGGAAAACCGCTGGATGGCAACGCCACGGGTTTTCACCTGATAACCGACAACGGCGGATTTTTCCCGCATGGCCTGCTGCCAGCGCTGGTACTGGTTCAGGGGGTCGTCTTCGCGTTTGCCTCCATCGAACTGGTCGGCACTGCCGCGGGTGAGTGCAAAGATCCGCAAACGATGGTGCCGAAAGCGATCAATAGCGTTATCTGGCGTATCGGTCTGTTTTACGTGGGTTCGGTGGTCCTGCTGGTTCTGCTTCTGCCCTGGAACGCCTATCAGGCGGGGCAAAGCCCGTTTGTCACCTTCTTCTCCAAACTTGGCGTGCCGTATATCGGCAGCATCATGAATATTGTGGTGCTCACCGCGGCGCTTTCCAGTCTGAACTCCGGCCTGTACTGCACCGGGCGTATTTTACGTTCCATGTCGATGGGCGGTTCCGCGCCAAAATTCATGGCTAAAATGAGCCGCCAACAGGTGCCATGGGCCGGGATCCTCGCCACGCTGGTCGTGTATGTCGTAGGGGTATTCCTGAACTATCTGGTGCCGTCGCAGGTGTTTGAGATCGTGCTTAATTTCGCCTCGCTGGGCATCATTGCGTCGTGGGGATTTATCATGGTTTGTCAGATGCGTCTGCGCCGGGCGATTAAAGAAGGTAAAACCGCAGACGTCAGTTTTAAACTGCCGGGTGCGCCGTTTACCTCCTGGCTCACGTTGCTGTTCCTGCTGAGCGTGCTGGTGCTGATGGCGTTTGATTATCCAAACGGCACTTATACCATCGCATCATTACCGTTAATCGCCATCCTGCTGGTTGCAGGCTGGTTCGGCGTGCGTAAACGCGTAGCGGAAATCCACCGCACCGCGCCGTAAGGATAAAAAGGCCTGATAGCTTACCCCTTCAGGCCTTCTTTTTTAGTCTGCTTCAATGAGCTGCGCAACATCGTTGCTATTAATTTCCCGCGCATTCCCATCCTGATCGGTATAGCTGGTCATTCCCGTGTCTTTATCCAGCTTTGGCTTGCCCTGGGTGGTAATCGTTTGTCCGCTTTTGGTCGTCATAACGTAATTGGTTGTGCAACCTGCCAGCGTAAACAGCATGACGCCTGCACAAAGACACATAAATGGCTTTTTCATGGTATTCCCGTGTTATTCAGTTAGCCGTTGAGGGCGTAGTGTAAGTCCCTGAAGTTAGTCAGGCTACTGGCGGGGTGTAACGAGGCGTATCGTGAGGTTTAGAGAAATGACAGGAGGGGTTTCCCCCTCCGGTTAATTACAGCGCAATACGAATCACATCGTCCGGCTGAGTAGCTTCCTGCTCGCGGGTAGATTTCTGTTTCACGCTAACGTACAGCGTTTTACCGTCGGCGGAGAGCGCCAGGCTGTTCGGGAATGTTGGGGTCTCGAACGTTTTGACAACTTTGTAGCTTTTCGCGTCGATCACGCTTACTTTACCGGCCTGACGATGGGTCACATAGGCCTCGTTGCGCGCCGGGTTGAACAGCACGGCCAGGGATTCCGGCGCGGCGACTTTCGCCAGTACATTGCCGTTGCGGGTGTCAATAACCAGCACTTCCGCAGCCTTAGAGTCGGTAACAAATGCGCGGTTACCCGCCGTGTCCAGACTCAGGTTGATAAAGAAGTGCTCTTTTCCATCATCCAACAGCTTTTTACGGCTGAGAATTTTGTTATTGGTGGTATCGATAGTGATAAATTCGCCGTCCGCATTGGCGGTGTACAGGCGTTTAGCCTTGCTGTCGACAGCCAGAGCGGTGCTCATTTTGCCAGTATTTTGGATTGTGTCCTGAAGTTTGATCGTCTCACCGTCCACGACCCAAATTACGCTCTCTTTACCAATACCGCTAATGTAGACCGTGTTGGTCGCATCATCGGCGACCAGCTCACGCGGCTGCAGCGGGCGCACATCTTCAGAACGCTTACGCGCATCCAGCACCAGGCGCCCTTTCACCGCGCCTGTTTTGGCATCCATCGCCGTCACCGCGCTGTTTACCGTATTACCAAACCACAGCGTTTGCGTGGTGTTATTGATGGTGGCGCCAAACGGTTTGAGATCGTTATGGATAACCTGAGTCACTTCGAGCGTCACCGGGTCAAGACGGTAAACCACGCCCCCTGTATCCAGTTTGCGGCTCTGTGAGGTCGCCAGCCACAGCGCGTTCTCTTGCTGGCTGTACGCCATTTCATAGGCACCTTTGCCCACAGCTTTGCGCAGCAATTCTTCCGCAGCCTGTGTCGTAAAAGATGATGCCACGAGCAGTGAACCTAACAGTAAAGAACCACGCAGGCGCGGCGAAAACAGATGACGTAAAGACATGACGACTCCCTTTGATAAATTCGTTTGTTACTGCTTCACATAGCTTCAATGAGCAAAATCATGGTTTTGCCTTTTTAAGAATGAGAATAGTAATCATTATTTATCGCAAAGTGGAGCACTTCTTCACATATTGACTACACTCGTTTTCATTGCCCGAAAAATTACCGCAATTCAGTAGCGCTAAAATTCATCTTTTTTATAAAAAAATTCACATGCTTACCGTCCGTTTTCCGGCGTCAGCATCATAAACTGGCCTTATTCATGACGATTTTTTCAGCCCGCTATACTGTCTTTCCTGTTTCATTACTGCCTGTCTTTCTCTCGACTTTTGCCGCGGCAGACAGTGAGATAAACGAGCAAACGCTGATCGTTAGCGCGACGCCACAATCCGTTTCAGAGCTGGATACCCCTGCCGCCGTCAGCGTTGTTGCCGGTGAAGATATGCGTCTGGCAACACCGCGCATTAACCTGTCCGAATCGCTGACCAGCGTCCCTGGGCTACAGGTGCAAAATCGGCAGAACTACGCGCAGGACCTCCAGTTGTCGATTCGTGGTTTTGGTTCACGCACCACATATGGTATCCGTGGCATTCGTATGTATGTAGACGGAATCCCAGCCACCATGCCGGATGGGCAAGGCCAAACATCCAATATCGATATCAGCAGCGTACAAAATATTGAAGTCCTGCGGGGTCCCTTCTCTGCGCTGTATGGCAATGCTTCCGGCGGTGTGATTAATGTCAGTACTGAAACAGGGCGTGAACCGCCCACCATTGAAGCCAGCAGCTATTACGGTAGTTTTGGCACCTGGCGCTACGGTTTAAAGGCCACCGGAGCGCTGGGCGACGGTACTCAGCCAGGCGATGTGGATTACACCGTTTCAACGACCCGATTTACTACCCATGGGTATCGCGATTACAGCAGCGCGCAAAAAAATCTGGCTAATGCCAAACTGGGCGTACGCATTGATGACGCGAGTAAACTGACGCTGATTTTCAACAGCGTGGATATTAAGGCCGACGATCCCGGAGGCCTGACGAAGTCAGAGTGGGATGCCAATCCGCAGCAATCGCCCCGCGCCGAGCAATTCAATACGCGAAAAACCATCAAGCAGACCCAGGCGGGATTGCGCTATGAACGCCAGCTTAGCGCGCAGGATGATCTCAGCATCATGACCTATGCGGGGGAGCGCGAAACCACCCAGTATCAGTCGATCCCAATGGCCCCACAGTTAAGACCCTCCCATGCCGGAGGCGTTATCACTCTACAACGTCATTATCAGGGGATAGATAACCGTTGGACTCACCGTGGCGAATTGGGGATCCCGGTGACCTTCACCACCGGCATAAACTATGAAAACATGAGTGAAAACCGTAAAGGCTATAACAACTATCGGCTTGATAATGGTGTGCCTGAGTATGGTCAGAAAGGCGACGTGCGACGCAATGAACGTAACCTGATGTGGAACGTCGATCCCTATCTGCAAACCCAGTGGCAATTGACGGAGAAGCTTTCGCTGGATGCTGGCGTTCGTTACAGTTCCGTGTGGTTTGATTCCAACGATCGCTACATTACGCCGGGTAACGGCGATGACAGCGGGGACGCCAGCTATCACCAATGGCTCCCTGCCGGATCGTTGAAATATGCGATGACGGACGCCTGGAACGTCTATCTGGCTGCGGGGAGAGGATTTGAAACGCCGACAATTAACGAACTCTCCTACCGTTCCGATGGCCAAAGCGGGATGAATTTTGGTTTACAGCCGTCCACAAATGACACCATTGAAATCGGCAGCAAAACGCGCATCGGCGATGGGCTGTTTACCGCGGCCCTGTTCCAGACCAACACGGATGACGAAATCGTCGTTGATAGTAACAATGGCGGTCGTACGACCTATAAAAACGCCGGGAAAACCCGCCGTCAGGGAGGCGAGCTATCCTGGGACCAACGCTTTGCCACAAACTGGCGCGTAAAAGCGGCATGGACCTGGCTGGATGCAACCTATCGCAGCAATGTCTGCGGCGATCAAAACTGCAACGGCAACCGACTGCCCGGCATAGCGCAAAACATGGGATTCGCGTCACTGGGCTACGTGCCTGATGAAGGCTGGTATGCGGGAGCAGATGTGCGTTATATGGGGGACATTATGGCTAATGATGAAAATACGGCGAAAGCCCCGTCATATAGCGTAGTCGGCCTGAATACCGGCTATAAATTTTATTACAGCAACCTTATGATCGACCTGTTTGGCCGGGTGGATAACCTGTTTGATAAGACCTACGTCGGTTCGGTGATTGTGAATGAATCAAATGGCCGATACTACGAACCGGCGCCAGGACGAAACTATGGCGTGGGTATTAATCTGGCCTGGCGTTTTGAATGATACTGGCGGGAATCGCTCCCGCCAGCACTCTTTACGCATCGTCTGCTACGCGAATAACCACCTTGCCGAAGTTTTTACCGGTCAGCAAACCGATAAAGGTCTGCGGCGCATTCTCCAGACCGTCAGTGACCTGCTCACGGTAGTGGATTTTACCCTCTTTAATCCAGCGCCCCATCTCCCGCTGAAACTCGTGAATGCGGTGACCATAATCCTGACCAATGATAAAACCCTGCATCCGGATACGCTTTTTCAGTAAGGTTGCCATCAGCAACGGTAATCGGTCAGGGCCGGTCGGAAGCGATGTCGCATTGTAACCGCTGACCAGTCCGCAAAGCGGAATGCGCGCCGAGGTATTGAGTAACGGCAGCACAGCGTCAAATACCTTACCGCCAACGTTCTCGTAGTAAATATCAATCCCCTGCGGACACGCTTTTGCCAGTTGTTGTGCAAAATCGTGCGCATGGTGATCGAGACAAACATCAAAGCCCAGCACTTCGGTAGCATGCCGGCATTTCTCTGCCCCGCCCGCTACACCGATCACCCGACACCCTTTGAGCTTACCAATCTGTCCAACCGTTGCGCCCACCGGGCCAGTTGCAGCGGCAACAACCAGCGTTTCCCCTGCTTTCGGCTGGCCGATGTCCAGCAAACCCATATAGGCGGTAAATCCCGGCATCCCCAAAACACCCAGCGCCCAGGAGGGATGTTCAGGATTATCGCCAAGCTTCACCAGCCCGTTGCCGTCCGAAATGTCATAGTCCTGCCAGCCACTGTAGCTCAGCACCCATTCGCCAGGCTGGTAATCAGGATGGTTGGAGGACACGACGCGGCTCACAGTGCCGCCGACCATCACACCGCCAATCTCAACGGGAGGCGAGTAAGACGGTTCATCGCTCATGCGCCCACGCATGTAAGGATCGAGAGAAAGGAAAACGGTGCGCAGCAAAACCTGACCTTCTCCCGGCGTTGCGACTTCATCTTCTTCAAGACGGAAGTTATCCGGGATTGGCGCGCCATGTGGGCGGGAAGCCAGTACCCAACGGCGGTTACGATTAGTCTGTTGACCCATGATGTGCTCCTCTGCTTTTGGCATGAATCCATCAATAGTAGCAGCCTGCGCCAGCATTTAGCTCGCGACATGGTTTAATCGCACAACCAGATAAACGCAGGTTTGCGTGGTTTCATTGATAAACCGACAGTCATTCGGCGGCCCCAGTTCCAGACAATCGCCCGCTTTCATTTCATGACGCACATCGCCTTCCACAAAGACTAACTCCCCCTGCTGTAGCCAGATAAGCTGTCTGGCCTGTACGTAGGAGGATGCTGGCATTGGGATATCGCTTCCGGCGGGCAATTCGATTTGTACCAGGTCGATGGGGAGATCGCTGCGCGGTGAGACATGGCGTCGCAGATAGTGGCTCTGCGGATCGTGCCAGACGGGCTGGTCAGCGAGGCGCAGCAGCTTGCCCTCCTGCATTTCGGCTCGCGCAATCAGCATCGACATGCTGATGCCAAACGCCCCGGAGAGCCTGCCCAGCAGCGTGGCCGTGGGGCTACTCTCACCACGCTCTATTTTATGGATCATTGCCCGCGACACGCCTGCACGCTCGGCGAGTTCCGTCAGAGACCAGCCGCGAGATTCTCGTTCAAGGCGAATTCTTGCACCGATCCGTTGATTTATGCTGTCTTCAATAGTATTCATATTGTAATACTATAGTGAACAAGCCCTGAGGTTCAACATGTCAATTCGATTTGCCAGCAAAGCAGACTGCGCCGCTATTGCTGAAATTTATAACCACGCGGTACTGCATACGGCGGCTATCTGGAACGATCAAACGGTCGATGCCGAAAACCGTATCGCCTGGTTCGAAGCCCGCCAGTTGATGGGCTATCCCGTGCTGGTAAGTGAAGAAAACGGCGTAGTCACTGGATATGCTTCGTTCGGCGACTGGCGTAACTTTGACGGATTTCGTCATACCGTTGAGCATTCGGTGTATGTCCATCCTGAGCATCAGGGCAAGGGCCTGGGACGAGCGCTGCTCAGCCGACTGATAGAAGAAGCGCGCACGTGCGGAAAACATGTAATGGTGGCGGGGATTGAGTCTCAGAATCAGGCGTCGCTGCATCTGCACAGTACGCTGGGATTTAACATCACCGCACAAATGCCGCAGGTTGGCACCAAATTTGGTCGCTGGTTGGATCTGACCTTTATGCAATTGCAGTTAGACGATCGTCGCGATCCGGATGCCGGCAGATGAACCAGACGCTGACCCTCTCCTTTCTGATTGCCGCAGGTATTGGTCTGGTGGTGCAAAACACCTTAATGGTGCGTATCACGCAGACCTCCTCGACGATCCTGATTGCCATGCTGTTGAACTCACTGGTTGGGATTGTGCTGTTTGTCAGCATTCTGTGGTTTAAGCAAGGCGCTGCGGGGTTTGGCGAACTGGTCTCCAGCGTGCGCTGGTGGACGCTGATCCCCGGTTTGCTGGGGTCTTTTTTTGTTTTTGCCAGTATCAGCGGCTATCAAAATGTGGGGGCTGCCACCACGATTGCGGTACTGGTCGCCAGCCAGTTAATTGGCGGACTGGTGCTGGATATTCTGCGCAGTCATGGTGTACCGCTCCGTGCGCTGGTGGGGCCTGTTTGCGGCGCGGTGCTGCTGGTCGTCGGGGCCTGGTTGGTCGCGAGGCGCTCATTTTAACTGCCGGATGGCGCTTCGCTTATCAGACTTACGGAATTTATCCAGCCTGAACATACAGGCCGGATAACAGTAATAACGAATTAAAGGATTGTGCCGCCTTTGGTCAACTGCTCGCGACGGGCTTCCATATCCTCTTTATGCTGACGACCATGATGTGCAATAGCCGTACGCAAACGCTGTTGCTGGGTGTAACGATCTTCCCGGCTCAGCGCGGCATCATCGCTGAGTTCAATCAGCAATTCATTCATATGCGTAATGACGCTCTCTTCAATGGCGGCATCAACTCGTGCGCTGACCTCATCCAGATGCGACATAACCTCTCCTTAACTCTTTAATTTAATTTTGCTTTTGAAAAATCACTGCCCATCAGGCTGACGCTGTATCCGCTGACGTTGCTACGCGTGGCATAGAACGTTTTGCCATTTGCCAGGGCTATCCACGGAGCCTGCTGGTAGAAAATCTCTTGCGACTGCTGGTACAGCGCGGCGCGTTCTTCAGGTTTGCTCACCAGTTTCGCCTTTTGAACCAGAGAATTATACTCTTTATCGCACCAACGCGCGGCGTTAGATCCGGTTTTAATGCTGTCGCAGCCCAACAGTACATCAGCGAAATTATCCGGATCGCCGTTGTCTGACATCCAGCCGAACAGCGCGGTGTCATGCTCGCCTTTGCGCATTCCGGAGAGATATTCGCCCCACTCGTATGACACTATTTTTGCCTTTACGCCGACTTTTGCCCAATCGCTCTGGATCATCTCGGCAATACGTCGGGAGTTCGGGTTGTATGGACGCTGAACCGGCATTGACCACAGCGTCGCTTCAAATCCGTTTTCCAGCCCAGCCTGTTTCAGCAGATCTTTCGCTTTTTGCGGATCGTAAGCGTAATCTTTTAGATCGTTATTGAACCCCATCATATTCGGTGGAATCGGCGATTTTGCCACCGTACCAGAACCTAAAAAGACGGCGTTAATAATGGCTTTTTTATCGGTCGCGTAGTTCAACGCCTGACGCACCAGCACATTATCAAACGGTTTTTTCTCGGTATTAAACGCCAGATACCCGACGTTCAGCGCTTCAACCGAATGCAGCGTCAAATCTTTATTCTTGTTGATCTCGTCAAACTGGATTGGCGCAGGCGCAGGGATAATCTGGCATTCGTTAGTTTGCAGTTTTGCCAGTCTGGTCTGTACATTTGGTGTGATCGAGAATATCAGGTGCTTCGTCGGGACGGCGCCATCCCAGTAGTTCGGGTTGGCCAGATAACGGATTTGGGAATCCTGTTTGTACTGCTGCAACACATATGGCCCGGTGCCAATCGGCCAATTATCAACGTTTTCCGGGGTGCCTTTTTTCAGCATCGCGTCAGCATATTCCGCAGAAAGAATGGAAGCGAAATCCATCCCCCAGTCGGCAAGAAACGCGGCGTTAGGTTCATTCAGCACAAACTGAACGTGATAATCATCCACCTTCTTCACTTCTTTGATCAGTTTATCCAGACCGACATCGTTAAAGTATTCGTAGCTGCCCTGAGAAACCTTGTGGTACGGATGATCGGCATCTTTCTGGCGTAATACCGAGAAAACCACGTCATCGGCGTTGAAGTCGCGGGTGGGTTTAAAGAATTTATTACTGTTGAATTTCACCCCCTGACGCAGGGTAAACGTGTAAGTCTTCCCATCGGGAGAAATTTTCCAGTCCGTTGCCAAAGACGGTATTGGGGTATTCTTTACCGGATCAAAGTTAATGAGTCGGTTGTAGAGCACCTGTGAACTTGCCACAAACGACGGACCGGAACTGGCGATTTGCGGGTTAAATGACTCCGGCGACGCTTCTGAGCAGTAGATGATGGTGTCAGTGCTGGCCGCGAACGCAGCGCCTGAGGGTAAGGCGGCGCTGAGCGCCAGCGCGAGTAACGTTTTCCTTGCAATCATGGTTATAAGCCTTCTTATTTTATTATTAACCGGAATATCAGAGCATAGCTGACAAAAACTGACCAATAACAAATCACTATCAGGTTATTCTAATCCGGTGGTTTTCGCTGAATTATTCATCACCACAAGCGAATTAATTTCCCTTAAGTCTTTTTCAAAACGTCAAGATTTTTCCCGGCACTCTATGCCATGAAAATTCGCCCCTTTTTGCCTCTCTTCCGTCGTTTGCTCGTTTTTATAAACCGTAAAGTAGATGTGTGAAGAAGTCTAAGGGGTAACAACGTGGCAAAAACTCTCTTGCGCAGCGGCAATTTGGATGACTATCAGGCCGTAGGTGGCGGTGGTCAGGCCGTGTTTGATTCAGCACTGCAAATTCGTGAAACGCTTCGCTTGCGTAAACAGCAGGCGATGGTGGATTGTCTGGCGATCCCACAAATTAACGACAACGGCGATCGGGTTGACTGGTATTCTCCGGTTGAAGGAAAAGTCGTTGCGTGGAAAGCCGCTGATGAAGAGGCTCGTTTTCGTGCGCTGCGCTATCTGGGGAGCACGCTGGAAAATGCGGCGGCCCTGAGCCGTAAAAGCCTGCAATCGGGGAAAACCGCCCTCCAACTGTTTGGTTCATTGCTCGAAAAAGCCATCCAGTTTCCTGGCGAGAATCACGTGTTTCTGGTTGATGGTAAACCCGTTATTACGTTCTGGGGCTTCGTCAATCTGAATGAAAATCCCCGCGACGATGTGCTCGATTGCCTGCGCCTTGCCGATATACCACCGGTTGTCACTGTGACAGAGCCTGACCCGGAAGAAGAGACTTCACCTGAAATCACCTTCACTGAGGCCGATGCCCCTTTACTGACGCCGGTCGTTGAACCGCCAAAACCGGTTGAACCTGAATCACAACCGCTGGCCATGATCAGCGAACCGGAAGTCACACCGCCACCGGTACAGGTGAAGCCCGCACGTCGCCTGCCGCTGTGGAGTCTACCCGTTGCCGCCGTAATTATCGCAGCCATTGTCGGACCGTTGCTATGGAAACAACAAGCCGTTATCCCTACCCCCTTAGTTGCCCCCATTGCAGTGGCTAAAGCAGACATGACGCCGTTGCCGGAACTGACCTCTGCACTACCTTTGCATCGGGCTGAAGTCATTCCGGTAGCGAAAAAAGAGAAACCTGACGCAGGACCGGTAGTGATTGCCGCTATTCCCAAAGATGCGCTGGTCATGGATGCCAGCCAGATGAAGGCAGGAACGACGCGTTTCCTCAACGGTAACTGGCGCGTCATGGTCGACGTGAAAGATCCGGTCAGCGGCAAAGCGCCGTCGCTGCGTTATCAGATCCAGACGAATAAAGGCACTGCACGCGTTGTTCATGGCGACAATATTGTTTGTCGTGCCGAGATTTTCTCTGGTTTGCATCAGACTGGCGAATTAATGATAAAGAGTCGCGGTAATGCCCGTTGCACGGACGGATCACGTTATCCGATGCCTGAAATTACCTGCAAAGCGGGAACCAATGACGTCGCCACCTGCACCGCACGATATGACGATCACGCGGAAATCCCTCTGACGATCAAAAAGATAGGTGCCTGATTTTATGTTGGTGAATCTGTGTGACTACAAACAAAGCGTGACGCTCATCGCCAATAGCGGTGTGCAATTTCTGGATTTTGGCCTGACGCCGCAGGAATCTGCGCATCATGGCCGCTTTGTGCGCAAAACGGCCAACGGTCCCCTGCTACGGCTGGACTTCGATCTGACAACGGGACGCTATACCTTGCCGGGCAGCACCGGCGGTCAGCCCGAAGTGGTGAAGCCGGAAAGCACCCAGACGCTGCATTATTCTCTGGATGTGCTCGACGGCGTCTGGCTACCGCTGCCGTTCCTGCGCTTTAATCCGCCGCGTACGTTTGTTGAAGGCCCGGATAACTGGGCGCGTGTACAGGTGCGAAAACTGGCGCAACCAGACAGCGCGGGCAACACTCACCGCGTTACCCTGGCGCTGGACAGCCAGCTCACTGAAAATGCCCCGGCAGCGTTAACCCCCAACGAAAATGACCTGCTTAACGGTACGCGATTTGCACTGGCCTGGCATGATAACGAAATTGCCGATTTCCTCGACCAGACCTGGATTGACGGCTGGCTGCGCGAATCCTTTATGCATCATGTCACGCAGCATGAGAATCGCTCAGAACATGAGATCCAGCAGGCGCTGCGTAATTTTGAATATCAGGCGCACTGGTTAAATTTGTTAACCCTGTTAGGCGAACAGCTTTCTATTCCTGAAGTCAAGCTGGTCACACATACGCTCAGCACACCGGCGATTCCCGTCGATCTGATCCTGGACATTGGTAATACCCATACCTGCGGCGTCCTGATTGAGGATCACGGCGATGCCAATGATGGACTGCGCCAGACCGCTGAATTACAGGTGCGGTCATTAAGCGAGCCGCAGTTTCTTAACGATCCGCTATTCACCAGCCGACTGGAGTTTTCTGAAGCGCGGTTCGGTAAACAGCACTTTTCCGTTGAGAGCGGTCGTGATGACGCCTTTATCTGGCCGTCGATTGTTCGCGTGGGCGATGAAGCCCGAAAGCTGGCGATGCAACGTATGGGTACGGAAGGCAGCAGCGGGATCTCCAGCCCGCGCCGTTATCTGTGGGATGAAACGCCGGTGCTGCATGACTGGCGCTTTAGCCAGATGAATGGCAAAACCCAGCGCGAACCGCTGGCTACCGCCTTCCCGCTGATGAATCTCATGAATGATGACGGACAACCGCTGTTCAGCCTGCCGCAGGATGACCGTCTGCCGGTGTTCTCACCGCAATACAGCCGCAGCACGTTGATGACGCATATGCTGTGTGAGATCCTGGCTCAGGCGCTGGGTCAAATTAACAGCGTGGCGACGCGTTTGCGCCTTGGTTTCCCAGCCTCTCCTCGCCAGTTGCGCACATTGATCCTGACCCTACCCTCAGCGATGCCAAAACAGGAGCGCGAGATTTTCCGCCTGCGTATGTTTGAAGCCATTGCACTGGTCTGGAAAGCAATGGGCTGGCACCCGCAGGATGAAGACTTCACCACCCGTAAGCAGCAGGAAAAGAGCGTGGTTCCCGTCCCCGAGATCCAGATGGAGTGGGATGAGGCCAGCTGCGGTCAGTTGGTGTGGCTGTATAACGAGGCGATTTCCCACTACGATGGTCACACGGAATCGTTTTTTAATGCCCTTGCCCGTCCGGACCGTCTGCCGGAACCTGGTGAGATAAAAGGCCGTGCGCTGCGCGTGGCATCCATCGATATTGGCGGTGGGACCACGGATATGGCCGTCGTCCATTACCAACTTGATGACGGCGTTGGCGCGAACGTCAAGATCACCCCGCATTTGCTGTTTCGCGAAGGCTTTAAGGTCGCAGGCGATGACATGCTGCTGGACGTGATTCAGCGTTGCGTACTACCTGCCCTGCAAACCCGCTTGCAGCAGGCTGGCGTGACCGACGCCGCCGCATTACTGGCTACGCTGTTTGGCGATTCCGGGCGCATCGATACTCAGGCGATCCTGCGTCAGCAAACGGCATTACAACTCTTTATGCCGCTCGGTCATGCGGTACTCTCCGCCTGGGAACAAAGCGATATTAACGATCCGGTAGCCGGACTGCATGCCACCTTTGGCGAGCTGCTCAGCCAGCAACCCACGCGTAACGTGATGAACTATATCCAACAGGCTATCGATCATGCGTTGCCGTCTGGTTCGCCAGCGTTTGATGTTTTGAGCGTGCCGTTACAGGTGCAGTTCAGGCAGTTACAAGAAGCGTTACTGGCGGGGCAATTTACCCTGACCTCGCCGCTGCACGCGGTTTGTGAGGCTATTTCACATTATCGTTGCGATATTTTATTAGTGACCGGCAGACCCGCTTGTTTACCGGGCGTACAGGCGTTGATCCGCCATCTTCAACCCGTTCCGGTTAATCGTATGATCTGGATGGATAACTATCGGGTGCACGAGTGGTATCCGTTCAGTCAGCAAGGGCGGATTGGCAACCCCAAATCCACCGCAGCAGTCGGTGCAATGCTATGCAGCCTGGCGCTGGATCTGCGTTTACCGCGCTTCAATTTTAAAGCTGCCGATATCGGCGCTTACTCGACCGTACGTTATCTTGGCGTGCTGGATAATACGGTCAACACGCTACGCGATGAGAACATCTGGTATCACGATATCGATCTGGATAAACCCGGCGCGAAGCTGGATACCCGTTTGCACTTCCCGCTGCGCGGCAATGTAACGTTAGGCTTCCGCCAATTGGCAAACAGCCGCTGGCCTGCCACGCCGCTGTATACGCTGAGCATAAATTCTGCCGAACTGGCAAAAAGTATCGCCGGAGATGGCGTGTTAAATGTACGGCTGCAGTTACGCGGCGGCAGCAAAGAGAGCGGCCCGGAATGTTTCGTACTCAGCGATGCCTGGTTACAGGATGGCACCCCCGTTGCCGCCAATGCCTTAACGTTAAAATTGAATACCCTGGCGGATCGTCGCCATAGCGGTAGCCATTACTGGATTGATAGCGGGAGCGTGTACCTGAAATGAGTAAGATGTTAAACACCGCGCAGGCCGTCATCGAGTGGGTAACAGAGACCCGCCAGCGTTCCGTACGTCTTGATGATGAGGCGGATGCCCTGCTGACACAACTTACGTTAGCCGCGGTTAATGAATCTGCGCTGACAGCGACCTTTTCAGCACGAGGCTGTGTTGGGTTATATGGGCACTCACAATCAGCGAAAGCGCATCTGCTCGCGGCATTGTGCAGCAATGCCAATGGCAAAGTGAACATCGTGACCCCGGATCGCAGTTTTGATTATTTTTCGCATATTAATCCGGGGCATGCACCGACCAATATGGCGATTCGCTTTACGCGTGAAGATAATCCGCTCAATAGCGAATGGCCGCTGCGCTTACGCTTACTCAGTGAAGCCGAACTGGTACAGCTGTTTATCACACAGTTCTGTGCGCTTCCGGACAACCGCCAGGTTGAGAAATCGATTATTGAGGCGCGCCTGGAAAAATGGCAAACCCTGCGTCAGCGTCATCCGGTGCAAGGCATCACGGCTCAGGATGTCGCGGCAATCGGTCGTTTCTGGCGCTCCTGCGTACCGGCTAATCAGCAGCAAATTGACGATGCGCTATGGCATCAGTTTGCTACGCTTCTCCCCGCTCTGGATCTGACGACCCGGGCAAACGCCTGGGCATTATTGTGGGGAGAACAACCAGAGCTAACGCAGCAGTGGCTGGCGCTGGCGCATACGCTGCAACAAACCGGGAACGCGCAAGAACTGGCGGCTCCGCTGAGCCTGTTGGTTGACCATTTTGGTTTACCTGCTGAGAGTTTTCTCACTCAGGTGGCATTGCACGGGAGTGAGGCGCAAAGTGATGTGGTTGTTCATCCAATTGAAAACCATCAGTTGCTCAATGCGGTCAGTCTCTCACAGGCATCACTAGCGCTGTTGACGCGCGAGCTGATCCTGACGGTGGAAGATGCTGTGCTGGAGAATGTCGACCTGCTCGATATCCCTCTCGCCCCGGATGCTCATCCCCATCCGCTGTGGCAGGCAAAATTAGGCTGGATGCTGGAGCATTATCGCCAGCAACTGCAACCGGATGTGCTCTTAATCTGCAATGCGGTATCTACCCGCGCCCAGACGCCAGCCATTACCCGCAAGCTGCTGGGCTGGGTCAACGATACGCAACCCGTACATGACGCCGCATTACCGGGCGTAGTCTGGGCCATCACCCCACAGGATGCGCGTTTTAGCACCCAGCAAAACCTGGATGAGTCCGTACAGCAATTAATGGGCAAACCGGGACTGCACTGGGGTACGCTGCAGGCGCTGGATAACCACAGCTTACAACGCCTTGTCGAATGGCTGACTCAGGCGACTTCACCACAACAGCGTCAGGCCAGGCTGACCTCTCTGTGCGAACAACACCAACAGCGCATCCGCGAAACGCTGATGAGTTGGATTAACACCCGCGCTGATGAGTCAGGTAGCAGCGAGTCGGTGATCCGCCAGTTACAATCCCAGGCGGCAAAACATGGCGAGCTACTGGAGGGGTTACTGCCGCCAATGCGCCTCTTTGAGTCGCTGCTGCGTGTTCATCAGCCGCGCGAGGAACAGGTGAACGGGCTATTTAATGAAGAGATCGACCTGTTTGCTGAAGTGCATGACATACCGCACTCGCCGGAAAGCAAAGAAACTGGTTATCTGGCACACAAAATGTGGGTTAATCACGTACGTCAGTGGTGTCGCGATGAAAATAATGCGCGCCGTTTAAGCCTCGATCCTCGTACGCTAAGGCAGGTGGCTGACATTCTTGTGACCACCAGTTATCGCCTGGAGATGCCGCAACGCTTACAGCGCATGATGCAGCGCGAAAACGTTTGTGCAGCGCAGCTACATGCCGATATTGGGGATTTTATTACCTGGCTTGGATTTACCAACGTTGCTGAGGAACAGCGCCCTGCCAGCAGGATCCAAAAAGGCGCGGCTATTTTTAGCGCGCCAAAGCAACAACCGATGTCGCGCCTGGCCAAACTGGAAGAACAGCCCTCGCACGGCGCAAGCCGCTATGTTTACGACTGGCTGGTTGCTTTGTACACCCGCGCGAATGAGAACGTGGGATATCAGCACCCACAGGATGTTAATGAAGTCGACAAAAAACGTTTAGATGCCCTGCTTTCCTGCTGAAACGGCCTCATCAGAAAAGTGAAAACATCAGCGCGACGGGAAAGCTCATTGGCCAGGTCGCCCCGACTAATACCGCGCTGAGAAAACGAATCCGCTTTTTCTCGCGTGACAGAAACCAGGTGATGATTGCCGTGATAGCGGCCATCACCGCATAAAAGACCAACATTTTTTGGTACAGAGACATGTAAGGCATCCTGGCCGGAAGGTAAAATCGCGCGCAATATGCTCTTTTTCATGACTCACATCAAGTTTTATTAATTATTTTAAGAGAAACGGCGGTAAAACAACCCGTTTTCATTATGTTCAGAATTCGTACTATTGCGGATAGTTATAACCCGTACTATACCCATAGGGGTTAAAACGAAAGGTGGCACAAATGAATGTTTCCAGTAAAACTGTGGTGCTGATAAATATATTTGCTGCTGTAGGACTTTTCAGTCTGATTTCCGCAAGGTTCGGCTGGTTTGCTTGATGTGACTCTTCTGAATTAATTGCAGCGTCCACTGGCAGAGAGGGTTTTCTCTCTGCCATTAGCCAACGATCTTCCCACTCTGCCTTCATCCGGTAAATCATCCTTAGGATGTAATATCCCTAATCCTTCTGCGGCATTATTTGCCTGTAAAGCGGGCTGGCGTGGTGCCGGTATGCTGACGGAAAAATGCAATAAAAGCACTGTCACTGACAAATTCCAGATGTTGCGCCACCTGACTACCAGGACTCCCGTCAGCCAGCATTTCCATGGCTTTTAAAAGTCTAAATTGCTGCCGCCAGTGCTGATAATTCATCCCGGTATCTCTGATGAAGATCCGGCTGATGGTCTTCTCACACGCCCCAACCCGTTGGGACAACTGATTCAGTCGCGGTGGCAACGCCCCCATGCGCAATTGCTCAAGCCATACGTCCAGCCGTGGATCTGAGGGAAATTGTAATGTCCAGTTTTCACTACGTGAGGCCCGCAATTCCTCACAAAAAACGGTGATGAGGCTGGCCTGTTGCACCGCAGGCATATCCCATGACCAAAAGGCCATGCGTTCTATGACTTCGAAAAAAAGTGGATTAACCTCGACGATATGCATGGGCAGATCGGATAACGGCAGCGAGGATGAAAAGTACAAAGAACGATAAGCCATTACGCCACGCATGATGGCGCGATGAACCGTACCGGCTGGGATCCAGACCGCACGCCGTGGCGGCAGCAGGCACAGGGCCTGCTCCAGTTCAATCGTGATGCTCCCCGCCGCCGAAAAAAGGAGTTGATGACGAAGGTGGCTATGGCGTCCGGAATCGTGTACGCCCATATCGGCGGCAATCCCAATTACCGGGTTATCAAAGCTATCCGCATCGAAAATTTCATCGGGGGCAATTTTCATTATCTGTCCGATATTTGATATATAAAGTCCTGATAATAGTAATAAGACAACCCGCTTTCAGCAATAATTCCCGCCTGTTTTCGGTCTCTTCGGATATTGCTATGAATATTCTTCGTCGTCCGCCGCTTTGGCTGCTCACTCTGTTGATAATGTTTCCGCAACTGGTGGAAACCATTTACAGCCCGGCATTGCCAGGTATCGCTACCGCTTTTCACATAAGCAGTGAACGTGCAGCTCAAACACTCTCCGTTTACTTTGTGGCCTTCGCCGTCGGTGTGGCGATGTGGGGCTGGCTGAGCGACAGTATCGGACGACGGCGGGCGATGCTGGCAGGACTAATCTGCTACGGCACAGGTTGTGCATTGGCCATTGTTGCCACCAATTTCAACGTGTTGCTGCTGGCGCGGATGGTGTCAGCCATCGGAGCGGCTGCCGGGTCAGTCGTGGTACAAACCATATTGAGGGACTGTTATGAATCAACCACGCTATCCCGCGTCTTTTCCGTGATGGGGGCTGCGCTGGCCCTGAGTCCGGTTTTCGGCCTGCTAAGCGGAGGTTGGCTGGTAAGCCTGTATGGTCATATCGGTGTATTCGTTGCTCTTGTTTTGCTGGCGATATTACTGCTCATACTGACAGCAACCCGTTTGCCGGAAACAAGGCCGGAGAATACGATCCGCCCGCGGATGGCTGTGCTCCTGCCCCGCATGGCACGGGACGATGAGCTGTGGAAAAATGCTATGCTGGTCGCCCTGTTAAATACCATGCTGTTTAGCTATTACAGTCTGGCGCCATTTCTTTTCAGACAGTTGGGATGGAGTTCCAGAGCCTTTGGCTGGACGGGGGTGTTACTTGCGCTTGCTTCGCTGTCGGGAAGCCTGTTGAATCGGCGTCTGTTAACGACAGGTCTGACGCCGGAACAGATGGTACGTCATGCCTGTGTGCTGGCCATGTTCTCAGGTCTGGCGGCGTGGTGGCTACAGCATACTGCATGGATCCTGATACCGGTGTTTGGGGTGGTACTGGCCTATGGTATCGCCATTCCCAATGTATTGAGCCAGGCACTGCGTCGCTATCGTGAACAAGCCGGGGCCGCTGGTGCTTTGTTCGGGTTAAGCTATTACCTGTTGCTGGGAATGATGCTGGGATTGGCTGGCATGGTGCAACAACTGGGGCTGGTGCTGAGCGTCTGTGCGCTACTTGCCTGGCTTTGCAGCTACCGCCGCTGATAACTGGACGGTATACCTGAAAGCACAAAGCCCCGGCGTTAAGCTGGGGCTTTGTCGTATCAATTAGCCTGACCTCGCGGATATTTCCAACTTACCGCCGTCCGATGGCGACGAGGCCAGTGGCGCGAATAGTATAGAGACCCGTTTGCTAATTTTTAGCTATCCGTGCCTCATTAGGTGTTCACGCTTAAATTGTTACTCATGCTTGATCATGACATGGCGAACAATCGTGTAATCCTCAAGCCCGTACACCGACATATCTTTGCCATAACCAGACTGTTTTTGCCCACCGTGCGGCATCTCGCTGACCAGCGTGAAGTGGGTATTGACCCAGGTGCAACCATATTGCAGACGAGCACTGAACCGATGCGCGCGGCCGACGTCCCGGGTCCAGACAGAAGATGCCAGTCCGTATTTCGAATCATTCGCCCATGCCAGCACCTGGTCTTCATCATCAAATACGGTCACGCTGACCACCGGACCAAAAACTTCCCGCTGCACGATGGCATCTTCTTGCTTTGCCCCGGCCAGCAGCGTTGGGGCAAAGTAGTAGCCTGCGCCGTCCACTTTTTTACCACCGGTGATAACCTTGATATGCCCCAGGGCTTTGGCCTCATCGACCGCTTTGGCCACGCGATCAAGATGTGCCTGCGAACTTACCGGTCCCAGCTCCGTCGATTCGTCGTTCGGCGCGCCAATTTTTAGGCTGGCAACCGCGG
Organism: Citrobacter sp. W9; assembly: GCF_026719375.1. Lineage (NCBI taxonomy): Bacteria > Pseudomonadati > Pseudomonadota > Gammaproteobacteria > Enterobacterales > Enterobacteriaceae > Citrobacter > Citrobacter sp. W9. The sequence continues at coordinate 74,749 of NZ_JAPPTE010000011.1, read as the reverse complement.
CGCCAAGTTTCTCAACCAACGCGTCATAAATGCCTTTCTGGGCATAGATTCGACAAGCGGCGGTACAGTCTTGTCCGGCGTTGTAATAACCAAAGGTTCGCACGCCGCTCACTACCGCATCCAGATCCGCATCATCAAAAATGATGACCGGGGCTTTGCCGCCCAGTTCCATATGTGTGCGCTTAATTGAAGACGCGGTATGCTGGATAATATGTTCGCCGGTGGCAATAGAGCCGGTCAATGAAACCATGCGGACCTTTTCATGTCCGGTCAGCGGATCGCCCACGGTTTTTCCACGGCCAAACAGCACGTTGACAACGCCTGCCGGATAAATATCTTTGGCAAACTCGGCCAGTTTAAGCGCCGTCAATGGGGTAATTTCCGACGGTTTAATCACCACGCAGTTCCCCGCCGCCAGCGCCGGAGCCAGTTTCCACGCCGCCATCATCAGCGGGTAGTTCCACGGCGCAATAGAGGCGACCACGCCCAGCGGATCCCGGCGAATCATTGACGTATGCCCTTCCAGATACTCTCCGGCGGCCTGTCCTTGCAGGGTGCGGGCCGCCCCGGCAAAGAAGCGGAAAACATCGACGATGGCCGGAATTTCATCGTTGAGCACACAGTGCAGCGGCTTACCGCAGTTGAGCGATTCCAGCTCAGCGAAGGTTTGCGCGTTATCCGCGATAGCATCCGCCAGTTTCAGCAGTAACTCGGAACGCACTTTCGGTGTGGTTTGTCCCCAACTGGCAAAGGCACTGTCGGCCGCACGGACCGCGGCATCAACCTGCGTGGCTGAGGCCTCGGCAATCTCCAGAATGCATTCACCAGTTGCAGGGTTATAGACTGGCTGCTTTTCACCTTCACCGTTGACCAGCTCGCCATTAATCAGTAATTGATGTTGCATAGCAATTTCCCATATCGTCGTTTATTTACCGTTTCCGGCGAGAGTGTCGCCTTCACGCGTTAGCCACCAGGCCCCTAAAATTGGCAGTGTAGTCACCAGCATTACCAGCAATGCCACAACGTTGGTGACAGGCACATCCCGTGGACGACCCAGTTGATTGAGCAGCCACAAAGGAAGTGTTCTTTCATGTCCGGCGGTGAACGTTGTCACGATGATTTCATCAAATGACAAGGCAAACGCCAGCATTCCGCCCGCCAGCAGTGCCGATGCCAGGTTCGGCAGCACCACGTAACGAAAGGTTTGCCAGCCGTTGGCGCCAAGATCCATAGACGCTTCAACCAGACTCCATGAGGTACGGCGAAAACGCGCCACAACGTTGTTAAATACCACCACCACGCAAAACGTCGCATGCCCCACCACGATCGTGAGAAAACCCGGTTCCAGGTTGATGGTTTTAAACGCCGTCAACAGCGCCAGACCGGTGATGATCCCCGGTAACGCGATTGGCAACAGCAGCAACAGCGATATTGCACTCTTGCCAAAAAAGTCCCTGCGCCACAGCGCGGCAGCGGCCAGCGTCCCCAGAACGAGAGCAATAGCCGTCGACAACGCAGCGATTTTAAGTGACAACGTCACAGACTCCAGAATATCGCTACGCTGCGCCGCAACGCTAAACCACTTCAGCGTCAACCCCTGCGGTGGAAAACTAAAAGCAGCCTCCTCAGTATTAAAAGCATAGGTGGCGATGATGAGGATGGGAAAGTGCAGGAAAATAACCCCGCCCCATGCCGCCAGTTTGAGTAACCAGGGTGCGCGTTCAGAGTGCATCGAAAGCTCCCAGACGCTTCACGAACGCCAGATACAGTGCGATTAACACAATCGGCACCAGAGTAAATGCCGCCGCCATCGGCATATTGCCGATCGCCCCTTGTTGCGAATACACCATGTTGCCGATGAAATACCCCGGCGGTCCCACCAGTTGCGGCACGATAAAATCGCCCAACGTCAGAGAGAAAGTAAAGATAGATCCCGCCGCGATACCGGGTATTGCCATCGGAAGAACCACATAGCGGAAGGTTTGACGCGGGCGCGCGCCCAAATCAGCGGAAGCCTGTAACAGTGACGGCGGAAGCCTCTCCAAAGCGGCTTGTACCGGGAGGATCATAAACGGCAACCAGATGTAAACGAACACCAGAAAGCGCCCTAACCCTGAGGTCGACAACGTATTGCCGCCGACAGCAGGTAGCGTCAGGAACGAAAGCAGCAGCGGCTCCAGCCCAAGATGGGTTAAAAACCACTGCGCCACACCGTCTTTCGCCAACAGTAACGTCCACGCGTAGGCTTTAACAATGTAACTGGCCCACATCGGCAGCATCACCGCAATGTAAAAAAAGGCTTTCATTTTGCCGCTGGTATAGCGCGCCATATACCACGCCATCGGAAACGCCAGAACCGCGCTGGCAATGGTGACCGCTATCGCCATCGTCAGGGTACGCAAAATGATGTCGTAGTTGGCGGGATTAAACAGCGCCTGCAGATTCGCCAGCGTCAGGTCCGGCGTGACCGACATGGTGAAATCGTCGAAGGTATAAAAACCTTGCCACAACAGCGTCAGCAGTGAGCCAAAGTAGACGATGCCAAACCACATCAGCGGCCCGAGAAGCAGTAAAAACAGCCCCAGCCCCGGGTTACGCCAGAAGAAACCGGAAATCTTGTTCAGATTTGTCGGTTGCGATGGCGAATGTAAGACGTTCATAGCCATTCACCTCTCCTCAACCAACGGCACCATCACGTCGCGTGACCACGATGCCATCACCTGCTGACCCGGTGACAGCGTTGACGGCAGCATTTCTCCCGTCAGGTTCGCCTGGCTCACCAGTAATTTTTCACCGCCAGCCAGTTTCAGTTCAAACCGTGTCGCCGCGCCCTGGTACTGCACCGCCTGGATAACGCCCGGAGCCTGGACGTCTCCCCCGGCATCATTCAACCGAATGTGTTCCGGACGCAGGGAAAACATTCCCTGTAGCCCGCAAACGTTCGCTGACATCGTGGCATCAAAGACATTGGACGTCCCGACGAAGCTCGCCACAAACGGTGTCCGTGGACGCATGTACAGTTCACGCGGAGAATCCACCTGTTCGATACGACCGTTATTAAACACCGCCACACGGTCAGACATCGACAGCGCTTCGCCCTGATCGTGAGTGACAAAAATGAAGGTGATACCGAGAGATTGCTGTAACTTCTTCAGCTCTAATTGCATCTGTTCGCGCAACTTAAGATCCAACGCCCCGAGCGGCTCATCCAACAGCAGAACGCGCGGTTCATTGACCAGCGCCCTGGCAATCGCCACGCGCTGACGTTGTCCGCCGGAAAGCTGTGACGGTTTGCGCTCATGAACAAAACCGAGTGCGACTTTATCAAGCGCCTCACGGGCTTTGGCGTGACGCTGTTTTTTATCAATCCCTTTGACCATCAGCCCGTAAGCGACGTTGTCGAGGATCGACATATGTGGGAATAGCGCGTAGTCCTGAAATACCGTATTGACGTCCCGCTCCCAGGGGGGCAATTCGCTGGCCTGTTTTCCAAAAATGGTGATTGCGCCGCCTGAAAGCTGCTCGAACCCGGCAATCAGACGCAGGCAGGTGGTCTTGCCGGAGCCGGATGGCCCCAGCATTGAGAAAAACTCCCCGTCGTTAATCGCAATACTCACTCCATCAACTGCACGAACATCCCCGTACAGACGCGAGACGTTATGAAACTCTACTGCGTACGTCATAAAACCCCCAGCGGAATTAACGACCGCCCATAATGGCGATGTAATCCTGCGTCCAGCGACTGTAAGGAACGAATTTGCCGCCTTCCGCAATTGGCGTTTTCCAGAAAGCGATTTTGTCAAAGTAGCTATAGCCGTTGGTTTCACAGCCCTTTTCACCCAACAGCGGGCTGGCTTTACATCCTTCAGGCACCACTGGCAGAGAACCAAACCAGGCCGCTACGTCGCCCTGTACTTTCGGGGTTAATGACCAGTTCATCCATTTGTAAGCGCACACCGGGTGTTTCGCTGCACTGTGCAGCATGGTGGTGTCAGCCCAGCCGGTAACCCCTTCTTTTGGGAATACCGTGGCAACAGGCTGACCTTCGGCTTTCAGGGCGTTAGCCTGATAAGGCCAGGCGCTGGATGCCACCACGCCTTCGTTTTTGAAGTCACTCATTTGCACAGTAGTATCGTGCCAATAACGATGAATTAGCGCATGTTGATCGCTCAGGACTTTGATAACCGCCTGGTACTGTTGTTCGGTGAGTTGGTAGGGATCGGTGATGCCTAATTGCGGCTGGGTGGCTTTAACGAATAACGCGGCATCGGCAATATAGATCGGACCATCATAGGCTTGCACGCGTCCTTTATTGCTTTTTCCATCCTCGAGTTTTTGCTCAACAAACACCACGTTCCAGCTATCCGGCGGCGTTGGGAAGGTTTTGGTGTTATACATCAGCAAGTTTGGTCCCCACTGATACGGGGTGCCATATACTTTTCCGCCAACGTTAAACCACTCGCCTTTCACCACGCGTGGATCGATAGTTTTCCAGTTTGGGATCAGCGCGGTGTTAATCGGCTGCACGCGTTTACCCATAATCAGACGCAGTGAAGCGTCACCGGACGCGGTCACCAGGTCGTAGCCGCCTTTTGCCATCAGGCTGACCATCTCATCCGATGTGGCCGCCGTTTTCACATTGACCGCGCAGCCGGTATCTTTCTCAAACTGCGAGACCCAGTCATATTGTTTATCGGTTTGTCCGCGTTCGATATAACCCGGCCAGGCAATAATATCCAGGCGGCCTTCTGGTTTATCTAATGATGTCGGGGGTTCGGCTGCCTGTGCAGTCATCAGCGTCATACTGAGCGCACACAGGCTACTGAGGGCAAATTGCTTGCTCATAACATCTTACTCCTGTCTAAAAAATATTGAGCGGCAGCCTTGCCGTAAATATATGTCCTTTCCTAAAAATAGTCGGGGTGTGCTAAGCGTTCCTGCTGGCGCAAGGAAATTTAATCAGGTTGTGAGCTAACGCTCATTACGCTACTGATTCAGACTGGGTGTTTTAATCTTCTGGAGTATAGACAAGGAGTTAGGTGCAGAGGTGGCAATAGTTAGAACTATTGATTTTTTGTATGGTAGCACCCGATATAAATAACATCAGGGTTCGGTATTCTCTATTTCGAAAATAAGAACGCACTATTCTTTTATATTGAATAGCGCGTTACATTTTATTTCATCATGTCGCGAATTAATTTTCCAAGCTGTTTCACCGCCAGTTCCTCGCGTTCTCCCCAATGCCATGCGGTATTAAAGCGAAAGAAACGTGTCCAGCTCCCCGAGGTTGAGAACATTTTTCCCGGCGCAATGCTGATGTGGTGCGCCAGCGCTTGCGTACTGAGCTCTCCCGCATCCAGCGGTTCCGGCAGTTCGAGCCACAGAAAATAGCCGCTGTCGTTGTGGTGAATTTTGACCTCCGCCGGAAGATGGCGCAGTAGCGTTTGCCAGGCCTGCTGTTTGCGTTCCGCAAGCTGACGGCGTAAACGACGCAAATGCGCGTCATAGCGTCGTGTTGACAGATAGTCGACGAGTGCAAGCTGCATGGGAGAACTGGTGGATAAGGTGCTCATTAGCTGGAGTCGTTGAATGCGCCGGGCATGTTTCCCTGCCGCCACCCAGCCAATGCGAAATCCGGGCACCAGGCATTTTGAAAATGATGAACAATGCAGAACGCTATCGCTGCGATCCCAGGCTTTAGCGGGGAGCGGTTTTTCCCGGCCAAAGTAAAGTTCGCTATAAACATCATCTTCAATCAGCATCACATGATATTTCTCCAGTAATGCAACCAGATGCGCTTTTTTCTCTGCGCTGAGCGTAAACCCCAGCGGATTTTGGCTGTTGGTCATCAACCAGCACGCTTTTACCGGATACTCCTGCAACGCCTGCTCCAGCGCGGCCAGATCGATCCCCTCTTTGACATCAGTGGCAACAGACAGCGCCTTCAGACGTAATCGCTCCAGTGCCTGCAATGCGCCATAAAAACAGGGGTTTTCGACAATCACCCAGTCCCCCGGTTCAGTGACCGCCTGCAGACTCAGGTTGAGAGCTTCAAGCGCACCGGTGGTGATCACAATTTCGTCAGGTGAAATGGTCATTCCCTGTTGGGCATAGCGACGGGCAATGGCATGGCGCAATTCATGATTCCCCGGCGGCAGGTTTTCAATCACGCTCATAGCCGTGGCCGTTTTACTCACCTGCGCCAGCGAGCGGTTTAACTGCTGAAGGGGAAACAAACGCGGGTCAGGGAATGCGGAGGCAAATGGCATTACTGACGCATCCCGGCTGGCCTGCAGCATATCAAAAATGTAGGTGTTGATATCCACCGCTTCGTCGCGCATCACCTGCACCTGAGGTGCTGCAGAATGACGTTCAGGGCGCGCGGCAACATAATAACCGGACTGGGGCCGGGCAATAATCCTCCCCTGGCTTTCCAGCAACTGATATGCGTGGCCAACGGTCATAAAACTCATCCCGCTACTGACCACCTGCTCACGCAATGAAGGCAGACGATCGCCGGGTTGCCATACGCCAGACGCGATTTGATCGCGAATTTGCTCTGCCAGTCGCTGGTACTTTTTCATCTTTCGTCCTGATTACCGGTGTCGGTGACAACCACTATATATATCAGTTTACATAATCAAGATATTTTTTATAACTGTTATGGTTAACAGTTTTACAACATCGTTACCGACAGTTCTTTTCCTAAAGCGCGGGCAGCTATCTGCACAGCATCAATTTTTGTCGCGTGCTTTAAATCGAATAAACGGGTGATTTCCTGCTTAGGCCTGCCGATCCTGTTTGCCAACTCCTGCTGGGTAATATTCGATTCAAGGAAGGCATTTAACAACAGAACCTTAGACGCAACGCTTAGTGGTATTTCCACATAATCAGCGCCAGCGACAACCGCTGAAGGCAAAGGAATCGGTTCGTTATCGTCGAAATAGAATTCAAAAGCGGTGACCAATGCGGCCTGCGCAGCCTGCAAAGCATCATGGCGAGTTTCTCCCTGAGTCAATGCTTCAGGAATATCCGGAAAAGACACCATGAACCCACCTTCCACGGCGGGTATTAGATTAACGGGATAACGCATAATTTTCTCAAAATTTCTCATATAGTCAGCCTTATAGAGATGATGATTACTGTAAGCCAGGCTGCTTTTGGATCGCTTTTCGCAGGGCCTCTTTTATCTCATCACCAGGATGCCTGGGCACAACGCTACGTCTTCCCTGATACCTCAACTTCAGATGATTTGAGCCGTTTGTAACTTTAACTCCCTGAGATTCAAGCCAGCGTCTGAACTCACTTTGCTTCACTGCGCCTCCCTGTCGTCTATTATATACACAAAGTAAACATTTATGATTACTTTTTTGATTGTGTTGCTATTAATAACGCAAAATCACTAGCGTGGGGAGGACGCTATTTAATAACAGGAATCCAGCTTCCAGATTTCATATCAGCCATGCCAACCTATAACAGAGCGACAACTGTTATGGTTAAAAAGAACTGTTCTGTTTCTGCCCTCCATTGCTTCCCAGGCTTAGAATTGCGCCAAATCAATTTTGCCTGCGGAGTTAAGCATGTTCGGTCTTGACGCGTTTCACCTGGCGAGGATCCAGTTCGCGTTTACGGTATCCTTCCACATTATCTTTCCGGCCATTACCATCGGCCTCGCCAGTTATCTGGCAGTGCTCGAAGGGCTGTGGCTAAAAACGAAAAATCCCACCTGGCGCTCGCTATATCATTTCTGGTCGAAAATATTCGCCGTAAACTTTGGTATGGGCGTGGTTTCCGGGCTGGTGATGGCCTATCAATTCGGCACCAACTGGAGTGGTTTTTCCGAGTTCGCCGGGAGCATCACCGGACCGCTGCTGACCTATGAAGTGTTAACCGCCTTTTTCCTCGAAGCGGGTTTCCTGGGCGTAATGCTGTTCGGCTGGAATCGCGTGGGGCCAGGCCTGCACTTCTTCGCGACCTGTATGGTTGCGTTGGGTACCATTATTTCTACCTTCTGGATCCTCGCCTCCAACAGCTGGATGCAGACGCCGCAAGGCTACGAAATCGTTAATGGTCAGGTTGTTCCCGTCGACTGGTTCGCTGTTATTTTCAATCCTTCATTTCCTTATCGTTTGCTGCATATGTCCGTTGCCGCCTTCCTCAGCAGCGCGTTATTTGTCGCCGCTTCTGCGGCGTGGCATTTGCTGCGCGGAAACAATACGCCGGCTATTCGCGCTATGTTTTCGATGGCGCTGTGGATGACATTAATCGTCGCCCCGCTCCAGGCATTGATTGGTGATATGCACGGTTTGAATACGCTGAAACACCAGCCGGCAAAAATTGCGGCGATTGAAGGGCACTGGGAAAATCCGCCCGGTGAACCCACTCCGCTATTGCTGTTCGGCTGGCCGGATATGGAACAGGAGCGTACCCGCTATGGACTGGAAATCCCGGCGCTGGGCAGTCTGATCCTGACCCACAGTCTGGATAAACAAGTCCCGGCCCTGAAAGAGTTTCCTAAAGAAGACCGGCCCAATTCAACCATGGTGTTCTGGTCGTTTCGCATTATGGCAGGGCTAGGCATGCTGATGATCCTGCTGGGCGCGATCGCCCTGCGGCTACGTTACAAGCAGCGGCTATACACCTCACGTCCTTTCCTGCGTTTTGCATTATGGATGGGTCCCTCCGGTCTGATTGCCATTCTGGCTGGCTGGGTAACCACTGAAGTTGGCCGTCAACCGTGGGTGGTCTACGGTCTGCAACGTACCGCGGATGCCGTTTCCGCGCATGGCGATTTACATATGAGCATCAGCTTGCTGTCATTCTTTGTGGTGTACAGCTCCGTATTTGGCGTCGGTTACAGCTACATGATCCGCCTGATCCGTAAAGGGCCACAGGAACATGATCCGTCAACGCCGCCATCCGGCACGCCTGCACGACCGCTTTCTGCTGCAGTTCTCGATTCTCAACCGGAGGCTCACCGCTAATGGGTATCGATTTATCAGTTATCTGGTTTGTTATTATCGTGTTCGCCACGTTGATGTATATCGTGATGGACGGTTTCGATCTCGGTATCGGCATTTTATTTCCTGCTATTCAGGATGCGGATGACCGTGATGTGATGGTGAATAGCGTCGCCCCCGTGTGGGACGGCAATGAAACGTGGCTGGTACTGGGCGGAGCCGGACTATTCGGCGCTTTCCCCCTGGCCTATGCGGTGATTGTCGATGCGCTGACGATCCCGCTCACCCTGATGCTGCTCGGCCTGATTTTTCGCGGCGTCGCTTTTGAGTTTCGCTTCAATGCCACGCCGGCACATCGACCATTCTGGGATAAAGCTTTTCTCGGCGGTTCAATTCTGGCGACATTCACTCAGGGCATCGTGGTAGGTGCCGTGCTTAACGGATTTTCTGTCACCGGACGCAGCTATAGCGGCGGCCCTTTCGACTGGCTGACCCCGTTCACGCTGTTCTGCGGTGTTGGCCTGGTCGTGGCTTACGCCCTGCTGGGGGCAACATGGCTGGTGATGAAAAGCGAAAATCCGTTGCAGGATAAAATGCGCCGCGTGGCCAAAAAACTGCTGCTGGCGATGCTGGTTGTTACCGCCATTATCAGCCTATGGACGCCGCTGGCGCACAGTGCGATTGCCGAGCGCTGGTTTAGCCTGCCTAACCTGTGGTTCCTGATGCCGGTTCCGCTGCTGGTGGTGTTGATCAGCATGTGGTTGTGGCGCTCGCTGGACCAACAGCACAGCCATGCACTGCCCTTTGTTTTGACGCTGGGATTGATCTTCCTTGGGTTCAGCGGTCTGGGGATCAGCATATGGCCGCATATCATTCCGCCATCCATTACGCTCTGGCAGGCGGCAGCGCCTGCGCAAAGTCAGGGCTTTATGTTGGTTGGCGCACTACTGATTATCCCGATAATCCTGGTGTATACCTTCTGGAGCTACTACGTTTTCCGCGGCAAAGTTCAACATGGTGAGGGGTATCATTGATGCAACAATCAATCTGGAAACGCCTGATGTGGCTGGTGATCCTCTGGGGCGGCAGCGTGCTGGCCCTGGCCGCCGTCGGTATGTTCTTTCGTTTACTGATGACGGCTGCTGGCTTTAAGTCCTGATTCCCTCCCTGAAAACAACCGGGCAGCGCAATACTACCCGGTTGTAACAAATCCCAACGTTGGCCAAACAAAAATGCAAAAAACATCTCATTGGCAAAACAGAGATTGCCATTTCCCCGATTAAAATATTGAATAGTCACATGGCGAAATTATCGCCACTTCCGCTGCTAACGTACCAGAGGGTTCACGATGTTTAAGAAAGGGTTAACGGTGTTATTGCTGGCCAGCGCGCTTTTTTCGGGTCAACTTCTCGCAACCAATCAGGGACATGAGTATCTTCAGGTGCAGGATGCCGATCACGTATTACGGCACACCGCCGACAGCGATGAACTGCGCGTGACGGCGGAAGAATCCGCCGCCGATCTTCGCGAACATCATTACTGGCAAAAATCACGCAAACCCGATACTCATCAGGGTTAAGGTTTACGCTTTGGCAATGTTTTCATCAGTTCTTCGGGACTGACGGAAGCGACGATGCTGCCCGGCAACGGCATTTTCAGAATATGATGTTTCATCTTGCCGATTACATGCATTTCGCACGGTCGGCAATCAAATTTCAGCGTCAGAACTTCATCGCCGTTTACCAACTGCATCGGTGTCGCTTTCCAGCTCTTGATGTTTCCTTTCGCCTGTTTCGGACACAGGTTAAACGCAAAACGCAGACAATGTTTGGTGATCATCACCGGCACATCGCCCTTTTCTTCATGCGCTTCATAGGCCGCATCAATCAACTGAACGCCATAGCGGTGATAAAACTCACGCGCTTTATGGTTGTAGACGTTTGCCAGGAAGCTCAGATGCGTTTGTGGATACACCGGCGCCGGCTGTGACACCGGTTTGCGACTGCCGCGCTGATAGTTTTGCAAACGCGCCGCATCCAGCATGTCGACAGCTTCACGTCGCAGTTGATTGAGTTGACCGTTTGGCACAAACAGCGCCCCCGGGAGATTAACCTGAATATCGCGGGCGTAATAAAGCGTTTGTCCAAGTTTGGCCAGGCCATCCTGCAGGTTGCTTAACGCTTTTTCTGCATTGTTCGCTTCGTCAAAGTGGCCGTCCAGCGTATGCGTGATGCTCACCCCCTCTTCACTGGTGAGCGTCAGGATCAACTGCTCCTGCCAGCCGCCCAGTTCAATATCAACCGCGATACGACGTTCGCTGGAGGTTTTGGTTAACGCCTGCTGCCAGTTATGATCGAGATTACGGTTCAGCGGATGATGCGCACGCACTTTGTGCAAATCGGCTGGCATTTCATTCGGCCACACCCGATATCGATTGTGCCCCGTTTTTTCAACGGTATTGGCACGGAAACCAACCACCTCACGCTTGATTAACACGTTCAGACCATCGCCGTTCGCCAGCGGCTCGGTGACCTCAACATCCAGATGATCTTTCGCGACCTTCAGGACTTCACCAACCGGCAGACCAATGAATTTTGGCGAGTCAAACGCGCCGATATCGCCCTTACGCGCATTGACAAAATAATCGGTGCTACCGCGATGGAAGGTTTTTTCCGTGGAGGGGGTAAAGAAATGTTCGGTGCGTCCGGCTGATGAACGGGCAAGGTCGCCGCGCTCTTCAATGATGGCGTCGAGCATCTGACGATAATGCGCGGTAATATTCTTCACATAGCTCATGTCTTTGTAGCGCCCTTCGATTTTGAAAGAGCGCACGCCTGCATCAATCAACGCGCCCAGGTTGGCGGTCTGATCGTTATCTTTCATCGACAGCAGGTGTTTTTCATAGGACACCACGCGCCCCTGATCGTCTTTCAGGGTATACGGCAGACGGCAAGCCTGGGAACAGTCGCCGCGGTTAGCGCTACGTCCGGTTTGCGCATGTGAAATATAACACTGACCTGAATAGGCAACGCACAACGCACCGTGAATGAAAAATTCAATGGTCGCGTCCGTGGCCTGGTGGATGGCGTTAATTTGCTCAAGGCTCAGTTCCCGCGCCAGGACAATCTGGGTAAATCCGACATCAGACAGAAACTTCGCCTTCTCGACGCTGCGAATATCACACTGCGTGCTGGCATGCAGCTCAATGGGGGGAATATCCAGCTCCAGAATCCCCATATCCTGCACAATCAGAGCATCAACACCGGTCTGGTACAGATCGGTAATTAATCGCTGTGCGGGCTCCAGTTCATCATCGTGCAAAATCGTATTCAGCGTCACAAAGATTTTCGCCCCGAAGCGATGAGCGAATGGCACCAGTTCGGCGATATCTTTCAGGCTGTTGCTGGCGTTATGACGCGCGCCAAATCCCGGTCCGCCAATGTAAACGGCGTCTGCGCCGTGCAGAATGGCTTCGCGCGCAATGGCGGTATCCCGAGCCGGGCTTAACAATTCAAGGTGATGAGGTTGCTGGCGCATACAGTTGTTACCATCCACAAGCGGTAAAAATGGCGGCTATTGTAGTCACAAGCGCGGCATTTCGGAATAGTTTTCCCGATCAACTGTGCGGGTAATGGATCAGCGAATGAAAGTGAACCGTTTGTTCACCGCTGTTACGGTAACTATGGGCCGTATCGCCGGCAAAACGGACACCTTCACCGGCTTTAATGGTACGCCATAGACCATCAATGCACATATCCAGCAGTCCACTAATCACCACTACGTGCTCTATAACACCGCTTTCGTGTGGCGTGGATTCACTAAGCGCGCCGGGCGCCAGCAGTATCGAAAAGTGATCGAAACACAACTGAGGATCCCATGGGAACAGCGGCGTGACGACCATCGCCTGGTGTTGGGGATCGAAAGACGGCGTGCCGTCTGACTCAGGTGGTGAAATAAACGTCGAAAATGGGACATTCAGCCCGGTGGCGATTTTCCACAATGTCGCCACTGTAGGGCTGGATTCATTGCGCTCAATCTGCCCCAGCATCGCTTTTGACACGCCGGTTTCCTCCGCCAGACGCGAGAGGCTCCATTCCCGCTGGTGGCGCAGCGTTCTGAGCGTCGTCGCCAGATAGTGAGTTAAGTTATCCATGTTTCTCCTCCTTCGCCCTTCCTTCTCAAGGCTACAGCTTAGCACTTGTACGCTATAACGCACAGTGCTACAGTGGCTGACCGTTATAACGCACACGGAGTTGCTATGCGCACATTTTCAATCCCTCTGCCTACCGTGCTATCAGGTTTTGTCGCGGTGCTGGTCGGTTATGCCAGTTCGGCAGCCATTATCTGGCAAGCGGCGCTGGCCGCAGGTGCGACGACAGGGCAAATTGCGGGTTGGATGACCGCGCTGGGAATAGCGATGGGCGTTAGTACGCTGGCGCTGACATTATGGTATCGCGCCCCTGTTCTCACTGCATGGTCAACGCCCGGCGCCGCACTGCTGGTTACGGGCCTGCAAGGGGTAACGATTCAGGACGCGATCGGTATTTTCATCGTGGCTAACGCCTTAATTGTGCTGTGCGGCGTAACCGGACTCTTTGCCCGACTGATGAAAATAATCCCCCACTCGCTGGCGTCAGCCATGCTGGCCGGGATCCTGCTACGCTTTGGCCTGCAGGCGTTCAGTAGCCTTAACAGTGAGCTTATCTTATGCGGTAGCATACTGGTGGCATGGTTAGCATTTAAAGTCATTGCCCCACGGTATGCGACAATCGCCGCGATGCTGATAGGTATAATCATCGCGCTGATAAAAGGTGACATTGTCACTAATGAGGTAAGTTTATCTCCAGTGTTACCTGAGTTTATCGCCCCGCATTTTTCATTTGCCCACAGCATTAGCATCGCACTGCCGCTGTTTCTGGTCACCATGGCCTCACAAAATGCTCCTGGTATCGCCACCATGAAGGCGTCAGGCTATGCGTTACCCGTTTCACCGTTGATTGTCTTTACCGGTCTGCTGGCGCTGCTGTTTTCCCCTTTTGGCGTCTATTCCATTTGCATTGCCGCCATAACCGCGGCAATTTGCCAAAGTCCCGAAGCGCATCCTGATGCAAAGCGACGTTGGCTTGCCGCGGCGGCGGCGGGTGTCTTCTATCTTTTGGCAGGGGTTTTTGGTGGTTCGGTCACCGGACTGATGGCGGCCTTGCCCGTAAGCTGGATCCAAATGCTGGCGGGCCTGGCGCTGCTTGGCACGATTAGCGGCAGCTTATACCAGGCATTACATCATGAATCCGAGCGTGATGCGGCTATCATTACTTTTCTGGTCACTGCCAGTGGCCTAACGCTATGGGGGGTTGGGTCTGCATTTTGGGGGCTGATCGCCGGAGGTGTGTGCTACGCGGTGTTTGCTTTATTTCGCCGCACGTAACTGCGTTGGCGTTTTACCCGTCACCTGCTTAAACCGGTTGCTGAAATGGCTCGCTGAACTGAACCCGCAAGCCATCGCAATATCCGACAAACTGCGGGAAGAATGACAGACCAGATGCTGGGCTAATACCATACGTCGTTGCATAACGTACTGATGCGGCGCCATATTCATTGACTGGCGAAACATTCTGGCAAAATGGAACTCACTCAGCGCCGCCTCACTTGCCAAATCGCTCAGGGTAATGGGGTACGCCAGATGCGCTTCTATGTAGGCCAGCACATTGCGCAATGTGGCAGGCGCAAGTCCCCCGGTGACAACGGGCAACTGCCATTGGACGTTGCTGTAATGCTGGATCAGATGCGTGAGCAGTAGCGAAGACGCGGCGCTGAGCGTGAGATGGTTGGCCGGTTGTTGCCAGTCATTCCCGAGTAAAAACTGACGATAAACCGCTGTTATCCCCGGATCGCTGCCAAACGTATGCTCATCCAGCGTGAAGCTATAAGGGCTTTTGTCCCAGACTTTTTCACCCACTTCGCGCAAATGGCCGTCCGTACAATAGAGATGAACAAAGGAAAGATCGTCGCGGATATCCCAACTGGATTCGCTCTCTTTCGGCATCAGGCAAAAACGGTCCGGCCCACCGCCATTCTTCCAGCCGCCGGCCGTCTTGTGGTAACTCTCGTAACCATCGGCGATGTATAAGCTGAGGGTATGGTGATCGCAATACTGGGTAATGGTATCACGCTTATTTGACCAGGCCGCCAGTTGGATCCCTGAATGTAACGCAACCGACTCGTGCAGCACGGCATTGTGTTTGCGTAAGTTTTCAAAGGCACCGTAGGGCTGAGACATACCATCACATTCAAAATAAGTTAGCAGGCTTTCAGTCTATATCAGCTACATATTGTTAACAGCTTCCTTTTCACATTTGCGCGAAAAAAAGCGCAAGATTTTGCAAGTCCACCGCAATCTGATGAAAGCCCCCTGCTACCCAACGTGACACAGTGTGCGCCTGAAGATCAAAAAGAGAGAGTTGTATGAACGCACTATTGTACTGCCTGGTGGTGGTGATTTGGGGGACGACATGGATTGCCATTTATCTGCAACAAGGACCGGTTTCAGCGCCGGTTTCTATCTTTTGGCGCTTTGCCGTTGCCAGCTCGGTAATGATAATAATCCTGCTGGTTAGCGGTAAATTACGCAAACTATCTGGTCGTGACCATCTGTTTTGTCTGTTACAAGGCGGATGCGTTTTTTGCTTTAACTTTTGGTGTTTTTATACGGCTGCGGCGTGGATTAACACGGGCCTTGAATCGGTGATTTTCTCGATGGCCGTCCTGTTCAATGCGGTCAATAGCTTTCTGTTTTTCGGTCAAAAACCGCCGATGCGCTTTTATATTGCCGCCGGTCTCGGTCTGACCGGCATTGTCACCCTGTTCTGGCAGGACTTGCTCAACAGTGGCTTCAACCATTCACTTCTGCTGGGCATCGGCTTAAGCGCTCTGGGAACCTTTGGTTTTTCATTGGGCAACATGATAAGTCTGCGCCATCAGAAAAAAGGGCTGGAAGTATTGACCACCAATAGCTGGGCCATGTTGTACGGTACATTGCTGATCGCCGCTATTGCGCTGGTGCGTGGCGATGACTTCACTCCGCAGTGGACTTTCAGCTATCTTAGCGCACTGCTGTACCTGGCTATTTTTGGTTCGGTGATTGCCTTTGGCGCCTATTTCACACTGGTCGGTCGCATTGGTCCCAGTAAGGCCGCATACAGTACGCTGCTTTTTCCTCTGGTCGCACTAACGCTATCAACATTGTATGAAGGGTATATCTGGCAGGTAAATGCGATTGTGGGATTAGTATTGATTTTGCTGGGGAATCTGGTGATGTTTGCCCGACCAGAAGCGCTGATGGGTAAGCTCGTATATCGTCGCCGGACGGCATAAAAAAACGCACCATCCTTAGATGGTGCGTTCATCATTATTATTGTGTTTTTTTGTTCACGTCAAACATGGAAGCATCAGTCGCCATGTCATCAACAACTTTCTTCAACGTTTCGAACGCCATCGGCGTGCTTTCGTTGTTCAGATCTTTACCTTCACCCTTACGTACAACCTTAACAACCGGTTTATTGGTCGCCGCATCAATCAACTCACCCTCAAAGTAGAGGTTGGTATCCATGGTACGGTGACCCGTTGCCATTTGCGTTCCCGCAACCAGCAGCGCAACCGGGATCACTTCGTAGAACTGCAGCCCTTCTTTACTGGTCGCTACACCGGTAATTGCCCCGCGGAAAATCAGGCTACGTGGCCCAGGGGTAGTCACCAGGGGTTTACGTTTACTGATTGCGGATTTCAACTGTGTATTGGTATAGGTTAGTAGCTGATCAAGAACCTTCTGCCCTACCTGCGTAGTAGGTTTAGGAACCGGATAATACGTTACCGGGTTATATACAATGTTGTCATATTTGGATTCGTTGTAGTTCGGATCAACCCAACGGAGTACCGTTTGTCCGGTTGCCGATTTTGTTTCCTTCAGATCAGAGTAATTTTTTAAAAACCCAGAATATTTATCCGGTTCGGTCACTTTTGACGCACAGCCGGATAATGCCAACAAGCCAGTAAGCACTGCAACTTTAAATAAAGTATGAGTACGCATGAAACGATCCCTTTAGTTTTCGCAATGATGCCTAAAAAGAATAGCAAAACAGATTCATTTTGGATGCACTAAAAATGGTAAGGACCGCACAATTTTATCTTTGCGCTCAACATAAAAAATGCTGAACGCAGAGAGAGTTAACCCAGACAGGAGCTTCAGACAGTTTTGCGTGCCAGCATAGTGGCAAAGCGCAGTTTAATGCGATTACCATTTTCATCCGTACGATGAAGTTCACCCACGTCTTCGTTGTATTTCAGCAGATCCCACCCGCTGTAATAGTTGCGTAATTCACCCGTTTTAAACGCAAACGGAAAACCAACAGTGCACGGGAAATCATCAGTGTCCATTGCCGCAACGATTAAATTATATCCGCCTGGCTTCGTGCAGCGCTGCATATTATCTATCAGTCCCGGGATAGTTTTAGCCTCAAGGAACATCAGCACAACGGTAGAAAGAATAAAATCATATTCGCCATCAAAGCGTAAGGCGTTAAGATCCGCGACTTGCGCATGCAGGTTGGTCAGTCCTTCCGCCGCTTTAATGCGCTCAAGGTTCGCTATGCTCATGGGGTTTTTATCCCATGCGGTAACGTCATAGCCGTTTGCCGCAAGGTACAGGCTGTTACGACCATTACCGCAGCCCAGATCTAATGTTTTACCTGGCGCGACCACTTTTGCCGCTTCAACAACATCGGAATGCGTACGGGTTAAATCGTATTTCTCAGTAAAGTAGTTTTCGTCGCAATGAGTCATCATTTATCCTCAGATTTCAGTAGTGCAGCACGTTCTGTGCGGATAAGCAGCTTTCCCTGCAGCAGCAAAGCAAGCGTACGTATCAGTAATAATGCAATGATAAAATTGGTAAAAATAAACAGAGGGATAGACAGCGTATGAAAAAATCCTGATTCGCTGCCGTGTCCCAGATGCAGGCCCGTCGTCGCCAGGGCCGACACGCCAAACGAGAAGCTCCAGAACGAGGCATTAAATGGTTGCGACAGGTACCATGGCATGAGACGTAGCATAAACAGAAGTTGCAGCAGACCATAGCCGAACAGCATTTTGGCTAACGTATCCCCCTCACCGCCGTTGACGCTAAGCCAGGCGCTGCAAGCGACCAGCGCGGGCGCCAGTTGAATGCCAAGCGAAGTCCGTAAGACCGCTGGCAGTTCCCCGCAGCTACGTAAACGTTGCAGGATCACCGGTTCCAGGCTGAGCCAGGAAAATACGCCTGCCCCCAAAAACACCATTCCGGCATCATTGAAACCAAGCGCACCACAGGCCATTGCGCTGATAAAGTTATTGGCGACGGTCGGCAGATACAGACCCGGCGTGGTGGCTTCCTCTGGATGCGCTCCACGCCATAATCCTGCTGTTTGCCAGGCCGCGTACGCCAGCTGTATCACCACGCCAATGCTGAATAACCCGATCGCCAGCGGTCGATACCAGGGAACAAAACCAATTGCTACCAGCATGGTTGTGGCCGGAAACAGACTGACAAAGCTACTCATCACCGGGTGACGAATTTCAGCCAGTACGCTGTGCGGGAAGTGCAGCAAGCGATACATAAAAGCCAGCGTCAGCAGCCCCCAAATGGCCATGGCGAGAATCACTAAACCGTCGCCAATCCAGTGGCTCACCGGCCAAATCTGGCTGGCATAGCGCCAGGCGAATCCCATCCCGATTGTCCCCAGTACCATGCCAAAATAACCGGCCGGAAGATTGAGGACCCGTTCACTCTGTTTGCTCTTACTCATTTTGTTTATTTTTTAAAGTATATTTGAAATGCATTTTATGGAATTTCAGCGGGTTTAGCCAGTGCGGAAAACTTTGCTACGTTTAACTAAGGTGCGCAACATGGAAATGAGCAATGACCAAATATCGACTCAGCGATGAGCTTCGCTCCTTTAGTTACCAGGATAATGGCAATAAAAAAAGCGTATTACTACGCCAAATCATTGCGCTCATTGATTTTAATGATGTTACCGCCGGTACGCCTGGCGGCTGGATTGATGACGAAAGCGTCTTGTCGCAAAGCGGTGATTGCTGGATTTACGATGAAAATGCGCTCGCATTTTCCGGCGCATCGATAACCGGAAACGCCCGGGTTACTCAGGCAAGCGTCGTCAGAGATGGCGCGCAAATAGGCGATGCCGTGTGGATTGACCGGGCTGAAATCAGCCATCACGCACAAATACGTGACAACGTCACGATACAGGATTCGGTTATTCACGGCGAGTGCCTTCTCTGGGGTAATGCACGCGTTGTATGTGGATCCGAAATCATTGCCGCCAGGGGACTCACTGTTGAAAACGACCAGTTGCTGCAGATTTACGATCGGGCGACCATCAGCAACTCACGCGTAGTGCATCAGGCGCAGATCTATGGCGATGCAAAAATCAACTACGCCTTTATTGAACATCGGGCGGAAGTTTTTGATTTTGCCCAGGTGGAAGGTAATGAAGAGAATAATGTCTGGATTTGCGATTGCGCCAAAGTCTACGGGCATGCGCGCGTCATCGCCGGAACCGATGAAGATGCTATTCCTACCCTGCGCTACAGCTCACAGGTGGCAGAACACGCGGTAGTCGAGGGTAATTGCGTGCTGAAGCACCATGTGTTGGTCGGGGGACATGCTACATTACGCGGCGGACCAATCCAGCTTGACGATCACATCCTGGTTGAAGGTCACGCCTGCGTTCTTGGAGAAGTGTTGGTCGAGAATCACATTGAGATAACCGGCCAGGCGCACATTGAAGCATTTGATGGCGATGCTATTCATCTGCGCGGGCCGAAGGTGATCAATGGTGAGCAGCGCATTACGCGCACACCTATCGCAGGCTTATTCTGAGGGACCATCAATGATGCGGGCATAGAGATTCACATCATAGTAATCGCCATTGAGGAACTCCGCTTGTCGTAAACATCCTTCCAGTTGGAAGCCATTGCGCAATGCCACCCGGTTGCTCTCAACGTTTTCTACGCGGCATTTAATCACAAAGCGGCGAATTTCCTGGCGCTGCGCATAATGATGAATCAATGCCTGTAGCGCCCGGGACATAATGCCCTTACCCTGGTGAGCTTCATCCAGCCAGTAGCCAATATAGGCCGCTTTGTTCAGCGGCTCTATCTGGTTAAACGCGATGACACCCACCAGATTCTGTTGTGCAAAAATCAGGAACATTTTGGCGTAGCCGCGCTGGTGCAACATCATATTTCCCTGCACGTTTTTGCGCGTGTCGTCCTCGGATTCGACAAACTGCGGCCAGTTCAGCGACTGCTGGAGCCAGGTTTTATTTTTCAGCACCAACTGATGCAGAGGGGTGACGTGTTGTTCTTCGACGGCACGCAGTTCCAGCGAATCATTAATGGTTATCACTTCTGGCATTTTCTTTCCGTTACGATCGTTAAGCAGCTAATTCTGCTCATCATAAAACAGGAAGGGCTTCCCTTTTGGAAGCCCTTTTACACAGCAAGCGCTGTTTTACTTAGCTCTCACCGACACTCTCTTTTTGCAAAATTTTGAGCAGATCTTCCTTCAGGTGGAGTTTCTGTTTCTTAAGGCGAACAATGTCCAAACTATACCCCCGACCATCCGCACCTTCCAGTCTGGAGATCTCATGATCAAGGCTGTTGTGTTTTTCGAATAAGGACAGAAAGCGAGGGTTCTCGGTTTTCAGTCGGGAAATAAGGTCTCTGTATTCTGGAAACATACTTTCTCCCTGTTAGTGGACAAGAACGTGTATAAGAAATACACAGCTCCAGAGTACCCATTTCCCATACAGAAAAATGCGAACAGGATCGAGTAAATAGCGTACAGACTATTTTCAGAAAGATTGCAGATACGGCTCCCCCTCAGGAGAGCCGTAAAAGGAGTGATTAACGCATCTCACGGTCGTCAACGTACTGACGTTTATCCGGCGCTGGCGGGAAGTACTGATACAGCCAGGTTTCGCTGATGGCGTCGCCCTGGCAACGCAGGAACATACGCATATCTACCGGGTCGGTTGAGTCAGACGTCGGATACCAGTCAAACTGGATACGGTAGCCGTCGATAGGCTCCACGTAGAGGATCTCAATTTGTTTTGCTTCACCGCTGGAGAGCGTTATCACCGGCTCAATGCCTTTCGGCGCAGCGGCTTTCAGATCGCCACCGACGAAGTCAACGGCAAAACGACGCGCCCATTTCTCCGGGTAGTGCTCGCCCGGCGCCCATCCTTCCGGGAAGCCGCCCATGCCTGTACGGGTCGCCATCACGCGAGCCAACGGCGAACGTACCGGCGGCTGCGCGCTCCAGTACAGACGATATTTAAATTCCAGCTCATCGCCGGCTTTAATCGACTTCTCCGGCTGCCAGAAGCAGACGACGTTATCCAGCGTTTCGCCAGTCGTCGGGATCTCCATCAGGCCGATGGTCCCCTTGCCCCACTGGTTACGCGGTTCGACCCACAGGCTCGGACGCTTGTTATACCAGCCCATGATGTCCTGGTAATGAGAGAAGTCGCGATCGAGCTGCAGTAAACCAAACCCTTTCGGGTTGTTATCGGTATAGGCATTGAACTGCAGTTTTTGCGGGTTATTCAGCGGACGGCAGATCCACTCGCCGTTGCCCCGCCACATCGCCAGACGATC
Source organism: Citrobacter sp. W9 (assembly GCF_026719375.1). Taxonomy (NCBI): domain Bacteria; kingdom Pseudomonadati; phylum Pseudomonadota; class Gammaproteobacteria; order Enterobacterales; family Enterobacteriaceae; genus Citrobacter; species Citrobacter sp. W9. Next base: position 53,078 of record NZ_JAPPTE010000011.1, on the reverse strand, counting down.
GGAGTCATGAATCTGCGGGTGAATGGTGTCGCACATCCGGCGTTCATTGTTGCCACAGCTGAACATGCTGGTCATCGGCGCAATGCCGAGCTGCTTGATGTCTTTACGCGCGTAGATATGGTTTTGTACATCCATGATCACCTGCGTTTTCTCGCAGTGGATCACGAACTTAAAGGCACCTGTTACGCTTGGGCTATCGAGTAGCGCATACACGGTAAAGGAGGTCGCGCCCGGTTTAACCGTTTCGAACCAGAAAGCGGTGAAATCAGGAAACTCTTCTTTGCTGTCGGTATAGGTATCTACCGCCAGACCACGCGCCGATAAACCGTACTGGTAGGTGTCATCCACTGCGCGGAAGTAGCTGGCGCCGAGGAAAGAAACCACATCACGACGAGCCAGTTCTGGCGCTTTAAATACGCGGAAACCCGCGAACCCGAGGTCAGTTTGCCCTTCCAGTTGTTTGGTATCCACACCCGCGTCGTTGTATTTAAACAACTCCGGACGGAAGTGGATTTCACGCGCCATATGCGTACTGTCATCGACCGAGAACATGCGAACCCGGCGGCGGAATCCCATTCCCACATGGAAGAACTGCGCATCAAGCTGACGATTTTCAACATTGTTCCACAGAGACTGCTCTGCGTCATATTGAATGCTGTTGTAGGCCTGCGGCGTCAATTTCGCCAGCGTGTCGGGTAACGCACGCGGCTCCCCGCCCCAGGGTTTCTGTGCTAAGTCGTGGGCCATCGATTGCAGAACGGAAAAATCAAAACGTACGGTTTTTCCGTCTGCAATGTCAGACTCTGCCGCAAAGGCGGCGCGGGAAAAGAGTGATGCAATACCACTGGTTCCGCACACGGCGGCCATTGCCATTGAACCTTTAATAAATCGTCTGCGATTCATGCCTGAAAGTGAGTCCTTCTGGTCGTGTAAATGGTCCCGCGCCGGTCAAAATCTGCGGCAAGAGAGTGCACATTTCTGACCGCTCACTCTAGACAAAATTCATTAATAATCCAATTGTTGGTCGCCGATTATCTGTACAAAATCGAAAATATTTTATGTCGATGGGAACAGACTGAATCCCGTGTAAATTCTGTTAAAGTAAACCACACCGCCGTTTACTTCGCTCTTCAGCCTCCTGATACAGCATAAATTCGTCATATACCTTGCAACCCAGTGCCTCTTCAAACGCTTCGCGACTGGAATTTCCATGGCTGCGAGCCTGAGTTTCATTACCCAGATTTGACTGGAAAATCCCCGCTGCGCTAACCGGTAAGAAATCTTCGTAGGTGATAGGTTGCGCAACCAGCCAGCCGCGCTCAATGAGCGGTTGCGGATCGTCATCCGGGCGAATGGCCTGGCGATGCGCTTCACCTGATGGCGTCAGTCGATAACGAAACCAGGCAAGTCCCTGTTGGCGCAGCAGAAACTCGCTATCCGGGAATGCCTTGAATACCTCCTGAAGATGCAGCTGGTGCGTCAGATTGTCTTTTCCCGTTCCCGCTTTATTCAACAGTTCGTCATACAAGGCTCTGCCTTTCGGTGTGAGCGCTACGCCGCGCTGTTCAATCTCGCCAAAACGCGCCGTGTGAGTGCCGCGCATTTCACCGGCAAACAGCACCGGTTCTTCCAGCGCTTTGAAACTGGTCTGACGTAATAAAATCGGCACCTCGCGGCGCGGCGGCCCTTCAATCAATATTTTCGGCTCTATGCCGCATTCCGGCATCATGGACTGTACCCGGTCAATATCCAGCGTGCGCGGCGTCAGATGGTTGATGTGACAACCAGGGAAACACACCACATCGGCAATCAGCCGGTGTTCGTTGTGTAATGCGTGATAGGTCGCTTCATCTACCGTGGCGTGCTGATGCCAGCGGAAGGTTTCCAGTGCTTCATGGACAAACTCCTGCGCCTGCTCAGGCGTAAAACTGCCCTGCGCATCAAACTCATCCAGCAGTTCATGACAACGACGAGTGAAAATGTCGCGTTTTGCAAGGATCTCCGCAGCCTTTTGCCGCAGCGCTACGTTCTCGATTAATTCGAGCCGTAATAACGAGGTGAATACCCGAAAAGGGTTGCGCGAAAGCGATGCAGCGTCGATGGGCCGAAAAGCCGTGGAATGTACAGGGACGCCGGCCTGAGAGAGGTCGTAGTAACTCACCGGATACATGCCCATAATGGCAAACATCCGGCGCAGCGTAGCAAGCTCCTGCGCAGTGCCCACCCGGATGGCGCCGTGGCGCTCAACGTTTAGCCGGGCCAGTTCATCCGCATTAGCCAGTTTTTCATGCAGCGTCGGATTATTTTCCAGTACCGCCAGATTCACATCAGCGACAAGTTCCAGCAACGTGCCATACTGCGGGACTTCCTGCTGGTACATTGCTGACATTGCCTGCGAAAATTGTTCCCGAATCTCATCTGCCGTGATGGTGTTCGCCATAATGTCATGCCTCCAGTGAATATTACCTGGAGTGTAGAGAACGCTGCAAAGTCCGGTGGGAAGAATTTACAAAGTGTGACCCCGCGTAAGTTTCCCACCCCATACAGACGGCGAACAGAACCTACTGGCGTGGTTTTAAATGTCTTTCCAGCCAGGGGAGCATCTGTTTTTTACGGCTGAGCATACCTTCCACCTTGCAGGGCTGCGGGATGTCAGAAAGCTCAGAACCGGCAAACCACAGACTGGTGTCGCCCAGATTAATATCGGTGAGCATGAGCACAACCAGCGCGGCATTCTTTTCCTGCGCATAGCGCGTCATTTCCAGGCGTAATTCATCCAGCACTGTATCAACCTGCTGCAGCGCGTACAGTTCAAGCTGCGCCACACAGACCTGATGCCCATGGATAGTGAAGGTTTTAATGTCTTTCTGCAGGAGTTCGCGGGCGCTCATCCCGTCCACGCTCGTTTTGGCAGACAGCAGGTCGCGACTGAAGGCGTCCAGGTCTACACCGGCCTTTTGAACCAGCGCATCGACCGCCAAACGATCATCAGCGGTGGTCGTGGGTGAACGAAGCGTGACAGTGTCACTCAGCACGGCACCCAGCAACAAAACGGCCTCCGCGAGAGATAACTGGCTACGCTCATCTTCCGACATCAGTTGCCATAACAGCGTCGCGCTACTGCCGACAGGCTTCACCCACACTTCTGGCGGCAGACGGGTGACTAATCCACCGAGCCGGTGGTGATCGATAATCCCCACGACGTTACTGTCTGCCAGCGATTGCGGCCCCTGGGCAGGTTCGGTGAAATCAACCAACCAGACGTCACGATCGGTCAACTCAAACGTCAGCCGTTCAGGAAGTGCCAGCCCCGCTTGCGCAAAGATAAACTGCGTTTCGCGGTTAGGTTCACCCAGACGCCATGCTGTGGCCTGCTGACCGCGTAAGGTAAGCCAACGCGCCGTCATTGCGGCAGTGCAAATAGCATCGCTATCGGGATTAAGGTGTCCTACTACATGTATCATTAATCAGTGCCTTTGAGAGAAAGGGTGCAAAAGCAAACAATATTCAAAGTATAACGACTGGGTGCATTCCCTTCCATGATCCCACCCCCCTGCCTGGCTGTACAAAACATGAGCAAAATAAATAAGTTGTAAGTAAAACATGATAAATGTTAATAATATTTTGCTATCAAGTTATCAAAAACGAACAACTTCACTTGTCACCGACACGGCTCTGTTTTTAACATCGCTTATGGAAAAAAATGTTCTGTTCAATCAGCGCATTCGCTTGCGCCACCTGCATACTTTTGTCGCCGTTGCACAACAGGGAACGTTGGGGCGCGCGGCTGAAACCCTTAATCTGAGCCAGCCGGCCCTCTCCAAAACACTGAATGAACTGGAGCAACTGACCGGTACCCGGCTCTTTGAACGCGGTCGCCTTGGCGCGCAGTTAACATTGCCCGGCGAGCAGTTTCTTACCCATGCGGTGAGAGTACTGGACGCGCTCAATACTGCCGGACAGGCGTTAAACCAGCGCGAAGAGTCGCAGACGGACGTCGTACGGATTGGGGCCTTACCCACCGCTGCGCTGGGTATTCTTCCGGCGGTAATCGGTCCGTTCCATAAGCAGCAAATGGAGACGACGCTGCAAGTTGCCACCATGAGTAATCCCATGATTCTGGCCGGTTTAAAATCGGGAGAAATCGATCTCGGTATCGGTCGGATGGCCGATCCGGAATTAATGGTCGGTCTGAATTACGAGCTGTTGTTTCTTGAGTCGCTCAAACTGGTAGTGCGGCCTAACCACCCGTTGTTGCAGGAAACCATCACGCTGAGTCGGGTGATGGAATGGCCCGTTGTGGTGTCACCAAAAGGAACCGCTCCTCGTCAGCACGCGGAGACGCTGCTGCAAAGCCAGGGTTGCAAAATGCCGCCGGGCTGCATCGAAACGCTGTCAGCATCGCTTTCCCGCCAGCTGACGGTTGACTACGACTATGTATGGTTTGTGCCGTCAGGCGCGGTCCGGGAAGATTTACGTCAGGCGACGTTGGTATCATTGCCGATTCCCACCCACGGGGCGGGTGAACCTATTGGCATTCTTACCCGTGTAGACGTGCAGCTTTCCTCTGCCGCGCAAATCCTCATTGGCGCGATACGCAAAACCATACCGTTTTGATACCCAAAATTAAGGGACCATCTGGTCCCTTATAGCGTGTTAAAACGTTTCCCAGTTATCATCACTGACCGTTGCTGCCTGCAGACTTGAATGGCCCGATATTTTGGTACCAGCAGCGCGCTTTATTGCGCTTCCCCCATTTAAGCGGAATGTACCGACGGCTTCAGTTAAACGTGCCGCCTGTTCTTCCAGCGATGCCGCTGCGGCCGACGCTTCTTCAACCAGAGAGGCGTTTTGCTGTGTCACCTTATCCATCTCCGAAATCGCCTGGCTCACCTGCACAATGCCACGGCTCTGCTCATCAGAGGCCGCCGCAATTTCCAGCATGATATCGGTCACGCGTTTTACCGCATCGACAATATCCGTCATGGTATTACCCGCCGCGACCACTTCATCGGATCCCTGGTCAATGAGTCGTACCGATTCGCTAATCAACCCCTCAATCTCTTTTGCCGCCTGCGCGCTTCGGCTCGCCAGCGTGCGTACCTCACTGGCGACCACGGCAAACCCGCGTCCCTGCTCTCCCGCCCGCGCCGCTTCTACCGCCGCGTTCAACGCCAGGATATTCGTCTGGAAAGCAATACTGTTTATAACGGCTGTGATTTCAGAGATTTTCTTCGAACTACCTGAGATATTGCCCATGGTTTTCACCACGCCAGAAACCATCTGACCGCCACGACTGGCCTTGCCGGAAGCGTCTTCCGCCAGCTTGCTCGCATGGTGCGCGTTGTCAGCGTTTTGCTTCACCGTAGCCGTTAACTCTTCCATACTGGCCGCCGTTTCTTCAATCGCCGCGGCCTGTTGCTCTGTACGTGAGGACAAATCGGTATTCCCTGCAGAAATCTCACTGGTACCGCGATAAATTTCCTCTGCCCCCTGGCGCACCGTGCCCACGGTTTTCACCAGCGAATGCTGCATAGTTTGCAGATGACGACTCAGGCGACCAATTTCACTGCGCCCGGTCGGTTCCTCTGGCATGGTCAGGTCGCCTGCCGAAATTTGCTCGATGCGCAGGGCTGCACGTAACAGAGGATGGATAACGGTGCGGCGCAGAACGATAAACGTCATCACGGTGAGCACCAACGCGAGGGCAAATGCGCCGAGCATAAACGCCATACCAAGTTGCGTACGTTGGTGCGCCTGCTCGCTGAGGTTATTCGCCCTGGCAGTACGAATCTCAATGGCTTTCAGCAGCACCTTGTTGTAAGCGGAATCCAGCGGTCTGGCCTGTTCATTTTCATGGTTGATAATCGCTTCAAACATGCCGTTTTTTGCGTATTTCAGCATCGGCTGTAAACCGTCGGTATAGGCTTTGAAGCTGGCGCTTAATTCGGCGTCTAATGCTTCATCAGCAGACGTTTTCACCGTACGCGCCATATAAGCATTGAAGCCGTCCTGCGATTGCTTAATCCGTTTTTCTGCCTCGGCGATATTGGCCTTCATGTCATCCATTTCGGCAATACGGCTCGCCGCGCCGGCATGGATCATGTTGATACGTGCGGTGCGTAAGTGGTTAGAGCTGTTAGATAACCCCATCCTGACCTGAATCTCATCGGTCACGTCGCGCTGATCGCGATCGGCCTGCATAAGAAAATAGCTTGCCAGCCCTGAACTTAAGGCGAACAACAGAAGGATGCCACCGAGAATGGAGGAAAACAGCGGAACCAGTCGGATTTGATGCAGAAATCCCAGTTTATGCTGGGCCTGCATCGATGTTGTGTTGTCCATGACCGTCGACTCTCTTGTAGGGTTTATGCGTGAAAACACGCCCGTTAGATAGTCATCGGCAATCCGTGAGGTTTACTTACCGTAAAAAGCGCCGGATTCGTCACACTTTCACAACATAATTCTAAAAAATTCAGGAAAGTGCCAGCGGATAAATCCGCTGGCCAATGAATCAGTTATCGCCAAAGTGGATAACGGTACGGATGGACTTACCCTGATGCATTAAATCGAATGCTTCGTTAATCTGCTCCAGCGGTAAGCGATGGGTGATAAACGGATCCAACTGGATTTTTCCGCTCATCGCTTCTTCGACCATTCCCGGGAGTTGAGTGCGCCCTTTCACGCCGCCAAACGCCGAACCGCGCCAGACTCGCCCGGTAACCAGTTGGAACGGACGCGTTTTGATTTCTTGTCCAGCGCCTGCCACGCCGATGATGATGCTCTCGCCCCACCCTTTATGGCAGCATTCCAGCGCCGCACGCATTACGTTAACGTTGCCGATACATTCAAAGCTGAAGTCCACACCGCCATCAGTAAGCTCAACAATCACATCCTGAATCGGTTTATCGTAATCATTCGGGTTGATGAAATCCGTCGCGCCCATTTCACCCGCCAGTTTGAATTTCTCCGGGTTGGTATCAACGGCCAGAATACGTCCGGCTTTCGCCTGCACCGCGCCCTGAATCACCGCCAGGCCGATGCCGCCAAGACCAAATACGGCCACGGTATCGCCTTCTTTCACTTTCGCGGTGTTATGTACTGCCCCGATCCCGGTAGTGACGCCACAGCCCAGCAGGCACACTTTGTCCAGCGGAGCCTGCGGGTTAACCTTCGCCAGTGAGATCTCCGCGCAAACGGTATATTCACTGAAGGTACTGGTGCCCATATAGTGATAAATCGGCTCGCCGTTATATGAGAAGCGAGTCGTGCCATCCGGCATCAACCCCTTGCCCTGGGTGGCGCGTACGGCCTGACACAGGTTGGTTTTCCCCGATTTACAGAACTTACACTCACCGCATTCTGCCGTGTACAGGGGGATGACATGGTCGCCCGCTTTCAGGCTGGTGACGCCTTCACCCACTTCAACCACAATACCGCCGCCTTCATGGCCAAGCACCGCCGGGAACACCCCTTCCGGATCGTCGCCTGAGAGCGTAAAAGCGTCAGTATGACACACGCCAGTGTGGGTAATTTTAACCAGAACTTCACCTTTCTTTGGCGGTGCGACGTCGATTTCGACAATTTTTAGCGGTTGGCCGGGGCCAAATGCAACTGCTGCACGTGATTTCATTGGTCTCTTCCCATTATTGCGAGGTGATGGTGTTATTTTAGATAAGCGCGAAGAAGATGGCCGATTTCAGCCATACGCACGGCTCGCTGGTCTGGCGTTGTCTCGCCGCTGACCAGTTCGTCTTTCAGGTGGATCTCCACCATTTCGCCCATCAGGCCATTGGATGCGCCGCGTACAGCGGCAATTTGTTGCAGGATCGCAAGGCACGGTTCGCCGGACTCCAGCGCCCGCTCAAGCGCGTCAACCTGACCGCGAATACGGCGAACACGGGTGAGGATACGTTTTTTATCTTCAGGTGAATGTGGCATACGCCCTCCAGATACTATAGGGGGGTATACTATCAGAATTTTTACATATTTGTAAAATTGAAGGGGTATTTATTCTCCGTCACTTAATCCATACAGATTTGCTGATGGTGTATTAGTGACGCTGGCGTATTTGGCGGAACGTAAGAAACGTTACGGCTAGCGCACCAACAAGTAGTAGAGCGCTGAGTCCAAAAGAACTTTGCCATCCCAGACGGTCGAACATTAGCCCCCCAGCCGTTGAACCAAGCGCAATCGAAAGCTGGATGACGGCGACCATCAGACCACCGCCCGCCTCAGCATCCTCGGGCAGCGTCCGCGCCAGCCATGTCCACCACCCCGTTGGCGCAGCAGTAGCGAGCATTCCCCACAGGCTTAATAGCCCAGTAACAGCCCAGGCACAGTGCCCGACCAGGAGTAACATTCCGGCAATGATAGCCATCAGTAGTGGTATAGCCATGAGTGTTTGATAAAATCTGGCGTTCAGGAATGTCGTCACTATAAGCGTACCAGCCAACCCCGCGATGCCAATTGCGAGCAAAATCAAAGATAGACCAGAAGCATTCACCCTGGTCACCGTCTCCAGAAACGGACGGACGTAGGTAAATAATGCAAACTGCCCCATAAAGAAGAGTCCGCAGGCCAGCAGACCGGTTGATACAATGGAGACACGAAACAGACGAAGTACCGACCCACGCGTCTTGTGCACTGTATCCTTTTTCATTTCGGGCAAACTGATGCTTTGCCAGATGAACGCCGTTATCGCAAGAGGCACGAGGCATAAAAAGGCCCCACGCCAGCCGACGGTTGCCCCCAGGTAACTGCCCAGCGGGGCTGCCACGACGGTTGCCAGCGCATTCCCGCCATTAAAAATAGCCAGCGCCCGGGGAACCTGGTGCTGCGGTACCAACCGTATTGCCGTTGCTGCCGACAATGACCAAAAGCCGCCAATGACAATACCAATTGTGGCTCTTCCCAACATATAAAGCGGATAACTGGGAGCTAATCCGATCATTATTGCCGACACAGCCATTAAAACGGTCAACCCCAGCAGAAGATATTTACGATTCAGATCCCCGGCAACATGTGAAATGGTCAGGCTGGTTAGTACTGCCAGCACGCCGGAAATCGCTATTCCCTGACCAGCCAGTCCCTCTGAAACGTGCAAATCTCTGGCAATCGGCGTCAATAAACTGACCGGCATAAATTCTGAGGCAATAAGAATAAAGACGCAGAGCGTCATGGCAAATACGCCGCCCCAGTGTGCGTGCGTTTTATTACACAAGGTATTATGGCTCAGTGTGGACATTATTATTTTCTCTGTATATTGCCGGGGCAAAACAAGGGCAAAGCCACCTGCCAAACAGGTAGCTTTGTTAAGTTTTCCGGCCAGGAATTTATCTTAAGGAGGTTTTGAAAAACTGCTCAAATTTGCTGAATGGTATTTTACCGGCCACATTGTCATATAAATCAACATGGTTAGCCCCCGGAACGACCACCAGCTCTTTATCTTTACTACCAACGGCCTTAAAGGCGTCTTCGGCAAAATAACGTGAGTGCGCTTTTTCACCCGTTACGATCAGCACAGGAACAGTAATTTCATTGGCGTAGCTTAGCAGCGGCATATTCATAAACGACAGGGGCATTGTTGCGTTCCATGCGCCTGTTGAATTGACAGAACGCGCATGGAAACCACGTGGCATCCGGTAATAATCGTAAAACTCTTTCAGTACCGGATGCGGATTTGCAGGTAAGGTTTCCGGCAGAATACGATCCCCTGCACTGACATTACCTTTTTCGTCAACATTAATGTCATGTCCACCCGGGGCAAATGTGCCCTTTTCCGCATCTTTCCAGCGCTGCGCATTCAGATACTGCAATACCGCGTGGCGGTCTGCGGAGGTATACCGGTCTTTGCCATCACCGACGCCATGGCCCATTGCGCGACTCATGTCATACATTACGCTAGTCGCAACGGCCTTAACACGTGTATCCATTGCTGCGTCATTTAACGCCATCCCGCCCCAACCGCAGATACCAAGTAAGCCGATGCGATTGCGATCCACTTCTTTTTGTAGGCCAAGGAAATCAACCGCCGCGCTGAAATCCTCGGTGTTGATATCAGGAGAGGCAACATTACGTGGAATACCGCCGCTTTCGCCGGTATATGAAGGATCGAAGGCCAGCGTCACAAAACCCTGTTCAGCCAGCGTCTGCGCGTACAGTCCACTGGACTGCTCTTTTACTGCGCCAAAAGGACCGCTAACCGCAATTGCCGCCAGTTTGCGTTCGCCTCGATCTTTTGGAATATAGAGATCTCCAACTAACGTGATCCCATAGCGGTTCTGAAAAGTTACCTTGCGATGATTGACTTTCGTACTCTCGGCGAAGGTTTTATCCCATTTTTCGACCATCGAAACGGGCGCGTTTGGGTTGGTTGTATCAGCATAACTCATCGTTGTGACTCCATTTAATGATGCGCATAGCAGCATGGCAGGTAGGGTGGTCGACAGTTTTCTGGTGAAAGCTTTCATCACTTGTTCCCCTAAAAATAGGTTGTGGGTACAGGTCTTATACGGACAACATTGCTGTGCCTGGTTGCAATGCGCTCATTATAGGTAGCAGTATTCGTTCTGATTAGAGGGTGTAAAATGCTAGAATTAATATCATATTGTTATAAATGGCGGCATATCAGGCGAGGACTGAAGAATGGCAAAACGGGAAAACTATAACGATCTCTACCTGTTTATGCAGGTAGTGCGGGAAGGCAGTTTTACCGCGGCCGCACAACGACTTGGGTTGGCGCAATCAGGCATCAGCCGTTCAGTGCGTGAGCTGGAGCAGCGTCTGGGGGTTCAGTTGCTGGCCCGTACTACGCGTAAATTGTCGTTGACGCATGCCGGCGAACAGCTCTACCGGACTGTAGAATCGGGGTTCGATGCTTTGAATTCAGGACTTTCCACTCTGGCGTACTATCGTAATACTCCCTCAGGTACGGTACGTATCAATGCCAGCCAGCACGCCATTGATAAAGTACTCCTGCCGAAGCTGGCGGTATTTAAACAACGCTACCCCGATATCCGACTTGAACTTATTAGCGAAAGTCGGTTCGTCGATATTATTGCTGAACGATTTGATGCGGGCGTCCGCCTGGGTTCAGAAGTAGGTAGTGGCATGGTCGCGGTGCGCATTTCACCCGATATGGAGATGGCGGTAGTTGGCACGCCGGAGCATTTTCGTCGCTACGGCTTTCCCCAAACACCAGCAGATTTAGTGATCCACCCCTGCATCGCATATCAGTTTGGTGATGGAAGCCTGTATGCCTGGGAGCTCAACGATGGTGGTAAAAGAATCACCCACCGGCCGCAGGGACAGTGGGCCTTTGCTGACAGTTACATGGAAGCAAAAGCAGCCAGACTGGGCCTGGGGCTGGGTTATGTCCCCGAAGAGTTGATTGCCGATGATTTAGAACGAGGCACGCTTATCCGGGTTCTGCAACGTTACAGTCAGCGTCTGGATGGTTCATTTCTGTATTACCCGCACCGTAACGTGTCACCTGCCTTGCGAGCCGTCATCGATACATTAAAAATTTGAATCAGCAGGTATTAAGACTCACCTGACGCGCAGTAAATCAGTAAAACGCGTCGTATAGCGAGGTGAGAGCATCTCTCGTTTCATTTGCCACGGCTGTTCAATCCCCTGCCCGGCAAACCAGATTGTCCCGCGCCCCTTTTTATTCAACCGATCAATCACCATCATTAATTCCGCGCTGTGGCTCCGGGGTGCGTTGCCATCAAACAGATTCAGTTGCGCCACGCCAGAACTGAAAAAATCGCCCAACATCACACCCGCTTTTTGATAATGTTGCCCCTCTCGCCAGATAGCGTCCAGACTGCGCGTTGCCGCACTCATGATTTCCCGGGTGTCCTGGGTCGGGATCAGCAGCTTTACCGACGCGCTGTTAGCGTAATACGGTTCCTTCAGGGCAAATGGACTGGTTTTGATAAATACAGAGATAAACCGACAGAACTGATGCTCCCCGCGCAGCTTTTCCGCCGCACGTGAGGCATAGGTGCAAATCGCTTCACGCATCGCGTTGTAATCCGTGAGTTTTTCACCAAACGATCGTGAACAGACGATTTCCTGTTTAACCGGCGAAAACTCTTCCAGCGCCAGGCACGACTCACCGCGCAATTCCCGTACGGTTCGTTCAAGAACGACGTTGAAGTGTTTGCGAATAAAGCGAATGTCGGTATCAGCCAGGTCACGGACGGTTTTAATCCCCATCGCGTCCAGTTTTTTACTGATACGGCGGCCCACGCCCCACACTTCACCGACAGGGAGTGCGGCCATCAGCTTACGTTGGTGGTCAATATTTGATAAATCCACCACTCCGCGAGTCTGTTGCGGCCATCTTTTGGCGGCGTAATTCGCGAGCTTTGCCAGCGTTTTGGTCTGGGCGATGCCAACGCCAACCTGAAGGCGTGTTTTCTGTAGAATTGTGGCCCTGATTTCGAGACCAAAATCCGTCAGATCCCTACAGTTTCTTACTCCCGTCAAATCGCAGAATGCTTCATCAATACTGTACCTTTCCACATGTGGAGAGAGGTCTTCCAGGATAGACATGACCCGACTGCTCATATCCGCATACAGTTCATAGTTGGAACTAAAACACACCACGCCGTAGCGCCGAAACAGATCTTTCTGTTTGAAGTACGGAGCGCCCATTGTGACGCCAAGCGCCCGAGCCTTCGCGCTACAGGCGATAACACAACCGTCGTTATTGGAAAGAACGACAACCGGTTTGTCTTTCAGATCGGGCCGGAATGCCATCTCACAACTGGCGTAAAACGAATTAACATCCACCAGGGCAAACATAATCAGCCAGCCGCCTTAACGATAAAGGTCACCACGCCAAAGATATCCAGCGAGTCCTCGCTGCCGATGATAATGGGCGCGTAGGTTCTGTTCTCTGGCTTGAGCATCACAATTGGATGCAATTGCAGACGTTTAACGGTGAACTCTCCCCCAATGGCGGCAATCACGATGTCTCCATGAGCCGGGTTTCTGGCGCTGTCGACAATCAGCAAATCACCCTCACCGATCCCCGCCCCGACCATAGAATCACCCGATGATTTTACAAAATAGGTTGCACTGGGATGCTGTACCAGCAGGTCATTGAGATCGATACCTTTCTCAACGTAATCCTGCGCCGGAGAAGGAAAACCACAGGGCACAAGGTCGCTGAACAGGGGAAAATTTTTCGTTTGTCGACGTTTTGCAGGCTGGAAAAACAACATAATAATCTGCCTCTCACTTAACTGTATTTATATACAGTAGTTTTAATGAGGACGGCGATCAAGTGACGAGAGTAGCGAACTGGGTATTGTTTAATCATCTCGTCGGTAAGCTTTTATCGTGTCTGGAAAAATAATTTTTTGTTTTATTCCGCAGAGGAAGATGTTCATTTAACCGGAGCGATAAGGACGGTATTGGCGTAGGTAATAAACATGCTATTTCAGGGAAAGGGTTCCGTTCACCTCAGCCGTATCTCTTCTCTGTACACTGAACGCCAGTGAACGTGTTAAGGGTACTATCGCCGTACCCTTAACAATCCCGGCTCCCGGCGGGAAAATTGCCGCTCCGCGGTCCCCTCCGTTTATTCCTCCAGGCGACCGGGCCGGGCGCGAGGTAGCGTCCCTGCAAAGCGCGCCCTGAGCCAGCATCCATGCTGGCTCTCCCGGCCTTACGGAAACACGTCGGCAATTTTCAGCCGGACCAGCCACACCTGACCTCCTGTGTTTTTATTTGAATATGTTGAACAGCAAAAAAGATTTTACTGAAAGTCAGAGCGTTGAAGCGATGACCCCGGTCCGGCTGAAAATCGATGAGGCGTTGACGGCTGACCGGGTCTGTCCGCAGGGATGCGGACAGAGGGGACGGCCTGCAGGGACGCAGGCTCGGCCCCGACCCGACAGGCAGACGGCATAAGACGAATAGCTCGCGCAGCGACGATTTTCCCGCCGGGAGCCTGGGATGCAAGGGAGGCGGCGGTGAGCCTCCCTTGCACGTTCACGGGTATCTGTGCTTTAGAAAAGTGATACGGCTGAGGTGAACGGAACGCTGATCAAGAATCACATGTTCAACCTGAACGACATTGCGCGCTTGCGGGGCTTTACGTCAGGAACGCTTACGCGGCATCATGCGCAGCAGCGTATTATCCTTCCAGAAGTAGTGATGCATCAGGGCGGCTGCAGCATGCAAACCAATAACAAAATAGCCCAGGTTTGCCAGCGTCACGTGCCAGGACTTCAGCATCTCCACAAGATCAACGTTGGCTTTTGCCGCATATGGCATGACAAGGCCAAATGCCATCCACGGATTGCCCCGGTTGTACATCATCACCAGACCAATAATCGGCAACGCAATAAACAACAGATAGATGACCAGATGCCCCAGATGCGCCATTCCGGTCATCATCGGTTTCGGTTTTGGCACAATCGGCGGCGCCGGATATTTCAGCCTGACCAGCAGACGCGCCACCATCAGCGTTAAAATCGTGATGCCACAGGATACGTGCACCATGTTGAACAAGGGACGATAGCTACGCGGGAAAAATCCGCGAAACTCCATGGCGCTGTAGGCCACAATGACCAACAAAAAAACCAGCCAGTGAATACCAATTTGCAGGCCAGAATACTTATTCCCCATAACACTTCCTGAATAAAAACAATAATGCGTCAACATAACGGGCTTTTGTTAAAAATTCATTAATTTTTGTTCATCCATTATCAGTCAGTTACGTTTAAGCGCAAAAACAGCTATTGCCCCGGATGCCTGACTGGACTATGCCTGGTAGGGAAAATATGTCGTACCGCCTCATCCTGACAGGAGAAAACCATGAGTAAAATTGGCATTAACGGCTTTGGTCGTATCGGTCGTCTGGTATTGCGTCGACTACTGGAGGTCAAAAGCAGCGTGGAGGTCGTCGCCATTAATGACCTGACCTCGCCCAAAATTCTCGCCTATCTGTTAAAACACGACTCAAATTACGGTCCATTTCCCTGGAGTATCGACTTTACCGAAGACGCGCTGATTGTCGACGGTAAAAGAATCGCTGTTTATGCAGAAAAAGAGGCCAAAAATATTCCGTGGAAAGCCACTGGCGCAGAGATCATCATCGAATGCACCGGTTTTTACACCTCAACAGAAAAAGCCAACGCGCACCTGGACGCAGGCGCCAAAAAAGTCCTGATATCCGCCCCTGCCGGGGATATGAAAACCATTGTTTTTAACGTGAACGACGACACGCTGGATGCGAACGATCGAATTATCTCTGTCGCATCGTGCACCACTAACTGCCTGGCGCCGATGGCGAAAGCCCTGCATGACAACTTCGGTATTCAACTGGGCACCATGACAACCATCCATGCCTACACGGGGACACAATCGCTGGTAGATGGCCCTCGCGGAAAAGATCTGCGCGCCTCGCGGGCGGCGGCGGAGAACATCATTCCCCATACCACCGGTGCGGCGAAAGCGATTGGCCTGGTGATTCCGGCATTGAGCGGAAAATTAAAAGGCCACGCCCAGCGCGTACCGGTGAAAACCGGATCCGTCACGGAACTGGTGTCGGTATTGGGTAAAAAGGTCACCGCTGAAGAGGTTAATAACGCGCTGAAAAAAGCCACGCTGAATAATGAGTCATTTGGCTATACCGACGAGGAGATTGTCTCGTCAGATGTGATTGGCTCACATTTCGGTTCGGTATTTGATGCGACACAAACTGAGATTACCGAAGTGGGCGATCTGCAACTGGTAAAAACCGTCGCCTGGTACGATAACGAGTACGGTTTTGTGACCCAACTTATTCGCACGCTGGATAAATTTATCAAGCTCTGACGTTGTGGCGGAGGTCGAATGAACGTGATAGCCGACAAAGTGTAAAAATTACGCCGGGTGACGTACAAACTCACCCGGCTAAAAGCTTAGGACTGCAGATAAACTACCTGCGTTTGCAGATATTCATTCAGGCCGTGTTTACCGTCTGCCCCACCAATCCCGGACTTGCGCCACCCCGCGTGGAAACCCTGCATTGCCTCGAAGTTTTCACGATTAATATAGGTTTCGCCAAACTTCAGCCCCTTAATCGCCTTCATCGCGGTGTTCAAATTTTGCGTGTAAATTGATGAAGTCAGCCCGTAGTCGCTGTCGTTGGCCATCGTCAGCGCCTCTTCCAGCGTATTAAACGTCACCACCGGCAGCACCGGACCAAAGGTCTCCTCGTGCATAATCGCCATCTCCTGACGCACATCCAACAGTAATGTCGGCGGATAGTAATAGCCTTTGCCTTCTACCGCCTTACCGCCCAGCACTACTCTGGCCCCCTCCTGCACCGCTCGCGCAACTTTCTGCTCCACTCGTTCCAGCGCAGCGGCGTTAATCAACGGTCCCATCGCAATGTCATTGCGCTCAGCCGGATTGCCGAACTGTACGGCTTTCATCGCTTCACCCAGACGATTAACGAACTGGTCATAAATACCTTTCTGGACGTACACGCGTTCGGCGCAGTTGCATACCTGCCCGGTATTGATCACCCGTGAGTCAACAATTGCCTTCACGGCCAGCTCAAGGTCAGCATCATCCATCACGATAGCTGGGGCTTTGCCCCCCAGTTCCAGGCAGACTTTAGTGATGTTTTTGGCCGCTGCAGCCATAATTTTCTCGCCCGCTCCGACGCTACCGGTCATGCTGACCATTGCGACTTTCGGGTTTCCGGCCAGTTCCTGGCCGACCGTTTCACCGCGTCCCAGGACCAGATTAAATACTCCGCGAGGCAAGCCAATATCATCAACAATTTTGGCAAAGGCGATGGCGTTGTTGGGCGTAAACTCACTCGGTTTAATGACAATGGTATTGCCCGTCAGCAGCGCGGGGGCCAGTTTGCGAGCAATCAGGAAGAACGGAAAATTCCACGGCAGAATGCCCGTTGTCACGCCCAGAGCGCGCTTAAACAGCAGGATATTCTCGCCCGGGCGATCGCTTTGCAGGATCTCGCCTTCATAACGGCGTGCCCACTCGGCCATGTAATCGATATAATCGGCGGTAAATGCGACTTCAACGTCGGCCAGTTGCTGTATTTTCCCGCCTTCAGCCACTATCAATGCGCTGATTTCGCTGGCGCGTTGACGGATACCCGCAGATATTTTGCGTAGCCAGTTCGCCCGTTCAATGGCAGGCAGCGCTTCCCATTCAGGCTGAGCGCGCTCGGCGGCGTCTATCGCTTTACGCGCATCTTCGGCACGTCCATCCGGAATACGTGAGATAACCTCTTCCGTGGCCGGATTGACGACATCAATCCAGGCGTCATCGTGCCAGGTCACAAACTGCCCATCGATATACATAGGATGTTGTACGGGTACTGACATGCGCTTCTCCTGTGATTGATTTGTTTTTAACAAGTAAAACTATTGTTAATTAATATCAATCATGCCTGACGAATTATCACTACAGTGACTGTTCTGTGAGCGGCTTCATAAAAGCGTCTGGCAACGCGCTGATGAAAGGAAAAAACGGGCGGGATTTATGCCCGTTTGCAACAAAACGCTTACAAACGGGCAGCGGGGATCACAGAGAGCGGCTCTCCAGTAAGTCTGACAGCGCGGTATCGCTTTTCAATTGCTGCCAGGCGGCCTCAACGTTACCGGGAATATCCACGTGCACGATAAAATCGCGGCCACAGGGACCATAGCCATTAACATCGTCCCGCAGACGCGGCAACTCTCCGGTAATGAGCGAAAGATAGCGATCCACTGACCATAGCCCTTCGGCCGTCGGCGCAAAGTCCACGCCGTCGCCCTGTTGGACCAGCTCAGGAACGAATCCCGGGAAACTCAACCAGCGCGGCGCATGCGGCTCATCGCGGGTTACGCGCTGAAACGTGGCCATCGTGCGGCGTTGCATGGTCGGATCCTGCACCACAATGACGGTATGCATGCTTGCTGTCGCCTGGCTCAGTAACACACAGCTAAATCGGGCATTCTCACCGCAGTTTGTTGACTGGTCTTCCACCCAAATCTTCTCCCCCGGAATGTGCCAGAACTGGTGAGCGATATCGGCAAGGATCGCCGCTTCCGCACGTCCGGTGGTTCGAATGATATTGTAGCGAGGATGTCGGGCAATCGCGTCATACAGAAAGCGCGTGGAATGGCCGATGCCCCCACTAATCAATAAGGGAACCTGTTGGTCTTTCGCGATCCGGCAGGCGGCATCGATGGTCGGGATCACCGCGTTCCCCGCCAGAATTACGCAATCTGACTGAACCGTGATGTCCCCCGTAAAATCGCTCTGCGCCAGCCATTGCCCTACAGTATTGATCGCCGCCAGCGTGGTCGCGGAGAGCGTCGGAAACTGACTCATATTCATGACTCCTGGTGTTTATTCTTTACCGGGTACAGAGGCCGGATGGCGGTTACGCCTTGTCCGGCCGGTGGTTCAGCGCGGCGTTATCCCGTGATCTGATCCATCGCCTGCAGAATACGTTTATCTGAAATAGGGTACGGCGTACCAAGCTGCTGGGCAAAGTAGCTGACGCGCAGCTCTTCTATCATCCAGCGGATCTCTTTGACGTCGTCATCTTCACGGCGCGCAGGCGGTAGTTTATTGAACCATTGCTGCCAGGCCTGCTGCACACTATCCACTTTCAGCATCTGTGCACGGTCACGGTGCGGATCGATGGCCAGTTTTTCCAGACGCTTTTCAATAGCCTGCAAATAACGCAACGTATCGCCCAGGCGTTTGAAACCATTACCAGTGACAAATCCGCGGTACACCAGCCCGCTCATTTGCGCTTTGATATCTGAAAGCCCTAACGCCATGGTCATATCCACACGCCCTTTCAGACGCTTATTGATATTAAACACCGCGGTGAGGATCTGTTCGACCTGCTTCGCGATATCCACCACCGTATCGTTCAGTTCAGCCCGTACCTTCTCATGCAACGCCGCAAAGCCCTCTTCCGTCCACACGGGACCACCATGGGCGTCGATCAACCGATCCACACCGCAGGAGATACAGTCGTCAATCAACTCCAGCACTTTGCCATACGGGTTAAAATACAGCCCCAGCTTGGCTTTGTTGGGCAACTTCTCGTGTAAGTATTTAATCGGCGAAGGAATATTTAACAGCAACAGGCGGCGTAAACCGCACCACATAGCCTGTTGCTGCTCCAGCGGATTATCAAACAATTTGATGGCGACGCTGTCACGCTCATCGACCAGCGCTGGCCACGCTTTTACCTTATAGTTACCGCGTTTTTGCTCGTAACTTTCCGGAAGCTGTCCGAAGCTCCAGATATGCAATCCGTTCTGTTCGATACCGTCATCCGCCACCGCGGACAGCGTTTCCTGAACCTTACCCTTCAAGGCATCTTTCAGATCCTGTAGCGAACGCCCTTCCTGTAGCTTCTTGTTCTTGTCATCCACCACCCGGAAGGTGATTTTTAGGTGATCGGGTACCTGATCCCAATGCCAGTCATCGCGGTCAACGGTAACGCCGGTCATCCGTCGCAGTTCACGTTCCAGCGCGTCCAGCAGCGGCAGTTCCAGCGGCGTCACGCGGCCTAAAAATGCCTCAGCATAGTTCGGAGCAGGAACAAAGTTACGTCGTACCGGTTTCGGCAACGACTTAATCAGGGCGATCACCAGCTCGCGGCGCAGGCCAGGAATCTGCCATTCAAAACCGTTCTCTTCGATCTGATTAAGCAGAGGGAGCGGAATATGCACGGTCACACCGTCCGCATCGGCTCCCGGTTCGAACTGGTAGCTCAAACGCAGTTTGAGATTGCCCTGATGCCAGAAGTTCGGATAATCCAGCTTACTGATTTTTTCCGCGCCCTCTTTGATAAGCATGCTCTTTTCAAAGTTGAGCAGGTCCGGGGTCTCGCGGGAAACTTTCTTCCACCAGCTATCAAAGTGGCGAGCAGAAATCACATCATGGCTAATACGCTGGTCGTAAAACTCAAACAGCGTTTCATCATCAACCAGGATGTCGCGACGGCGCGATTTATGTTCTAACTCTTCCACCTCCGCCCGCAGCTTCAGGTTGTCACGGAAGAAAGCATGGCGCGTTTGCCAGTCGCCCTCCACCAGCGCATGACGAATGAACAGTTCACGTGACAGCGCCGGATCGATCTGGCTGTAGTTCACCTTACGGGCAGCAACAATCGGTAAGCCGTAGACGGTGATCTTTTCTGTCGCCATGACCGCGCCCTGCGCGCGTTCCCAGTGCGGTTCGCTGTATGAACGTTTGATCAGATGCTGCGCAACGGGTTCCACCCACTCGGGATCGATACGCGCGGCAATACGTCCCCACAGGCGGCTGGTTTCCACCAGCTCCGCCACCATCGTCCACTTCGGCGGTTTTTTGAATAAACCGGAACCCGGGAAGATCGAGAAACGGGCGTTACGCGCACCGGTAAATTCCTGCTTATCGGCATCTTTCATCCCAATATGGGACAGTAAACCGGTCAACAATGCGACGTGGATCTCCCGATATTCAGCGGGTTCGCTGTTGACCGGAATGCCCAACTCTTTTACCACCTGGCGCAGTTGTGTGTAGATATCCTGCCATTCACGTACGCGCAGATAATTAAGAAAGTCGACTTTACACTGACGGCGGAACTGGTTTGACGACAACGCTTTTTGCTGCTCGCCGAGGTAATTCCATAAGTTCACAAACGCCAGGAAATCAGACTCCTTGTCATGGAAGCGGCGATGCTTCTCGTCGGAAGCTTGCTGCTTGTCCATTGGACGCTCGCGCGGATCCTGAATGGACAGCGCCGAGGTGATGATCATCGCCTCACGCACACAGCCATGTTTTTGCGCTTCCAGCACCATACGCGCCAGACGCGGATCCACCGGAAGTTGCGACAGCTGGCGGCCCAACGGCGTTAATTTGTAAGCGGTTGCCTGTTCATCGGTGGTTATCGCACCCAGCTCTTCGAGCAGGCGCACCCCGTCCTGAATATTGCGTTTATCCGGCGCTTCAACAAACGGGAACGCCGCGATATCCCCCAGCCCCAGCGCGGTCATCTGCAAAATAACGGACGCCAGGTTGGTACGCAGGATCTCCGGATCGGTAAACTCCGGACGCGACAGGAAGTCGTCCTCAGAATACAGACGAATACAGATCCCTTCCGAAACGCGACCGCAGCGGCCTTTACGCTGGTTGGCAGAGGCCTGCGACACCGGTTCAATCGGCAAACGCTGGACTTTCGTGCGATAGCTGTAGCGACTGATACGCGCGGTGCCAGGATCAATGACATACTTGATACCCGGTACGGTCAGCGAGGTTTCCGCCACGTTGGTGGCCAGCACAATACGACGACCGCTGTGCGACTGGAACACACGGTTCTGCTCGCTATTGGAGAGACGTGCATACAGTGGCAGCACTTCGGTGTGACGCAAATCCAGCTTATTCAGGGCATCAGCGGTATCGCGGATTTCGCGCTCGCCGCTCATGAAGATCAGTATGTCGCCCTGACTTTCACGGCCTAACTCATCTACGGCATCAAAAATTGCCTGCAACTGGTCACGCTCGGTGTCATCTGCGTCTTCAACAATCGGGCGATAGCGAACTTCCACCGGATAGGTGCGACCAGAGACTTCGATAATCGGCGCATTGTTGAAATGCTTAGAAAAGCGTTCCGGGTCAATGGTCGCCGAAGTGATGATAATTTTTAGATCCGGACGACGCGGCAGGAGTTCTTTCAGGTAGCCAAGCAGAAAATCAATATTCAGGCTGCGTTCATGCGCTTCATCGATGATGATGGTGTCGTACTGCATTAGCAGCCGATCCTGCTGGATTTCCGCCAGCAGGATACCGTCCGTCATCAGCTTAACCATGGTGTTGTCACTAACATGATCGCTAAAACGGACCTTATAGCCGATACAGCCGCCCGGCTCGGTTTGCAGCTCTTCCGCAATACGATTCGCCACGGTACGCGCCGCCAGACGACGCGGCTGAGTATGGCCGATCAGCCCTTTCACCCCGCGCCCTAGCTCCATACAGATTTTCGGCAACTGGGTGGTTTTACCTGAACCGGTCTCACCAGCCACAATCACCACCTGATGGTCGCGAATGGCTTCCAGAATATCCTGTTTTTTCTGGCTGACAGGCAGGTTTTCCGGATAGCTGATGACCGGACGCGCCGCTTCACGCAGCACAACTTTACCGGCTGCCTGGTCGATCTCTTTTGCCATCTCCTGGTAAATGGCCTGTTGTGCATCAGGATTTTTAACCTTCTTCACGCCGTGCAAACGGCGGGTAAATCGCTGTCTGTCACGCAGCATCAGCGAGTCCAGCTGTTGCTGCAACATGTTGAAGGTTAATTTTGGTTGTTCTGTCATAGCGTTAAAAGGCAGCGATCTGCCGGGTTAAATCTCTTTTAGATGATAGATATAGAGTACCACATCGGGGCTTTTCATGTGTTGTTCAATAATTTCGAACATAGGATTCGATATATTGCGCTATCACTGCGACAGGATTGTGAATAAAGTGTCAACAAGCAACGGGGCACTACCCCTTCAAACACATAAAAGGAAACACCCATGAGCAAGGTATTAGTTCTTAAATCCAGTATTCTGGCAGGGTACTCTCAGTCTGGTCAGTTGTCTGATTATTTTGTTGAACAGTGGCGTGAAAAGCACTCTGCTGATGAAATCACCGTCCGCGACCTCGCTGCAAACCCTGTTCCGGTACTGGATGGCGAACTGGTGGGTGCGCTGCGCCCAAGCGATGCGCCACTGACGCCGCGTCAGCAAGAAGCGCTGGCGCTGTCTGACGAATTGATCGCTGAACTGAAAGCGCATGATGTGATTGTTATCGCCGCGCCGATGTATAACTTCAACATTCCGACGCAGTTGAAAAACTACTTTGACCTGATTGCCCGTGCAGGCGTGACCTTCCGCTACACCGAGAAAGGTCCGGAAGGTCTGGTGACCGGTAAACGCGCAGTGGTGCTGACCAGCCGCGGTGGTATTCATAAAGATACGCCGACTGACCTGATCACACCGTATCTGAACGTGTTCCTGGGCTTTATCGGTATCACCGACGTGAATGTTGTCTTTGCTGAAGGTATCGCTTACGGCCCGGAAGTGGCATCTAAAGCCCAGTCCGATGCGAAAGCCGCTATCGACAGCGTGGTTGCAGCCTGATAATTCACCCTCTCACCATCCGGTGGGAGGGATTCTCGGTACTTACTTCTTTGCCCGCACATGTACCTGCTTGCCGTGAATGCGATTAATATCACGCCAGATGGTGGCATACTCCCTGCACTTCGCCAGATTTTCTTCCCAGCAATGAAGTAAAAATTGTTCCGGCTCCGCGACATCCCGGCTTAACAGCTTGAATACCCAACGATTCCAGACATACCATTTGAGAAGCCACATGATTCCACTCCACGACGCGACCGGTGTTGAACTATATCAACATCCGTTTGATGCCGTGTGGCAACTATTGCGATGTCGATGAATAATCCGGAAGGATCCTCCACTTGTAATACCATTCCCCCAGTGGCGTTCAGAAATGATTATTCTTTCCTCAACCACTTACCATTAATACCTTGCACGTACTCCCCCGGTTTAGCGCGAGCGACTAACTTTTGTCCGGCCATTTTTGCCACTTCCTCTGGCGGAATATTATTGCTCTCAGCCAGTTGCTGATAACTGGCGCTACGCGCCTTATTAATCTCACTCACCAGCGCCTGCGTTTCAGCATCGGTTTGTAATGCCACCAGATAACCATTGAGTGTTTCCCCCACTCGCCCCTGAGTTCTGGCTTCATTCAGGGTCAACGCCCATGCATTGCTGGTGATAAAACTCAGCGCCACCAGGATCGCTGCAAGCTGTTTTTTCATCATTACCTCAGAACAGATCGCTGCGCGATTTCAATAAGCTCTCGACGTCTTTATCAACTTTGATATGAATCTCATGTTCGATTTTGACGTTCATATTAATCGTGATCGGCTCTTTTGGCGCAGCCACTTCGATTCTCGGGGTACAACCTACCACCAGAGATGAAGCCAGCAACCCCAGCATGGCGGCTATCGTTTTCATTGTTGTTCCTCACATTCCTTGCCTTCCAGGCAATGGGTTTCCGGCAGCGTTGCATTTTGCTCAAGCCATGCCTGTAAATTGTCGCCAAAACGCAAACTGCGCCATAGCGTAAAGACGTTTTCCTCGTGGGTGTAATTCAAATTAACCGTCCCCACTTTGCCATCTACCCGGCTATTGCCAGTAACGGTTGCCTGCATCGTTAAGACACCCAGGTTATCCAGGTTTATTTTCGTCCAGGAATGGGTTATTTCCATATAGCGCAGCCAGTTAATTGCCGCGCCAGCCGCCATATTATCTTTAACGACGGCATCTGCCGTGTCTTTATCAATACGCAGCGTCATCGGACCTGGGTTGGTTAACCAGCCGTCTTTGATGATCCACTTTTCGTTATCCAACCATAATGGCAACGCGCCGCTGACCGGACCCGACATAGCGAACTGCTTGGGGTTAACCGCGCTAATAAGCTCGCTGGAGGAGATATTCTGCACCCGTAATAAGGCCGGGTCGTGCTGTGGCATCCGCAGTTGCCGCATGATGACTTTGCCTCCCAGCAGTTCGGCGCTGACATCGCTCAGCAGTAACGGATTGCCTTCACTCCAGGGGTACGCTCCCTGTAGATCGGCAGTAATATTTTTCCCCGTCACCTGATTCACGACTTCCGCAATACGCAGTGAAACAGGCCCACGCGTACCCAACTGCCATGCGCCTTCGCTAAACCGAAACGGTAAGATAAAATCGACGCCATTAATTTGGTTATCAGGCATCCAGGCGCTACCGCCTTTTAATACCCCATGACCGCCCGCTTCAAAGCCCTGTTCCGGTGCGGCCGAGAATGCGACCTGCGCATAGAGATCACCTTCACGCAGTTTCATTTTCCAGTCAGGCGGGAGCAGCGGCTGGAACACGGTGAGTGATTGTTTTGGCCACCAGGCCTGTCCGCGCAGACGGATCCCGTCCCAACGGCCATTTAGCTGTACGGGGCCAATCGCACCCGCGTGAAGCTGGCCCTTGAACTGGAAAATCGTCGGGTCGCTGCCTTCCACGCTGAACTTTAGCGTTGAGGGAGGTAAGACGCTTCCGCCGGTGAAGACGGTTTTTCCTGCGTCCAGTGACAGTGCGCCGCTAAACGTCGGTTTGGTCGCGTCCCGTACCCATACGATCGGTTCGTCCATTACCAGGCGTGGGTTTTCCACCGTCATGGTGCCGTATTGCAAGTGGTCAAATCCGGTGGAGAGATCAAAGAGCTTCAGCGTGTTGTCATGCCACTCTCCCTTACCCGCCACGTCCCAGCGGGCATGCATCGGCGTAAAGCTGCCTTCGCCCCAGTAGCGCCATTGCCAACGACCAGCATCAGGAAGAAAATCATTTGCCAGACCATCCAGGTGCAGTTCAAAGCCACCCATCTGGTTTTCATGCGCACGCAAAATAGCCTGTAGACGACCATCCACACCGCGTTGTGTTACCTTTACGCCCGCCAGCGGCCAACGAATCTCGTCAATATCCAGCGAATCAATTACCCGCCCCCGCGAACGCAACAGCGCCCCTGGTTCAAACGCCAGTTGCGGATCGTTCAGGCTACCGATGAGTTTGGCGGGTAATTTCGCGTAGAAGATCAGATCGCCCTGTTTCGCTTCGCCGATCAGCTGTAACGGCATCTCGTTGTTATCGATACCCAGCTTACCCGGCCCCAGCGTTAAAACAGCGTTTCCTTTACCGGCATCGCCTTGCGTCAGAATGTTCAGACGCCCGCTCACCACCGCGTTTTCCAGCCCGGCCTGCCAGTTTTCAACTTTCATGCCCAGCCGCCCGCTTAGCGGGAATCCCTGATAAGGCCAGTTCCAGCGACCGTCGCTGATAGTCAGTTGTTGACGGGTTATTTCCCACGGAAGATCGAGCAGCGGATCGGCACTATCGCGCGCCATGACGATCAGTTGTCCGCTGTTTTCTTGCCACTCCAGTTCGGCGTCCACAAGCGTAGGCTCCTGCGGCAAGTTCAGCGTCGCAACGGCATGACCGCTCACCGGTAACCCATCAGGAACCAGCGGCATGGTAAATTCACCGACCAGTTTTACCGGCGGTTGCCCTTCAAATGCAGCGACATCCAGCTCATTTACCGTGAGATTTTGCCCGTGCAGCCGCCCCTGGAATTTAACCTTTTCCCCCTGGTAGCGCAGTTGCTGAGTAGAGGGCGTTAGCGAAAGCGACAGTTTCCCCTGCCATTCCTGCCAAGGAGAGAGAATAAGTTTGTCGATGTTAATCCAGGTATTGGGCAGCATCGATTGCCATTCAGCCAGCGTTTTGGGTGCTACCGGAGACGCTTCTGTCTGCGGTAATTTGGCCAGGCAAGCGGAATCCAGCTCAATTGTCCCGACATTGAGCAACCAGCGGCTGGGATGGGACAGGTCCGCCTGAGTAATGCGCGCCAGCGGGCAATCATCGACCAGATAGCGGAGTTCCGGGATATGCAGCCCATGCCGTGTCAGCCGTGGACTCTCATCCAGCGCGATACGTGTCCCCACAGGTAACCAGACGCCCACCAGGGTCGGGACCCACAGGCCAAGCGTCATCACCAGCGTCAGCGGTACGAGAATCAATAATAAGAGGAGTGCCAGAACGGCTTTATATTTACCCTTCATGGGTAGTTAATATCCTGAATTAGCAAAATTTAAGCCGGTTTAGGCCTGTATTGTGGCATGTTTAACTGCATATTCCCACATTAAGGACAGATAACAGCGCTATGTGGCACGCTGTTACACGTGCCGTCAGGAATGATTCCAACACAGTAGCGCGTGGATTCGGACTCAATGATGGTTCAGTTGTCCATCGCTATGTTTAGGTCCTATCCGACCAGCCTCTATCAGTATTTCTTCTATAAGTTCTTCAAGACACTCCTTGCCATGATGATCACAGACAAGATGCACCTGGCGGGAAATTTCTTCAGGTTTCATTCCATCGCATAAAGCCGCCTTAAGCATTAAGGTGGCCCATCGTTTTGCTTCAGAGTGAGTTAGCATAACTCCTCCCGATATCTGCTACCTGTATAAGCGTAGCTGTCTGGATGTGAATCACCTGGCTTTTTACCCACACAACCTGCTCAGCGAATGGAAAATATCCAGTTGTTGAAATCGCGTAACCTGCCCACACTAACAAAAGATACGCTTTAAACATTCATTACTTCTATGACTATCAATAACTTTTTAGATTTTGTAAAATAATTTTAATTGGATTAATGTGACGTCAAAATCACTGGAGAAAGTCTTATGAAACTCGCCATCT
This sequence comes from Citrobacter sp. W9, assembly GCF_026719375.1. Lineage (NCBI taxonomy): Bacteria > Pseudomonadati > Pseudomonadota > Gammaproteobacteria > Enterobacterales > Enterobacteriaceae > Citrobacter > Citrobacter sp. W9. The sequence goes on along the minus strand of NZ_JAPPTE010000011.1, from coordinate 25,749 downwards.
ATAGTACAAAACAGTACGACAAAAAGTATCTGCAGCAGGTTAACGAGGCTTTTGGTTTTGAACTTGAATTTTTTGACTTTCTGTTGACGGAGAAAACAGCTAAAACAGCCCATGGTTGCGAAGCTGTATGCATCTTCGTCAACGACGATGGCAGCCGACCGGTTCTGGAAGAACTGAAAAAGCTGGGTGTGAAATATATCGCCCTGCGCTGCGCCGGATTCAATAACGTCGATCTCGAGGCGGCAAAAGAGCTGGGTCTGCAGGTGGTACGCGTCCCGGCCTATTCGCCTGAAGCCGTCGCTGAGCATGCGATTGGCATGATGATGACCCTGAACCGCCGTATTCATCGCGCGTATCAACGTACCCGTGATGCCAACTTCTCTCTTGAAGGGCTGACCGGCTTTACCATGTATGGCAAAACGGCCGGGGTGATTGGTACCGGTAAAATCGGTATTGCTGCGCTGCGGATCCTGAAAGGTTTTGGTATGCGCCTGCTGGCGTTCGATCCCTACCCAAGCGCCGCTGCTCTGGAATTAGGCGTGGAATATGTCGATCTTAAAACGCTGTTTGCTGAGTCCGACGTTATCTCCCTGCACTGCCCGTTAACGCCGGAAAATTATCATCTGCTCAATCAGGAAGCCTTTGAGCAAATGAAAAACGGCGTGATGATTATTAACACCAGTCGCGGAGCGCTGATCGATTCACAGGCGGCTATCGATGCCCTGAAAAACCAGAAAATTGGTTCTCTGGGTATGGATGTGTATGAAAACGAACGCGACCTGTTCTTTGAAGATAAATCCAATGATGTGATTCAGGATGATGTGTTCCGTCGCCTGTCAGCCTGCCATAACGTGCTGTTTACCGGGCATCAGGCGTTTCTGACCGCCGAAGCGTTGACCAGCATTTCTGAAACGACACTGCAAAATCTGGAACAAATCTCCAAAGGCGAAACCTGTCCAAACGCCCTCTTTTAATCCCTGTGCTCCCCTGATTTAAGGGGGGCATTTTCAGACAATTGCCGATGATAAAACAGTCAGTATCATTATCATATTGAATGTATTCCGGTCACGAAATTAGAGAATGTTAATGAAGAAAGTTGTCACGTTGATTGCCCTCAGCACGCTGATGGCTGGCTGTGTGAGCAGTGGAAACATTTCCGTCAATCGCGACCAGTTACAGCATCACCGTTTCGTTTTGCAGAGCGTGAATGGTAAAGCCGTTACCGTCGCCAACAACCCACCCGAATTGAGTTTTGGCGAAAACATGACGGTATCGGGAAAGATGTGTAATCAATTCCACGGTCAGGGCAAGTTGTCCGACGGCGAGTTGAAGGTGAAAGATATGGCGATGACCCGCATGATGTGCGCCGATCCACAGCTTAACGCGCTCGACGGTATCGTCAGCGAAATGTTTAAGCAAGGCGCACAGGTAGATTTGACTGCTGACCAGTTGACACTGGCGACAGCAGAACAAACGCTGACGTATAAACTTGCGGATTTAATGTAATGAACGCGCAGGCTCAATAGCTCCCACAGCTTCCGGCGGCAAGCGACTGCTCACTACAGCGTTTGCCGTTGGGTAGCGCGCACATCCCGATGGCTGAGCCATCCAGCTGACGGGCAACGGAGAGCGAACCACCAATCATGGCGCAATTAGCTTCTCCAGAACTGGACATTGCTGCCTTCATGCCCGGTGCGACATGTGCTGCCGTTGCCTGCTGAACAGGTTCACTGCTACACGCCGATAATAATAACGCGGCACACCCTACCCAAAACGCTGCGCGCATCTTACTCCCCTCTGAAGATTAACCAAACGACACAGCCATAAATAATAGGCAGCAGAGACACCGCCGTCGAGAGGCAAACCACGCATTTATGCGCGCTGTTTACATTTTCTGGCAATTTTTTGGCTGCTCCTTTGATCAAACCATACATTCTCTTTATTCCAGGGACACAAAAGCGAAAATGCGCCTGAATGGCTTTTGCTAAAATAGAAGGATAATTACAGGACTCGCAACGCTTTCGCGTGTCCCTCTTTTTGCGCAATGTAAGGGTGTCAGTATGATCACAATTGACGGTAATGGTGCGGTTGCTTCGGTCGCATTTCGTACCAGCGAGGTTATCGCCATCTACCCGATTACGCCCAGTTCGACGATGGCGGAACAGGCCGATGCCTGGGCCGGAAACGGGCTTAAAAACGTGTGGGGAGATATCCCTCGCGTCGTAGAAATGCAGTCGGAAGGCGGTGCGATTGCGACCGTTCACGGCGCGTTGCAGACCGGTGCGCTCTCTACGTCGTTTACCTCATCACAGGGTTTGCTGTTGATGATCCCAACGCTGTACAAACTGGCCGGTCAGTTGACCCCGTTTGTACTGCACGTTGCAGCGCGAACTATTGCCACGCACGCGTTATCGATCTTTGGCGATCATTCCGACGTGATGGCTGTACGCCAAACCGGATGCGCGATGCTGTGCGCCAGTAGCGTTCAGGAAGCGCAGGATTTTGCGCTAATTTCGCAAATGGCCACCCTGAAAAGCCGGGTTCCGTTTATTCATTTCTTTGATGGATTCCGTACATCACATGAAATCAATAAAATTGTGCCGCTGGCTGATAACACCATCCTCGGGCTGATGCCTCAGGCGGAGATCGATGCTCACCGCGCTCGGGCACTAAATCCAGAGCATCCGGTTATCCGCGGTACATCAGCGAATCCGGACACCTACTTCCAGTCACGCGAAGCGACAAACCCATGGTACAACGCGGTTTACGATCACGTAGAACAGGCGATGAACGACTTCGCCGTAGCCACGGGCCGCCAGTACCAGCCATTTGAATATTACGGTCATCCGCAGGCAGAACGCGTCATTATTTTAATGGGCTCGGCGATTGGCACCAGTGAAGAAGTTGTCGAAGAGCTGATGGCGCACGGCGAGAAAGTGGGTGTGCTGAAAGTCCGTCTGTTCCGCCCCTTCTCCGCCAAACATTTACTGCGCGCGCTGCCGGAAAGCGCGCGCAGCATCGCCGTTCTGGATCGCACCAAAGAACCCGGCGCGCAGGCAGAACCATTATATCTGGATGTCATGACCGCGCTGGCGGAAGCTTTTAACTGTGGCGAACGAGAAACCTTACCGCGTGTGATTGGCGGACGCTATGGTCTTTCGTCCAAAGAGTTTGGCCCCGACTGCGTCATGGCGGTCTTTAATGAGTTGAATAGCACGAAACCTAAACCACGCTTCACGGTCGGTATCTATGATGATGTCACCAATCTGTCATTGCCGTTGCCGGAAAACACCCTGCCCGGCACCGCTAAGCTCGAAGCGCTGTTTTACGGCCTGGGTAGCGATGGCAGCGTGTCGGCCACCAAAAACAATATCAAGATTATCGGTAACTCTACGCCATGGTATGCGCAGGGTTATTTCGTGTATGACTCGAAAAAAGCAGGCGGCCTGACCGTCTCCCACCTGCGCGTCAGTGAGCACACCATTCGTTCTGCGTATCTGGTTTCACAAGCCGATTTTATCGGCTGCCACCAGCTGCAATTTATCGATAAGTACCAGATGGCCGAACGCCTGAAACCTGGCGGTATATTCCTGCTTAATACCCCATACAGTGTGGATGAAGTCTGGGCGCGTCTGCCGCAGGAAGTTCAGGCGGTGCTGAATCAGAAGAAAGCCCGTTTCTACGTGATTAATGCGGCTAAAATCGCCCGTGAGTGTGGTTTGGCGGCGCGTATAAACACCGTGATGCAAATGGCGTTCTTCCACCTGACGCAAATTTTACCAGGCGACAGCGCGCTGGCAGAGTTGCAGGGGGCGATTGCGAAAAGCTACAGCAGTAAAGGCCAGGATCTGGTCGAACGTAACTGGCAGGCGCTGGCTCTGGCGCGTGAATCCGTCGCCGAAGTGGCCCTGCAGCCTGTTGATCCGCATAGCGCCAACCGCCCACCGGTGGTTTCTGATGCCGCACCAGACTTCGTGAAAACCGTCACCGCAGCAATGCTCGCCGGTCTGGGCGATGCACTGCCCGTTTCCGCGCTGCCGCCGGACGGTACCTGGCCAATGGGGACTACGCGTTGGGAAAAACGCAATATCGCCGAAGAGATCCCAATCTGGAAAGAAGAGCTGTGTACGCAATGTAACCACTGCGTTGCCGCCTGCCCCCACTCGGCTATCCGCGCCAAGGTGGTTTCCCCAGAAGCGATGGAAAACGCCCCTGCCAGCCTGCATTCTCTGGATGTGAAATCACGCGACATGCGCGGCCAGAAATATGTCCTGCAGGTTGCTCCTGAAGATTGCACCGGTTGTAATCTGTGCGTCGAAGTGTGCCCGGCGAAAGATCGCCAAAATCCTGAGATCAAAGCCATCAATATGATGTCGCGCCTTGAGCATGTCGAAGAAGAAAAAGTTAACTATGACTTCTTCCTCGATCTGCCGGAGATTGATCGCACCAAACTGGAACGTATTGATATTCGCACCTCGCAGTTGATTACACCGCTATTTGAATATTCCGGCGCCTGCTCAGGCTGTGGTGAAACGCCGTATATCAAACTGCTTACGCAGTTGTACGGTGACCGCATGTTGATTGCGAATGCCACCGGGTGTTCATCAATTTATGGCGGTAACCTGCCCTCAACGCCATACACCACCGATGCCAATGGGCGTGGGCCAGCATGGGCAAACTCGCTGTTTGAAGATAACGCCGAGTTTGGTCTGGGCTTCCGTCTGACGGTGGATCAACACCGGGCGCGCGTTATGCGTCTGCTGGAGCAGTTTGCCGATAACATCCCGGCTGAACTCAATGACGCTTTGCACGCAGAAGCCACGCCGGAGCTCCGTCGTGAGCAAGTCGCGGCCCTGCGCGAGCACCTGAAAGATGTCGAAGGCGCACAGCAGTTGTTAACCGATGCCGACGCGCTGGTTGAGAAATCCATCTGGCTGATTGGCGGCGATGGCTGGGCCTACGATATTGGCTTCGGCGGGCTGGATCACGTTCTTAGCCTGACCGAGAACGTCAATATTCTGGTGCTGGATACCCAGTGTTACTCCAACACGGGTGGGCAAGCGTCAAAAGCCACGCCTCTCGGGGCTGTCACTAAATTTGGGGAGCACGGCAAACGTAAGGCTCGTAAAGATCTTGGCGTCAGTATGATGATGTACGGGCATGTTTATGTCGCGCAGATTTCCCTGGGCGCCCAGTTGAACCAGACGGTGAAAGCTATTCAGGAAGCAGAGTCCTATCCGGGGCCGTCGCTGATTATCGCGTATAGCCCTTGTGAGGAGCATGGTTATGATCTCGCGTTGAGCCACGATCAGATGCGTCAGCTCACGGCAACCGGGTTCTGGCCGCTGTATCGCTTTGATCCGCGTCGTGCTGACGAAGGTAAACTGCCGCTGGCGCTGGATTCTCGCCCGCCGTCAGATGCTTTGGCTGAAACTTTACTTAACGAGCAACGCTTCCGCCGCTTAAATGCCCAACAGCCAGAAGTCGCTGAACAGCTGTGGAAAGATGCAACAGCCGATCTGCAAAAACGCTACGATTTCCTGGCGCAACTGGCAGGTAAAGCGGAAAAGAGCGGAACCGAGTAATACGTTTAGATCACTATTAAAGTGGAACGAAAAAAAAGCCCGAACAGTTGTTCGGGCTTGTCAATTTATTCGCTGGCTAATTAATATTGGCTATCAATACGACAACGAAAAAATAAAACGTGACAATAAAGGCATATAACACGCGCAGAATAGCTCAACAAAATTCACTTGTATAATTTTTATTTTATATATATTAAATCCATACATTCATAATAATTATCACTGTTTCTGTAGAATTATTTATTTAAGGTTTTACTTAAGACGTAACAATTCATATTTATCTGTTTACGGAACTTCTCCTTTAGCATGCTTTTACTCCCTACATGGGTAGTCACAGGTTAATAAAAAAACTAAAGGATTATTTCAATGAACAGAAAAGTACTGGCTCTCGTAATTCCTGCCCTGCTGGCTGCAGGCGCGGCTCACGCTGCTGAAATTTATAACAAAGATGGTAACAAGTTAGACCTGTATGGCAAAGTAGACGGCCTGCACTACTTCTCTGACGACTCTTCTAAAGATGGCGATCAGACTTATATGCGTATGGGTTTCAAAGGTGAAACTCAGGTTAACGATATGATCACCGGCTACGGCCAGTGGGAATATCAGATTCAGGCTAACGGTACTGAAGGCGACGATAAAGGCGATTCCTGGACTCGTCTGGCCTTCGCAGGTATTAAAGTTGGCGATTACGGCTCATTCGACTACGGTCGCAACTACGGCGTGCTGTACGACGTAGAAGCCTGGACCGATATGCTGCCAGAATTCGGTGGTGACTCCTACACCCAGGCAGATAACTTTATGACTGGCCGTGCGAATGGTGTTGCTACTTACCGTAACAACGATTTCTTCGGTCTGGTTGACGGCCTGAACTTTGCACTGCAATATCAGGGTAAAAACGAAAACCAAAGCCTGAATGACGATGTAGGTACTAATAACCGCAAAGATGGCGATAAGCGCTATGACAATGGGGACGGTTTCGGTATCTCCTCAACCTATGATCTGGGAATGGGCGTAAGCTTCGGTGCAGCCTATACCTCTTCTGACCGTACTAACGAGCAGATTAATTCCTATAATGCTGGTGGCGACAAAGCTGATGCTTGGACTGCTGGTCTGAAATACGATGCTAACAACATCTACCTGGCAACCATGTATTCCGAAACCCGTAATATGACCCCATACGGTAAAGATGGTATCGCCAATAAGACTCAGAACTTCGAAGTCACTGCACAGTACCAGTTCGACTTTGGCCTGCGTCCGGAAGTGTCTTTCCTGATGTCTAAAGGTAAGGATCTGGCGACTGTAAATGGTAACGATGATAAAGATCTGGTTAAATATGCTTCTGTAGGTGCAACTTACTTCTTCAACAAAAACTTCTCCACCTACGTTGACTACAAAATCAACCTGCTGGATGAAGACGATAGCTTCTACAACAAAGATCACGCTGACATCTCTACCGATGACGTTGTAGCTCTGGGTATGGTTTACCAGTTCTAATTTTGTCAGCCCGCCGGCAACGGCGGGTTTTCTTTCTGTTATCGCAATTCTGTTTTATCCAGATCAAAACATTATATCTGTTGCTTCAAAACACATCCCTGATAGATGATATATTGCATAAAGACCTGTAGTAGAGGATACCTGCAATGAATCATCACCCTGTAAAATCATCCCGTATTGCATCCGTCGGTTATGACGAATCCTCCTGCACGCTTGAAATTCGCTTTCATCAATTGTCTACGCTGCAATACCAGCATGTGCCTGCCCGTATTTTTCGTGATTTCCTGAGCGTAGTCTCTAAAGGTCGATTTTATGATGGGGTAATAAAAGGAAAATTCCCTGAAATCAAAATAAAGTGATGCCAAAATGTGATCTTTGTCATTGTACATAAAGTGCCATTACGCGGTAAGCTTTAGATGGATACTTAAACAGGAGGTTTTATGAACAGAACGATTCTTGTACCCATCGATATTTCAGACTCAGAATTAACTCAACGCGTTATTGCCCATGTTGAAGCAGAAGCAAAAATTGACGATGCGCAGGTCCATTTTTTGACCGTTATTCCGTCACTGCCCTATTACGCTTCCCTGGGACTGGCCTACTCGGCAGAGTTACCGGCCATGGACGATCTGAAAGCCGAAGCGAAATCTCAACTGGAAGAGATTATCAAGAAGTTCAATATCCCAACGGACAGAGTGCACGTTCATGTCGCGGAAGGTGCGCCGAAAGATAAAATTCTGGAGATGGCTAAAAAATTACCGGCTGATATGGTCATTATCGCTTCTCACCGACCTGACATCACCACTTACCTGCTGGGTTCTAACGCCGCGGCCGTGGTGCGTCATGCTGAGTGTTCAGTTCTGGTTGTCCGCTAAGCTGTCTGGCCCGCACATCGTGGCGGGCTTTTTGTTTTCCCCTTCATACCCCGATTCCTGTCCTAAATGTGCTGACATTTTTCCCGCTTATCCGTACCATACACGCCACGGTTTTTATATCAGACTTCTTTTGCCGGACTATCCGGCGTGATGCATACTCTTCTGATGCCACACTATGAATTGAGCCTCTATTAAATGTCGCAAAATCAAGATATTAGCAAGAAAGAACAATACAACCTGAACAAATTGCAAAAACGTCTGCGTCGCAACGTGGGCGAAGCGATTGCCGACTTCAATATGATCGAAGACGGCGATCGCATTATGGTGTGCCTTTCCGGAGGGAAAGACAGCTACACCATGCTGGAGATCCTGCGTAATTTGCAGCAAAGCGCCCCGATCAGTTTTTCCTTAGTTGCGGTTAACCTCGATCAGAAACAACCCGGCTTCCCCGAGCATATTCTGCCGGAGTATCTGCAACAGTTGGGTGTTGAGTATAAAATCGTCGAAGAAAACACCTACGGGATCGTCAAAGATAAAATTCCTGAAGGCAAAACGACCTGCTCGCTCTGCTCTCGCCTGCGTCGCGGCATTCTGTACCGCACGGCAACCGAGTTAGGCGCCACCAAGATTGCGCTCGGCCACCATCGTGATGACATCCTGCAAACGCTGTTTTTAAACATGTTCTACGGCGGGAAAATGAAAGGTATGCCGCCGAAGCTGATGAGCGATGACGGTAAGCACATCGTGATCCGTCCACTGGCCTACTGCCGTGAGAAAGATATTGAACGTTTCTCCGAAGCGAAAGGTTTCCCGATTATTCCGTGTAACCTGTGCGGCTCCCAGCCTAATCTGCAACGTCAGGTCATCGCTGATATGCTGCGCGACTGGGACAAACGCTATCCGGGCCGCATTGAAACCATGTTCAGCGCAATGCAGAACGTTGTGCCTTCTCATTTGAGTGATATCAATCTGTTCGATTTTAAAGGCATTAAACACGGTTCAGAGGTGGTGGACGGTGGTGATTTAGCGTTTGACCGCGAAGAGATCCCGCTGCAACCCGCGGGCTGGCAGCCAGAAGAGGATGATACCCAACTGGATGCGCTGCGCCTGAACGTGGTGGAAGTGAAGTAACTTATCATGCCGGATAAACGGAGCGCCATCAGGCGCTCCGACGCGCATTTATTTCAATAAACGAACGCGGCAGGTCTTGCCTTTAATCTTACCGTTTTGCAATTGTTTCCATGCCTTATGCGCCACAGTCTGGCGAACAGCGACGTAAACATGCGCCGGATGGACGGCGATTTTGCCGATATCAGCGCCAGCCAGACCAATATCACCGGTCAGAGCGCCCAGAACATCGCCGGGACGCATTTTAGCCTTTTTACCGCCATCAATGCATAACGTGGCCATCTCAGCGTCCAGCGGCAGAATTGAACCATTGCCCGGCGCAGGCAACCAGTTCAGTTTTAGCTGCAGCATTTCAGCCAGGATATTGGCACGTTGCGCTTCTTCCGGGGCGCAGAAGCTAATCGCCAGACCGCTGTTGCCAGCGCGAGCGGTACGGCCAATACGATGGACATGAACTTCCGGATCCCACGCCAGTTCGAAATTAACCACCAGTTCCAGCGACTTGATATCCAGGCCACGCGCGGCCACATCGGTAGCGACCAGTACACGTGCGCTACCGTTGGCAAAACGTACCAGCGTCTGATCGCGATCGCGCTGTTCAAGATCGCCATGCAATGAGAGTGCGCTTTGCCCCGCCGCATTCAGTGCATCGCATACGGCCTGACAATCTTTTTTGGTATTACAAAAAACCACACAGGATGCAGGCTGGTGCTGGCTGAGCAATTTTTGCAGCAACGGAATTTTGCCGTGGCTGGACGTTTCAAAAAACTGCTGTTCAATAGCTGGCAGCGCATCAACCGTATCAATTTCGATCGTTAGCGGATCTTTCTGTACCCGGCCGCTGATGGCGGCAATCGCCTCCGGCCAGGTCGCAGAAAAAAGCAAGGTCTGACGTGATGCAGGCGCAAAGCGGATCACCTCATCAATCGCGTCGCTAAAACCCATATCCAGCATACGGTCGGCTTCATCCATCACCAGCGTATTCAGGGCATCCAGAGAAACGGTGCCTTTTTGCAGGTGGTCAAGTAAACGCCCCGGCGTGGCGACAATAATATGTGGCGCATGTTGCAGGGAGTCACGCTGTGCGCCAAAGGGCTGGCCGCCGCACAGGGTTAAGATCTTAGTATTTGGCAGAAAGCGCGCTAAACGACGCAGTTCCCCTGCCACCTGGTCGGCAAGCTCACGCGTTGGGCACAGCACCAGAGACTGCGTCTGAAACAGCGCGGCATCAATATGCTGCAACAACCCCAGACCAAAAGCAGCCGTTTTGCCACTGCCGGTTTTAGCCTGCACGCGAACATCCCTCCCCGCCAGGATTGCCGGTAACGCAGCAGCCTGAACAGGCGTCATTTCAAGGTAGCCCAGCTCGTTGAGGTTCTCGAGTTGGGCGGCAGGTAAAACATTCAGGGTTGAAAAAGCGGTCACAATTTAATCTCGCGGTAAAAACTCACATTCAGCAGGCGCGTATCCTCGCAGATCTGCGCCCGCGATGCGACAATTTAATCGGCTCCTCATCCGGTGGCGGATCCGGCATCGGCTGCGGACGAGGTAGCGGATCGGGAACAGGAACCGGGTCGGTGGGTAGCGAATCAGCGTTTGGTACTTGCCACTGTAGCATTGCAATCAGACAGGTCATATAGCCCTCCAGTCATCAGGTTGACTCTTTTAGGGTAGACGCTGATTTCCTGCAGGCAAAAAAAAGCCGACTAATCTAAGTCGGCGTCGTACGAATCAATTGTGCTATGCAGTAATTCAAAAAAGGAAGTAAGACAATATGGAGCGCAACGCCCATCGCTTGACGTTGCATTCACCTGCGAGTGAGATATTGCCCCGAATAGGTAGATGGTTTATTGACTTCGCTCAAAAACCTGGCCGTTTTCATGCGCAAAAGCCACTAAAAAATGTTGTTGTTACAACCATTTACTACGATGCAACCATAAAGTAACACCACCAATCAGGACCACTAACAGAATACAGAAAAATGAGAAACCAAACTGCCAGCCGCCGCCGGGGATACCACCGAGGTTCACGCCAAACAGTCCGGTTAAAAATGTACTGGGTAGGAAAACCATCGCCATCAAGGACATTGTATAGGTTCGGCGCGCCAGAGACTCCTGCATAACCTGCGCAATTTCGTCCGCCATGATACCGGTCCGGGCGATACAGGCGTCTATCTCATCCAGCCCTCTTCCCAACCTGTCGGCGATATCCTGCATCCGTCGCCGATGATCGTCGGTCATCCAGGCTAAACGCTCACTCGCCAGGCGCGCATAGACATCGCGCTGAGGCGCCATATAGCGGCGCATCACAATCAGTTGCTTGCGCAGTAATGCCAGGAACCCGCGCGGGGGGATTTGCTGATCGAGCAGATTATCTTCCAGGTCTATAATCTTGTCGTGCAGTTGCTCGATAAACTCGCTGGCATGATCGGTTAATGCATCGCAGACATCCACCAGCCAGCTACCGCAGTCAGCCGGCCCTGTACCTTCCTGGAGATCGCTGACCACATCATCCAGTGCCAGTACTTTGCGCTGGCGCGTTGAGACAATCAGGCGTTCATCCATATACAAGCGCATAGCGACCAGTTGGTCAGGTCGCTCGTCGGTGCTGCCATTAATACAACGCAGCGTGATCAACGTACCTTCCCCGACTCTGCTTACGCGTGGGCGCGTACTTTCACCTGCCAGCGCATCACGCACATTATTAGGAAGCAGAGGCGTGGTCGCCAGCCATTGCGCACTTTCAGAATGGGTATAATTAAGATGCAGCCAGCAGGGATGCTGAGCGTCGATAACATCGTTATTTTCCAGCGTTTTCACCCCACCACGGCCATCCAGCAGCCAGGCAAACACGGCATCCGGCACATTAACATCCGTTCCCTTAATGGCTTCCACAGCGCCTCCACAAACATTCAGCTTTTTTCGATAGTCTAGCCGTCAGAATGGGTTAAGCAATATCTCATTGTCCCATTGCGCTGAAATGATTCATAAAAGTATCTGATAACAGAAAAAGCGCCGACGAATGCGACGCTTGTGGTGAGAGAGATCCTGTTATGCTCGCTGGCGTATTGCAGGCTCAAGATTTTTACTTAAGCGAAATTGATGGGTTCGGGACTGGAGATCAATCACCTGGTTTTTCAGGATGCCCGAGGAATCAGAAAGCTCATCCACCATGGCGGCATTACTTTGGGTTACGTTCTCCAGTTCGGCCAGAGCATGAGTGATCCTGATAATCCCTTTCTCCTGCTCCTGGGTAGTCGTTAATATCTCGCCCATCAACTGGTTTAATTGTCCGGCGCCCCCGACGATATCCTGCATATTTTTTTCTGCTTCGCGTACGATAGCCGCGCCTTGCTGAACATTTTGATGGGTTTGGGCAATCAGCTGTTTAATATTTTTAGCTGCATCTGCGCTGCGGTGCGCCAGCTTCCTTACTTCACCAGCCACAACGGAAAACCCTTTTCCATGCTCCCCGGCCCTCGCCGCTTCCACTGCTGCATTCAATGCCAGAATATTTGTCTGGAATGCGATACCATCTATCAGCGTAATAATTTCGGTCATCTGCTCCGCGCATTCGGTGATTGAACGCATATTTGCCGCCACCTGCACCATTAATTCGCCTCCCTGTCGGGCGCACTGCGTAGCAATTGTCGCCTGGGCGCTGGCTATTTGCGTGTTATCAGCATTATTTCGCGTATTCACCGCGATCTCATCCATGTTGGCAGCCGTCTGCATTAATGCTCCGGATTGCTGTTCTGTTTTCACTGAAAGCTCAGCGCTGCGTTCTGCAAGCTGTTCTGAGAGCGCCATCGCCATTTGTGAGGATATCCTGATCTCATTCACAAGTGTTGAAATATTACTTGATAAGCTATTGATGCCTGGTATAAGTCTACCCGCGCAGTTATTACCAAATTCTGGAATGCTGATCGCCAGATTTCCGGACGTAACCTCTTCAATACTTCTTTTAACCGTATTAATCGGCATCACCAGATATTTGGTCATATACCACCACAGACATAATAGAGAAATAATACTTACCGAATTGCTGCCAATAATAACATCAATACCAGCTGCAAGTATTATCTCCACCACATTAAGAGCCACTGCTGTTATTACCAGAAATAAAACAATAAAAGTCCTGACGCTAATATTATTTAACATTTTAGCCCTGTTTACCAAGAAAATGAGGTGAATATTATTTTTTATAGCACCTGCCATGCAAATTGCCATTACCCTGATACGAAAGGCGAATATTCAATAAGAGTCAGCAGCCCTTTCACTTAAATCACATAATGATGCTGATTATTTGCCTTAATCTGGTGGTTTGTTCTACCAAAAATGATTGCCAGGCTTGTTATCAGATTATTGTGATGGCGAGCACGCAGAGAATACAAAATGTACAGAATTATAATTAGCATGAATACTTATATAAGCATTACCGCATTAATATCAATATTTTCATGTTCTAACTAATACACATTGTAAAAGCATGAGTACAGCAAGGTGGCGATCTCTGGCCGACGTTGATCTACCTTCTGGCGGGTATCTGGTGGCGCGACAGTGTGTATGGGGATCACCATTTTTGTTGATGATTCCAGCGCCATTCATTCAAATATACTGATGATTAAATCACGTCCGGCACTGACATTAAAAATTGGAAGTCTATTTGCCAAAGATTTTAGCGATAACAGTAAAAATACCAAAATAGTGTCTACTATTATTGGCATAGCCTGTAGCATGAATTGATAACAACATCAGACTAAAGCCAGTTGTACCCCCTTGTCTCACCGACAATCAATAACATCATGAGACGGTAATATAAAAACATTCGCCATTAAATGGGCAACACAGCAGATAAGATAACGGGATTATCGATGAGTATAAACGCGCTGCACTCACTGGACTTATTAACTCTTCCGGTGTGGATTGTTTCACCACATACCGAAGAACTTGTGTTCGCTAATACCGTTGCACGGGAGCTAATGCAGGATTCCTGTTTTGCTACACTGCGAAAAGGCATATTCTCGACATATGCCCAAAATGATTTAACCATGTATCTCAGTGACTTGAAAAATCATCACCCTATTGTGGAAATTCTCACGGTTTATCGCAACGGTGAAGAAATCGCGATGGCCAGCCGCCTGTCCATTAAGTCGCTCCCGGATATGGGGGACATCATTATTTTCGAAGGCATTGAAACACCGACCGCGCAGGGATTGAAAGCCAGTCGTTCTGCGAACTATCAGCGAAACAAGCAGGGATTTTACGCGCGCTTCTTCCAGACCAATGCGGCGCCGATGTTACTTATCGATCCGTCCCGCGATGGTTTGATCGTCGATGCGAATCTCAGCGCACTGAATTTTTATGGTTACAGCCATGATGTGATGTGCCAGAAACATACATGGGAAATCAACATGTTGGGCCGTCATATCCTACCGGTGATGCATGAAATCGCCCATCTGCCCGGAGGTCATAAGCCATTGCATTTTGTCCATAAGCTTGCAGATGGCTCCTTACGTCACGTACAAACTTATGCCGGACCGATCGAAATCTACAGCAATAAGCTCATGCTGTGCATTATTCATGACATTACTGAACAAAAAAGGCTGGAGCAGGAACTCGAACAAGCGGCCCTGCGTGACGCCCTGACCGGATTACTGAACCGCCGACATTTTTATCAGGTAACCGAACCACAACAGACGCACGCAATGTCATTGACGCAGGACTACAGCCTGCTATTAATCGACACCGATCGCTTTAAAAGCATTAACGATCTCTTCGGTCATTTAAGAGGTGACGATGTGCTTTGCGCTCTGGCGCGAACGCTGGAGTCCTGCGCGAGAAAGGACGACCTGATTTTTCGCTGGGGAGGTGAAGAGTTTGTACTCCTTCTGCCGCGAACCTCACTGGAGGTTGCCCTTAATCTCGCAGAAGTAATACGCGCGGCGGTGGCCAAGGTGACGCTTCCTGGCCTTCCCCGCTTTACCGTCAGCATTGGCGTTGCGCGGCACGAAACGAATGAAAGCATTGATGAGCTATTCAAACGCGTTGACGACGCGCTGTACAAAGCCAAAAACGAAGGGCGGAACCGGGTGCTGGCCGCCTGATGTTTATGTCGGTCAGCGACTGCGCTTAGCGTGACGCTCCCAGTTCTCCTGTTTTGCCTGCGCGGTTTTACGTAATGCCACATAGCATGCTCCGCTGCCGCCGTGATGCGGCAGTGCGGCGCAGTAGGCTTGTACATCTTCAAATTCCGTCAGCCAACGCGCTACATAGCTGCGAACAATGTTGGCATGAGAATTATCGTCGCGCCCCTTGCCGTGTATCACCAACACGTTACGCAATCCTTCTTGCTGCGCCTGCAGAATAAAACTGAAGAGCATCTGACGACAGGTTTCAACGGGCTGACGGACGAGATTGAGACTCGCCTGCTGCGGATATTTACCGGTTCGTAGTTTGTCAGTCACACCGTGCTGCAAACCTTCGCGGCGAAACTCCAATGGTACGCTCAACGGGACAATATCGAGAAAACCCGTTGAGAGAAAATTATCCAATTGCAGCGTATCAATACGAGCCGGAGCGCGGAGATTGCGTGTAGGCTGCCAGTGCACCTCGGTGCGGTTTTTCAGCGGTTGAACATCCCCCATCGCGTCAAGAAACAACGATGCGTCATCAAGGTTCATGTTTCATCCTCCAGCGTATTGCGACGGGTCTTATCATAACCGTGCACTATTATACCGACAACGGTTTACGATTATTTCCAATAATTCACCAGGTTCACGCAGTGGAAGCGATCTACTTCCAACAAACGGATATCCATTTTAGAGGTATAGCTGCGACGATAACTGGCGTGATAATGTGTCATCTTGCCTGTAATGTTGCAATGAGAGAAACGGATGCTGAACTTACTGGAAGACACCATCGCCACGCCGCTGGGCCCGCTGTGGATCATTTGCGATGAGCAATTTCGTCTGCGCGCGGTCGAATGGGATCAACACAGCGATCGTATGGTGCAGTTGCTGGACATTCATTACCGCACTGAAGGTTATCAGCGTATCGCTGCCAAAAACCCCGGTGGATTGAGTGATAAGCTGGCTGAATATTTTGCCGGAAACCTTAGTATTATTGACACGCTGGAAACCGCCACCGCGGGTACCCCCTTCCAGCGTGAAGTCTGGCAAGCGTTACGTACCATTCCCTGTGGACAAGTCATGCATTATGGTCAACTGGCCGAACAACTGGGACGCCCTGGCGCTGCCAGAGCCGTCGGAGCGGCGAATGGGTCAAACCCGGTAAGTATTGTAGTGCCTTGTCATCGCGTCATTGGGCGTAACGGTACTATGACTGGATATGCCGGCGGTGTGCAGCGAAAAGAGTGGCTATTGCGTCATGAAGGCTATTTACTACTCTAGAATCCAGGCAATTAATGCCTTATTCATCACACTTCCACATAATACAGCCTTAAATAAAGTACGGTTAATCAGGTAGATACAAACATTCAACCCAGTTATGCCTGAATTATTCTCTATTGGGAGTAGCTCAGGCTTACGTGCTCACCAAAAAGATGTTAAAATTGACAAATATCAATTACGGCTTGAGCAGACCTATGATCCCGGAAAAGCGAATTATACGGCGCATTCAGTCTGGCGGTTGTGCTATCCATTGCCAGGATTGCAGCATCAGCCAGCTTTGCATCCCGTTCACACTTAACGAGCATGAGCTTGACCAGCTCGATAACATCATCGAGCGCAAAAAGCCTATCCAAAAGGGGCAGACGCTCTTTAAAGCAGGTGATGAACTTAAATCACTCTATGCTATCCGCTCCGGAACGATTAAAAGCTATACCATTACCGAGCAAGGCGATGAGCAAATCACCGGTTTCCATCTGGCAGGTGACCTGGTAGGTTTTGACGCGATTGGCAGCGGTCATCACCCGAGCTTTGCCCAGGCTCTGGAAACCTCAATGGTATGTGAGATTCCTTTCGAAACTCTGGATGACCTGTCCGGCAAAATGCCGAATCTGCGTCAACAGATGATGCGTCTGATGAGTGGCGAAATCAAAGGCGACCAGGACATGATCCTGCTGTTGTCGAAGAAAAACGCTGAAGAGCGCCTGGCGGCCTTTATTTACAATTTGTCCCGCCGCTTCGCCCAGCGTGGATTCTCGCCTCGTGAATTCCGTCTGACCATGACTCGTGGCGACATCGGTAACTACCTCGGTCTGACGGTTGAAACTATTAGCCGCCTGCTGGGGCGTTTCCAGAAAAGCGGTATGCTGGCGGTAAAAGGCAAATACATCACTATTGAGAATAGCGATGCGCTGGCAGTTCTTGCTGGCCACACGCGTAACGTTGCGTAATCGTTCTGCAAGTATCTCTGTTATCCTTCTGTCAAATCACTAAATTTTCCCGATTTATTGATCTGGCAGGAGGTTCTCCCCTGTTTCAATCCACATTATTGGGTTACTCTTTTAATTACAAACTGCGATGACAGTTGTAAGGAGACCCTGTATGGCTATGTATAAAAATATGCTGGTCGTCATCGACCCTAACCAGGACGATCAACCAGCATTACGGCGAGCTGTTTATTTGCATCAACGGATTGGTGGCAAAATTAAAGCCTTTTTGCCGATCTATGACTTTTCCTATGAGATGACTACCCTGCTGTCGCCCGATGAGCGTACAGCAATGCGTCAGGGTGTCATCAGCCAGCGAACAGCGTGGATTCGTGAACAAGCGAAATACTACATCGAAGCAGGGATCCCTATTGAGATCAAAGTGGTCTGGCACAACCGTCCCTTTGAAGCCATCATCCAGGAAGTCATTAGCGCCAGGCATGACCTGGTGCTAAAAATGGCGCACCAACACGACCGTCTGGAAGCCGTGATTTTCACTCCGACCGACTGGCATTTATTGCGTAAATGTCCAAGCCCGGTGTGGATGGTTAAAGACCAGCCGTGGCCTGAAGGCGGTAAAGCGCTGGTTGCGGTGAACCTCGCCAGTGAAGAGGCCTATCACAACGCGCTTAATGAAAAACTGGTCAAAGAAACGCTGCAACTGGCGGAACAGGTTAACCATACCGAAGTGCATCTGGTTGGCGCCTACCCTGTTACCCCCATAAACATTGCGATTGAGCTCCCTGAATTTGATCCCAGCGTATATAACGATGCAATCCGTGGACAGCATCTGCTGGCAATGAAGGCATTACGCCAGAAATTCAGTATCGATGAGAAAGTAACGCACGTTGAAAAAGGATTGCCTGAAGAGGTTATTCCTGATTTAGCCGAACACTTACAGGCGGGCATCGTGGTCCTGGGTACCGTCGGACGTACCGGTATCTCTGCTGCATTCCTCGGTAATACTGCTGAGCAGGTTATCGATCATCTACGCTGTGACCTGCTGGTTATCAAGCCGGATCAGTATCAGACGCCAGTTGAACTGGATGACGACGAAGACGACTAACCACACCATACAATGCCGGATGGATATTCATCCGGCATGATAAACATTTAGTGTTTCTCGTCGCCACCAAGAAAATAGATGCCCAGCGGAATGGCAAGTAGAATGGTAAACACCATGCTGTAGACGCAAATCATTGCAGATTGAATGGCATACATTGAGGCGGTCCAGTCGGATAGCGGAATGTCATACTGTTCAATAACGCCGCCGATCGTCGCTCGCGTGACTACCGACGCTGCGATAATAAACACTCCAAGCAGGCACAACAAAAACTTTCGTCCCTTCGCTGTCTTCAGCTTAGCCATGATCATAGTACTGTCCTTTTGCAGATGAAAATCTTGTTACTTTGCGCTAACAATACCATGACATCAGCTTACTGTCTGCTACATAACGCCCCTTCATCAGTGACGCCTGCGTGATTGCGCTGAAAATAGCGCTGATTGCATTATTTCTCTCGCCCTTTGATTAATGATCTGAGCGCCAAAACTGCGTAAAATATCCGATGAGCGGGATGTCAGATGATATTTAGCAACCACGGAGCTGCCAGGAAGGATCATGATCGCTGAACTGTTTATGAATAATGCGTTTAATTTGACGGTAATTCTCAGTTGCTTTACCGCACTGGTGCTGATGAGCGTTTGGTTTCACCGTGGTGAAAGACGTTGCAAAGGGTTCATATTTCATGCGGCACAATTTTTCGTCTATGCCATTATCATTGGAACGTTCGGCAGTATTGCCAATAACGTGATCGAGAGTTACAACCTGAAATTTATCTCTCCCAGCGTAGTCGATTTCATCTGCACCTCGTTAATTGCGCTGATTCTGACAATCAAACTTTTTCTGGTGATTAATCAGTTTGAAAAGACGCAGATTAATAAAGGCAGAGATATTACCAGCGCGAGGATCCTGTCGCGGATCATTAAGATTACCATCGTGGTCGCCATCATTTTGCTGTATGGCGAACATTTCGGCATGAGCTTATCGGGTCTGCTAACCTTTGGCGGCATCGGTGGTATCGCTGTAGGTATGGCAGGTAAAGACATTCTGAGCAATTTTTTCTCCGGCATTATGCTCTATTTCGACAGACCGTTTAGCATCGGTGACTGGATCCGTTCCCCGGACCGTAATATTGAAGGCACAGTGACAGAAATTGGCTGGCGAATGACCAAAATAAACACCTTCGATCATCGCCCCTTGTACGTCCCAAACTCGATTTTCTCCTCAATCAGCGTAGAAAATCCAGGGCGTATGACCAATAGAAGAATCAAAACGGTGATCGGATTGCGATATGAAGATGCCGATAAAATTGGGGCAGTTGTCGAGGCGGTCAGACAAATGCTGCAAAATCATCCGGGGATAGACCAGAAACAAACTCTACTGGTCTATTTCAATGAATTTGCTGATTCATCGTTAAATATCATGGTGTACTGCTTCACGAAAACTACCGTATGGCAGGAATGGCTTGCGGTACAACAGGACGTTTATTTGAAAATTATTTCGATAGTCCAGACAAACGGCGCCGACTTCGCCTTCCCCAGCCAGACGCTGTATATGGATAATCCTGAAGTATCGCCATCGACACACTAGCATACGTAAAGACGCGGAAATCCGCGTCTTTTTTAGCGTTATTTCAGCGAGGCAATATCAATCACAAAGCGGTATTTCACATCGCTTTTCAACATCCGCTGCCAGGCGCTATTAATATCCTGAATATTGATCACTTCGACATCGGCTGTAATACCGTGCTGGCCGCAAAAATCTAACATTTCCTGCGTTTCTGCAATCCCGCCGATAACCGAACCCGCGACGGATTTCCGCCCGAGAATCAGTGGAACCGTATTCAGGAAAGGATCCAATGCGCCCAGATAGCCAACCAGCACCAGCGTACCGCTTAGCGCCAACGTTGGGATATAGGGATTCAGGTCGTGGACATACGGAACAGTATCAATAATCAGATCAAACTGATTACCGGCTGCCTTCATCTGCTCAGAGTCAGTGGAAAGCACAACGTGACTGGCACCCAGACGTCTGGCATCTGCTTCTTTATCTGGCGAACGCGTGAACAGCGTAACTTCAGCCCCCAATGCGTTAGCGAGTTTGATGGCCATATGCCCGAGGCCGCCCAACCCAACAACTGCGACTTTACTGCCCTCTCCAACCTGCCAGTGACGCAGCGGCGACCATGTGGTGATCCCGGCACAAAGCAGCGGCGCGGCGCCGCGTAAATCTATCCCTTCTGGAACCTTCACAACAAACTTTTCGGTAACGACAATCTTGTCGGAATAGCCCCCGAAGGTAGGCAGGCCATCATGACGATCGATATCGTTATACGTGAGCGTGTTACCCTCTTCGCAATATTGCTCTAGCCCCTGTTCGCAGGCGCTACAGTGCTGGCATGAGTCAACCATGCAGCCAACCCCGGCGAGATCGCCTACGGCAAATTTGGTCACCGACTTCCCGACATGCACCACACGGCCAATGATTTCGTGTCCCGGCACCATCGGATACTTAGCCCCGCCCCAGTCATTATAGGCATTGTGGATATCTGAGTGACAAACACCGCTGTATAAGATATCAATCACCACGTCATCTTCGCGCGGATCGCGACGAACAAAGCTGTGTGGAACCAGATCTTCTTTCACCGCCAGAGCGGCATAACCCTTCACGTTCATGACCATTAAGATTTCCTCAGGGATTAGGTATTACCTTAACCGCGACATTCATCAACAACCGCGCGGGCATTAGTTGCTATCTCACTACCACAATGCTGTTCGAGTATTGCAATAAATTCAATGAGTTGGTCAGTGGTAATGCCGATATTCAGACAGATAGCAAAATGGCTCTTCAGTTGACTGTCCACACCGCCTAATACCGCTAACGCAGAAATCGTCGCCAGCTCCCGCATCTTCCAGTTGAGGACATCACGCTGAAAAATATCGCCAAATAAATGTGCCTTTAGCCAGACATCAATAGCAGGCGCAAAATCGAACAGCGGCCCACTGACCGGATGTCCGACGAGCTGGGTCTGGGTGCAACTCCCCGCCAGGAAACTGTCCCAGCCCTCCGTCGGCGGCGTGGCCGGATTTCCCTCTGGGTCGGTAATTCCTCTTTCTCTACGGTTTTTAACCACGGACATTAAACAAGCAAGTCCGTTCAGGCTGCGGGGGAAACCGCAGTAAGCATAGAGCTGTTGCAGAATTTCCTTCGCTTCATTGACGGTGAGTCCCGCATCCAGCCCGGCATTTAATGCTGCATCCAGTTTTTCACTCTGACCTGTAGCGGTGAACGCGGCAATAGGTATGATTGCCTGCTGTCTGGCATCCAGTTGATGTTGCATGTTTGATTCTCCAAAATAACGCCAGCGTACTGCCGGTGGGTACTGAAACAGTAAAATTATAGAGACCCAACGCACCGATGATTAGAGGGTTAAATAAGAACGAACCTATGAACAATATTCATCAATAATCAGCCACCGATGCCATTTATCAGCAGGGAAATTTGTACACCTTTAGGCGACAATCTCAATGAAATTACCATCAGGATCTCGTATTACCGCTTCGTAATAGCCATCGCCGGTAGTTCGTGGAGCAGAAATTAAAATCCCCTGTTCCTGAGCGCGTTTCGCGATGGCATCAACTTTTGCCGCGCAGCCGACAGAGAGTGCAAGGTGCACCCATCCGCAGGTGTTATTGTCTGGCTGCCATCTTGTCAGGCCCGGTTTGGTCATTATTTCAATCGCTATCTCATCACCAATACGAACAAAATAAGATTCAAATCCAGGGTTGGTTTGACTGCAGTATTTTTCGTTAATCTTGCCGTCAAAGAACGTGACCCAGAAACGCGCTTGCTGCTCGAGATCCTGTGTCCATAAAGCCATATGCGCAATCTTCATCGCGAACCTCTTCTCGTTGTATTCCGAACAGTATGTTCTCAAGAATGTTGACATCGTTAATCATAATGCACGATCATGCGTGATGCTGCTCGATATTTTTATTTAACTGGAGTATTTATGCTCGATTATGCTACTTTCCCGGAACAGCGCCAGGCGCTTATCTATCAGATCTTGCAGGAAAACGGCAGAGTTATTTGTTCCGAGCTCGCCAGTCGGTTAGGCGTTTCTGAACATACGATCCGCCGCGACCTGCATGAGCTGAGTAAAGATGGCGTGTGTAAAAAGGTTTATGGTGGCGCGGTCATTACCCTTCCTGAATCCGAAGACATCGCCGTACGCAAGAGCATTAATATGGCGAAAAAAAGCAGTATCGCGCAGAGGTGCGCCCGGTTGGTCAAATCCGGAAGCTGCATTTTTATCGACACGGGCAGCACAAATTTAGCGATGGCTGAAGCCCTGCCGGCCGAACTGGCATTAACCGTAGTGACCAACTCACCAGAGATTGCCGCCGTTTTGCTGGAAAAACCGCTGTTTGAGGTCATCATGTTGGGCGGCGCGGTGCAGAGATCCTCGGGAGGATGTGTGGGGTCCACCGCTACCGCACAAGTGCAGAACATCTTATTCGATCAGGGTTTTATTGGCGGCTGCGCGATGTCGCCAGAATCCGGCTTAACCGGATTTGATTATGCGGATTGCGAGTTCAAAAAGGCGGTAATCAAACAGTGCAATGAAACTATCGTCGCACTGACGGCGGAAAAGATCCCGGCCGTCGCCCGTTATGTCGTCACCGAAAGCAGCAATATTGATGTGATTGTCGTGGAGGAAAATATCAGCAAAGAGTATGCCACGGCTTTCCAGGCGCATGACATTCGTATTTATACCGTATAGCAGCAGCGAATTTGTTGCGACGTTACTCAACGAAAGCTCACGACGCTAAACGTCGCCCCGGCCGTCAGCGTAGCGATCGCAGACAAACGATCCAGACGAATTTTTTGTTGGTTGTTATGGCATTCCACCAGCAGAAATTCTTCTTTATCTCTGGTGGTGCAGGTGGTCAACGCTCTGGCATCCATACACGTGCCATCGGTTAGCTCAATACGCAACCAATAATGGTACAGGCAGGCGACCTCCAGATAATCATGAAGATCGCAATCTATCGGATGGTATTTTCCCGTCGCATTCATAACGTCCCTTCCTTACAGCTCCGTATGTTCGGGAAATTGCTGACGCCACTTCCCGAACGCACCGGGTTATTTCAGCGCTTCAATGGGGGCGCCAAAATTGATATGCAGCACATTGCCGTCGATCACCAGCGCCGGAACGGACTTCACGCCAGCCAGTTCGGCTTCCGCAACCCGGCCAGGTTGTTCTCCCAGATGAATAACATCGATTGCAACATCAGAGGACAGATGCTGAAGCAGCGCCTGTTCTGCGGAAACGCAAACCGGGCAACCGGCATGATAAAAACGGGCTTTCGTCATGATGGATCTCCTTTTAACTTATAGTATCGACTCGATACTATAATTTATGCTACGCCACTTTTATGCTTTGTCAATATAGTTTTTAATCGATACTATATGTCGAGGAGGAAGTTGTTATGCACGATATGTCACTTTTCGATGTCCTGGACAGGCTTTCCAGCCTGACACGGATGTGGTTTCGCCAACATCCATTACTGGCGGATCTGCAGCCGGTACAACTCAGCGCGTTAATGTATCTGGCCCGTTGCAACCGTTATTCCAATACGCCGCTTGGCGTAACGGACTACCTCGGTCTCACCAAAGGCACCGTATCGCAATCGCTGAAGCTCCTGGAAAGCAAAGGACTGATTGTTCGCAAGCAGGATGCCCGCGATAAACGCAGCGTACATTTACAGTTAACTGAATCAGCCGGTACGTTACTGGATGCCCTGCTCCCGCCGACGTTTTTAGTGGCAGGTGAAACGGCGATGGGTGAACGCGCGACGGTACTTAAAGAGCTACTATTTGAACTGTTACGTGGGATCCAGCAGACCAACAATGTGCCTGGCTTTGGTCTTTGCCATAGCTGTCGATTCCACCAAAAAACGGGTGGTCAGGGATTTTGTAATCTGACGAAAGAGGTGTTAAGTGAAGAGGATTCGTTGCTGATTTGCCGGGAACACCAGCCCCCGGAAACCTAAAATGGCTGGCGGAAAATCACACCAGCCATTTTAACGCAGGCAAAAAAGTTGTCCGTTTTACGAGCTCGCGACGTTTTCAACACGGTCAGTCGTGGATTTTAACGCCAAGGCAGCCGCGAACGAATTCAGGATTAAAATGCTTCACCGCCTCACCCACATAGCCTAGATCCAGCGCGCTGATTTGCGCCATTTCACTATCCGTGAGTGAGAAATCCCAGATGGCAAAATTCTCTGCAATACGCTCCTGCCGGGTGGATTTAGGAATCACCGTCACGCCGCGCTGCACGTTCCAGCGCAGAACAACCTGAGCAACGGTTTTTTGATGGACATCCGCAATTCCTTGAAGCATTTCATCTTCATATGGTTTATGCCTCCCACCGCCTAACGGCGCCCAGGCTTCAGGCTGAACGTTGTAGCGCTTCATCGTTTCAATGGCTACAGGTTGCGCAAAGTAAGGATGCAATTCGACCTGGTTCACCATCGGCTGAATTCTGACGGTTTCACAGAAGTTAGCTAACACATGCGCATAGAAGTTGGAGACGCCAATGGCCTTCAGTTTACCGGCTTCATAAGCCTCTTCCAGAGCGCGCCAGGCGCTGAAATAATCGCCCATGGCCTGATGCAATAAATAAAGATCAAAATATTCCAGGCCCGATTTTTTCAGCGACGCCTCAATACCGGCTTTAGCCATATCGTAGTTGGCCATATCCTGGACCCACAGCTTAGAAGTGATAAATAACTCCTCGCGGGTACACAAACCTTCGGCGATGGCTTCACGAACGGCCCCACCCACGGCATCTTCATTGCTGTATACGGCTGCGGTATCGATGAGGCGGTAACCGGTGCGAATAGCGCTTAAAACCGACTGCTTACACTCTTCCTTATCGGTGACCTTAAAAACGCCAAAACCAACCATCGGCATTCTGCAGTTGTTACTTAGTACTGAGTATTCCACGGCCAAGCCCCTGTCATGTTAAAACACTATTTTAGGCCAGAAACCCCGCCGTGATTACCCAGTCATCTCTGATTTTGGATTTGCCCCTATATATCCAGACGCATTTTCTCTCTTACGGTTGCGATAATTTCCTGCGTATAAATTCCCGCGGTGAGCGATATCCCAGCGCACTGTGTGGGTGATATTCATTGTAATGACTGAA
>NZ_JAPPTE010000010.1:0-176974 GCF_026719375.1 Citrobacter sp. W9 | reverse complement strand
TTTGCCTGGCGGCTGTAGCGCGGTGGTCCCACCTGACCCCATGCCGAACTCAGAAGTGAAACGCCGTAGCGCCGATGGTAGTGTGGGGTCTCCCCATGCGAGAGTAGGGAACTGCCAGGCATCAAATAAAAGCGGAAGGCCCGGTCGAAAGACCGGGCCTTTTGTTTTATCTGTTGTCTGTCGGTGAGTGCTCTCCTGAGGAGGACAAATCCGCCGGGAGCGGATTTGAACGTTGCGCAGCAACGGCCCGGAGGGTGGCGGGCAGGACGCCCGCCATAAACTGCCAGGCATCAAATAAAGTGAAGAAGCCCGTCCTGCCGGATGGGCTTTTTTGCGTCTGTACGAAATGAAACCTGTCGCCTTATGCGACCTCCAACTCTATCCCCTCGAACATATCTGAATCCTTTCTGTGCTAATTAA
This sequence comes from Citrobacter sp. W9, assembly GCF_026719375.1. Lineage (NCBI taxonomy): Bacteria > Pseudomonadati > Pseudomonadota > Gammaproteobacteria > Enterobacterales > Enterobacteriaceae > Citrobacter > Citrobacter sp. W9. The sequence continues at coordinate 176,554 of NZ_JAPPTE010000010.1, read as the reverse complement.
AACCGTGACTTATATCGCATAATTAATTATAACAATTATATAACATTTGGTTTACCAAAAAAGACACAACTAGCATTGATAAATTCACGCGATCCTTGGCAGGGGTATAATTCTAATGGCTGATAGCAGTGTAACTGAGAACGGGACGCTGACAGACGGCGATACCCGCCGTCGTATTTGGGCGATTGTCGGAGCATCATCAGGGAATCTGGTCGAATGGTTTGATTTCTATATCTATTCTTTCTGCTCTCTCTATTTTGCTCATATCTTTTTTCCATCAGGAAACACCACTACGCAACTCTTACAGACTGCCGGCGTTTTTGCCGCAGGCTTTCTGATGCGACCAATTGGCGGCTGGTTGTTTGGTCGCATCGCTGATAAGCACGGGCGCAAAAAATCCATGCTGCTGTCAGTTTGTATGATGTGTATGGGATCGCTGGTGATCGCTTGTCTTCCGGGGTATGAAACCATCGGTACCTGGGCTCCTGCGCTATTGCTACTGGCCAGACTATTTCAGGGACTGTCTGTCGGGGGCGAATACGGGACCAGCGCTACCTACATGAGTGAAGTGGCCATTGAAGGTAAGAAAGGTTTTTATGCTTCATTCCAGTACGTAACGTTAATTGGCGGGCAGCTATTGGCATTACTGGTTGTGGTCATTTTACAGCAAACCTTAGAAGATTCAGCGCTCAGAGAGTGGGGGTGGCGTATTCCATTTGCGCTGGGAGCCGTGTTAGCTATTGTCGCGCTATGGCTGCGTCGCCAGTTGGATGAAACCTCGAAACAGGACGTTCGCGCGCTGAAAGAAGCGGGCTCTCTGAAAGGTCTGTGGCGTAATCGCAAAGCCTTCATCATGGTGCTTGGCTTTACTGCTGCTGGCTCGCTGTGTTTTTACACCTTCACAACCTATATGCAGAAGTACCTGGTTAATACCGCAGGTATGCATGCCAACGTAGCCAGCGGGATTATGACGGCGGCACTGTGTGTGTTCATGCTGGTGCAACCATTGTTTGGCGCTTTGTCAGATAAAATTGGCCGACGTACTTCCATGCTATGCTTTGGCGCATTAGCTGCGATTTTCACCGTTCCCATTTTGACTGCATTGCAAAACGTGACGTCTCCGTATATAGCGTTTGCTCTGGTAATGTGCGCCTTGTTGATCGTGAGTTTCTATACGTCCATCAGCGGCATTCTGAAAGCTGAGATGTTTCCGGCGCAGGTACGCGCCCTGGGGGTTGGGTTATCTTATGCGGTGGCGAATGCTCTGTTTGGTGGTTCAGCCGAATATGTTGCCTTATCCCTGAAATCCATCGGTATGGAAACCACATTCTTCTGGTACGTTACCGCGCTGGCAGTCGTCGCATTTTTAGTATCGCTGATGCTGCATGGGAAGGGGAAAGGGCTGCGCCTCTAATGATGCGCCAGTTGCCAGACTGCATAGCCGGTTGAGGCACCCGCAACATCCCAGGCAAAGTCCTTCCAGCTCCAGCCGCTCCCAGCGGGGCGGCTGTCCCACAGCTCTTTCGATGCGCCCAGGCTGATTGAGAACATCAAACCAATAGCCGCACTGCGATCTCGGTTGTTACCCTGATGCTGGGCATATTCGTTACCGGCTGCGGCAAGCATGGCGGAGGCAATAAAATGTTGAGCTTTGTCTTGTCCGCTCCAGCGGTCGTTTGCCATGTGGCTGCAGCCAGAAATAGCCAGGATACTGGTAAGAATAAACAGGCGCACCGTTGCCTCCATATGAAAAACCCCGTCAGTGACGGGGTTTTGGTTACAGAATACGGCTAATTAATCTGTCGATACGAATACGGCGTAGTCGACGGATCAGCTTACGCACTTTGACTGGATAGTCAGCAATGCTTTGCAGGTCGCGGTAGTGCTTAACCACGGTGGTATGCGTGCGGATAAGCTCCAGCTCTTTATCGCGCTGGGGCGCCAGCTCTTGCTTAGGATCGTGGATAAGGATGGCATTTTCCAGATCCAGACGCCAGGCTCGAGGATTAAGGTTGTTGCCGGTGAGCAGCATCCATTTATCATCAACCCACATACCTTTCAGATGATAAGTGTTGTCATCATCTTTCCATAAGCGCACGACTAACTGGTCGGTATTCACATAATATTGCAGTCTGCTCAGGAAACGGCGCAGGTTAATTTCATACAGATAGGGCAGCGCGCCGATGATTTTAAAAGGCTCATCTTCCGGGATGTAAAAGTCGTTGGCGGTTTTATCACCGACAATGATTTCGACCTTTTTCCCTTCACGCAGCAGCTGAATGATATTGCGCACCAGTATGGCGGGCAGATTGAAATAAGGGGTACAAATTGTGAGTTTGTGCTCTGCGCAGGGCATGAGGTGGAAAATAGTCTTATTTAACAGACTGGATTTTCCGAGTCCAACCAGAGGCGTAACAGAAAGCTGTTCATTATCCGCATCTCCCTGAAAATGGAATGACGCATCGCGCAGTTCCTGACGGTACAAGCGGATATCGTTTTTAATTTCCGGGCTTTTAGGGCGATTGATATCATCAAGACGATTAACGCCGCGACCATTCATCAGGTTTTGCGCCACCCAATTGAACATGATATCGGCCATTTGCGGGTTGCGAATCAACTGATAACGGTCGTAGCGATATTTATCATGCTGATGCAGATAAACATCGTTCAGGCTGGCGCCGCTATACAGGACGCTGTCATCGATGATAAAGCCTTTGAAATGTAGAACGCCAAGGGCTTCGCGCGTGTTAATCGGCACACCATAGACAGGAATATCGATACCGGGGTTTTCTTGCGCCATGCGGCAATACCAGTCAGCATTGGTATTAGATGCCGCAGCACCAATGCGCCCGCGCTGGGCTCGGTGCCAGTCGACAAGCACCCGGACATCCAGTTCAGGACGCTGCCGTTTTGCCGCATAGAGCGCGTCGAGTATGCCTTTGCCACCGTCATCCTGTTCCAGGTACAGCGCAATAATGCAGATCCGTCGCGTCGCGCTGGCGATTTTTTCCAGCAGAGTCTCCCTGAAATTAGCGGGAGCATAAAAGAAATCTACATCATCAACTGACTGAGAAATCTTGGGTAGTTGGGCAAGGTGTTGTTGATGTTTATTACGCTTAAATTTTGACAACATCACAGTGCATTTCTTCTCTGTTCATTGAAGGGTCCTCTGTGCTATGCAGACGACATAAGCGGGCAATGATACCACCAGTACCCATTAATGTGGTCAACATTTCCAGTACCTTACTCACGATTCCTCAAATTGGGCCAGATTAAGCGTTAGCCCAACAATCCCCTCTTCGAGTTGGACGTCAACAACGAACCCGAGTTTCCGGGCCAGGGCGACCATACCGCGATTGTTTGGCATCGTAATACCATTCAAACGTCTAAGTCCGTGATCTCGGGTATAGGCAATTAATTTTTCCATCAATCGGCGACCCAGTCCAAGTCCTTTGAGATCAGAACGCACCAGGACGGCAAACTCGGCATCTACGTTATCAGGATCCGAGATAGCTCGCGTCACGCCGAGGATCTCTTCATGATTATCTCTACAACGCACAGCGACAAAGGCCATTTCACGATCGTAGTCGATCTGTGTCATATTGGCTAAATCTTCATGGGTAAATTCGTTGATCTCACTAAAATAGCGATAATAAAGATCTTCTTTGGTTACCTGAGAAATGAACTGCTGCAGATGAGGTTCATCCTCTGGCAAAATGGGGCGGAACAGGCAGCGCTCGCCGTTCTTCAACTCAACCCACTCTTCAAGCTGATGAGGGTAGGGGCGTACAGCCAATCTGCTTTCGTTATCGCCCGTGAAAGGGGCAATGTCCAGCGTGACGTCCAGCGCGGTAAATTCACCGGCGGAGGCCAGCAGCGGATGGATATCCAGACGCTGAATTTCCGGACAATCGACGATCAGGTTGGATACCTGCACCAGAAGCTGGCTTAGTCCGGCGATATCCAGTGGGCGTAGTGCGCTACGAGCGCGGATCTTCTTATTTTTGATCCCCTGGATAACCAGATAACGCGCCAGATTCATGTTCAATGGCGGCAATGCCACCACGGCTTGCTCTTCTGGTCGCCACTCAACCCCACCTTCACCCAGCATAATCAGCGGGCCAAATACCGGATCGTGTTCAACGACGACGCGAAGCTCCTGAGCGCCAGCGCGATTCGCCATGCTTTGCACTAATAAACCGTGGATGCGCGCCTGCGGCCAGGCCATTTTCACCCGATCAAAAATCGCATTCGCGGCCTGCTGTACCTCTGTTGCCGTACGCAGGTAGAGCATTACCCCCTGAACTTCCGATTTATGCGGGATATCAGGGGAACGCAGCTTGAGCGCCACCGGATAGCCGATCTGCTCTGCGATATGCACAGCTTCCGCGCTGTCGCTGGCGATCCAGGTCGGGAGCGTGTGTAAGCCATAAGCTTGTAAAATCGGCTGCACTTCATGGGTATCCAGCGATGTGGCCCCTTCGGCAATCGCCTGCTGTAACAGATTATGCGCCTCGGCGGTGTTCGTGGTCAGGTAGTCCGGTAGCGCAGGCGTTTCTCGCAGTTGCTTCTGGTTACGCCGATACTCAACCATATGCATAAATGCGGTGATGGTTCCTTCCGGTGTACGGTAGGTGGGCACCCCTGCTTCGCTAAATAGCCTACGGGCTTCCTGGGAAGAAAACTCCCCACACCAGTTGGTCAGTAAGGAAATAAATTTCCCTCGAGGATGCTGCTTTACTGCTTCGATCAACGCTTGCGCGCTTTCGGTCCCGGGGGCAGCGGCGCTGGGCGAATGAATCACCATCAGCGCGTCGAAGTCCTGGCTGGCGAGCAAAATATCCAGCGTTTTTACATAGTGTTCGCTACTGGCGTCGTCACGAAGATCCAGCGGGTTGCCGATATCAACATGGGCTGGTAGCGCATCGCGTAATTTCTGGCAGGTATCTTCACTCAGCGTGGCGAGTTTGCCATTCTTCGACCATAGCTCATCCAATGCCAGTGCGGCAGGCGCGGCGCCGTTACTGATGATCATTAGTCTGTCACCACGCAGCGGGCGCATGTGACTCAGGGTTTCGACCGCCGAGAACAGCTCGTGAGTATCTTGCACGCGTAATAAACCGGCGCGCTGAATAGCCGCATCCCAGGCTGGGTCCATCCCTGCACTGGTGTGCAGTAAACGCTGCGCTGCCGGGCTGCGGCCACTCTTAATCACCAGAATGGGTTTGTTGCGCGCGGCGCTACGGGCGGCAGAGACAAAGCGCCGGGCATCGCTCAAATGTTCGAGATAGAGCAATATTGCGCTGGTTTTACTGTCGCGCGCCAGGTAATCCAGCAGCTCATCAACGTCGATATCCAGGCTGTCACCCAACGCGATAAAGTAAGAAAAGCCCATTTCTCTCTGCTGCGCCCAGTCGAGTATGGTATTGGATACGGCGGCGGATTGAGAGATAAAAGCCAGCTTGCCGCGCTTAATCGGGACGGGGGAAAAGCTGGCGTTAAGTCCCTGCCAGGGGGCGAGAAGTCCCAGACTGTTGGGACCCAGCAGGCGTATTTTATAGCGTGAGGCGCAGGCCAGCAGTTCTGCATGCTGGGCCGCGGGAGCCGAAAGAATAATGCAGGTTTTACAGCCTTTCTCGCCAAGCGCTTCGAGCAATGCCAGGTTACGGCTGGCATTGGTGCACAACACGGCGAGGTCGGGGCTAAAAGGCAAGCTGCTGATATTGGGCCAGGCCAGTACGCCCAATACCGCTTTCCAGGCGGGCGTCACCGGTAGAACTGGCCCATTGAAACCGCCGGCAAGCAGATTACGCATCATCAGGTAACCCGCGCGGTTAGGCTTCATCGACGCCCCAATCACCGCAATGGATTTCGGTCGCAGTAGTGCTTCCAGACCACGTTGACTCATATCGGCTTCCTTAATGACACCAGTGACCGAATGATTTTAAACGCTTTCTGTCGAGTCTGCTGTGACGCTTCCCTGATGTTGAGTTTTTCCTGCCAGGTAACGGGTTTTAAAGCGAGTGAAGTGATCGCTTAACCCTTCCGCAGCTTGCCTATCGCCAGCCAGATCCAGCAAAGAGATGGCGACTTCGGCAGTACAGTATTGCCCTTCGGCGTGAATACCACGCAGGTGATAAGCAGAAAGGCGCGATAAATCAACGGAGATCACCGGCAGGTTGTCGAGGTACGGGCTTTTGCGGAACATTTTACGCGCTTCCGGCCAGGTGCCATCGAGCATAATAAACAACGGCGGTTTGCCGGTCGGCGGCGTGAAAATCACTTCGCGCTCTTCGCCCGCATAGGAAGCCGGGAATACCACCATCGGCTGGTAATCAGGATTTTTCACCAGCTCAAGCAGCGTCTGCGGCGGTTCGGTGCGTGACCACTGAAAAGCCGCGGTATCGGGCAAAATATCGGCGATTAAACGTCCCGTGTTACTGGGCTTCATCGGCTCGGTATCAAACATGACCAGACAAAAACGGCTTTTGGCCTCAGATGGTACTAACGTTGCGCATAAGCAGAGCTTTAGCGGCAGCAGGCAGCGCTGGCAGCGACGAATACGGTTACCTCGGGCGAGGAAAGGACGCGTGGCGCGCGCGAGGCGCTCAGCGCGTAACTGAAGAACTGCGTTATCGGTCATGGGGGAACACGTTGAAAAACGCTATTGTCGCAGAGGTGAAAACGGGGCACAAGATGCGCCCCGCAGAGATTATAATGATTCGTTAAGCCAGCTATCAAACGGAGCCTTAGGTACGGCGCCATTAAGCATATCGACGATTTCACCTTTTCTGAAGATCATGATGGTCGGAATACTGCGGATGCCGAAGCGGGCGCTGAGTTCACGCTCGGCTTCTGTATTCACTTTAACAAAACGTACTTTACCGCTACGCTCTTCCGCGACATCTTCAAAAATTGGGGCAAAGTTACGGCATGGTCCGCACCAGGGGGCCCAAAAATCAACCACCACCGGGAGATCGTCTTTTAACAGTTTATCCAGTGTTTCACCGGTCGCATTGATCACCTCCCCATCGAACAGGTCGTGACCACAGCGTCCGCATTTAGCCGCTTCCTGGACACGATCGTCGGGAATGCGGTTGATAGCCTGGCAGCTGGTACAAACGGTATTCATAACTAACCTCTGGATGAGTAGTGTGGACTTCATGGCAGTGACGCCAGTATGTTTCTATTATGTTACATATTATCGGGGAGTCTGTTCTAAACAACAATGCGTTTTATTCAATGAGTACAATAGTCCTTAGCTTTTAAATGAAATAATGGCTAACGACGTGCACATCGGGTAATCTGCGCGCTTCGCGCAGAGCAGGTGGAGAAAAACATGAGCGACGAACTGAAGAACAAAAACGGCAAGGTCAAAGTGATGTACGTCCGCAGTGACGATGACTCGGATAAACGCACCCAAAATCCACGTACTGGTAAAGGCGGCGGACGCCCCGGTACTTCCCGAGCCGAAGGCGGTCGTCGCCCTGCCCGTGATGACAGAAAGGGTCCGAACAGCGAACGCGGCCGTGAACGTGGTCGTGACCGCGATGCAGAACGCGATCGCAGACGTGAAGATTCACCATGGCGTACCGTGTCCCGCGCACCGAATGATGATGCTGAGGATAAAGCCGATCATGGTGGCATTAGCGGCAAGAGTTTTATCGATCCTGAAGTCTTACGTCGTCAGCGCGCGGAAGAAACCCGCGTTTACGGTGAAAATGCCTGTCAGGCTCTGTTCCAGAGTCGTCCGGACGCTATTGTTCGCGCCTGGTTCGTGCAGAGCGTCACCCCGCGCTTTAAAGAAGCATTACGCTGGATGGCGGCAAACCGTAAAGCCTACCATGTGGTTGATGAAGCTGAGCTGGCGAAAGCCTCCGGTACTGAGCACCATGGCGGTGTTTGTTTCCTGATCAAAAAACGTAACGGTACCACCGTTAAGCAGTGGGTGGGTCAGGCTGGGGCGCAGGATTGCGTACTGGCTCTGGAAGACATCGCTAACCCGCACAACCTGGGCGGAATGATGCGTAGCTGCGCCCACTTTGGTGTGAAAGGCGTGGTGGTACAGGATGCGGCGCTGCTGGAATCAGGTGCGGCAATCCGTACCGCTGAAGGTGGCGCAGAGCATGTTCAGCCGATCACCGGTGACAGCATTGTCGATGTGCTGGACGACTTCCGTAAGGCAGGTTACACGGTAGTGATGACCTCAAGCGTGAAAGGCAAACCGTTGTTTACTACCACGCTGCCGGAAAAAATGGTGCTGGTATTAGGGCGTGAGCGTGAAGCGCTGCCGGAAGCGGCATGCTCAGCCGACGACCTGTGCGTGGCGATTGACGGTACGGGTAACGTTGAAACGCTCAACGTATCTGTGGCAACCGGCGTACTGCTCGCGGAGTGGTGGCGTCAGAACAAAGCCTGATAATAAAAATGCCAGCGAATCGCTGGCATTTTTTTTACTCACTTTCTGCAGGTAACACCGGCGTCCAGTCAATCGGTTTTTCACCTCGTTGTTCCAGCCATTCATTAGCCAGTACAAAGTGATTGCAGCCAAAGAAACCACGATGCGCGGAGAGCGGTGACGGGTGCGGCGCTTTCAACACATGGTGACGTTGGGTATCAATAATCGCGCCTTTCTTTTGTGCATGTGAACCCCAGAGCAGGAAAACGACGCCTTCGCGATGCTGATTAATCAAGCTGATGACTTTATCGGTGAAGGTTTCCCAGCCCAGGCTGGCGTGCGAATGTGCCTGACCGGCGCGGACGGTGAGTACGGTATTCAGTAACAATACCCCCTGACGTGCCCAGCTTTCCAGATAACCGTGCGTTGGGCGCGTGAAGCCAGGAATCGTCGCTTCCAGCTCTTTGTACATGTTCAGCAGCGAGGGGGGAGTGGCAATACCCGGACGAACAGAGAACGCGAGACCGTGTGCCTGGCCTGGACCGTGGTAAGGATCCTGCCCCAGGATGACGACTTTCACGTCGCCAAGTTCGGTAAAGCGAAAAGCGTTAAACACATCTTTTTGCGGCGGGTAAATTGTCATACCCGACTGACGCTCGCCAGCGACAGTATGTAGCGTGTTAACAAAATAAGGCTGCTGTTTCTCATCTGCCAGCACATCGTGCCAGGTTAATTCGGTGGCCATCTCGCTCTCCTGCGAATTTTCAATCCCTCTAGCTTAACTGCTTCTTACCACGTCGCAAAATTCTGTACGTTTCTCAACGGCATGGGCCTTAAAGATAGTTGAAAATTTATGTAAAAAGTTTAGCTGTGTACGTGGCGTAAGTTGATGTAAAACAATAAAATCCACCTATCACCACTTTTCATGTGTGGTTTTTGTTGATTTAAATCAAAGATTCAAGGGTGTGTGAGGGGTATATATACACTCAAGCAACAATGGTTTTACCAATTGGCCGGATGACGGCCAACCGAGATCAAATAATTTTGCCGGGGAGGCATCAAATGATTACAGGTATCCAGATTACTAAAGCTGCAAACGACGACCTGCTGAACTCTTTCTGGCTGCTGGACAGCGAAAAAGGCGAAGCACGCTGCATCGTTGCGAAAGCAGGTTTCAATGCGGATGACGTCGTTGCCGTCAGCAAACTGGGTGAAATCGAATACCGTGAAGTGCCGGTAGACGTACAGCCGGAAGTTCGCGTGGAAGGTGGTCAGCACCTGAACGTGAACGTTCTGCGTCGCGAAACGCTGGAAGATGCGGTTAAGCATCCGGAAAAATATCCGCAGCTGACCATCCGTGTTTCTGGTTATGCGGTACGTTTCAACTCTCTGACCCCAGAACAGCAGCGCGACGTTATTGCTCGTACCTTTACTGAGAGCCTGTAAGGCTCGCGGGGAATAACCCCGTTTAGCAGAGAATCAAAAGCGGAAGATGCCAGCGCGTCTTCCGCTTTTTTATATCCGTTAGTAAAAAATTCGTACTGCGCAATACACTAACAGCAGCGCCAGAATGATATTCAACTGTCGGCCGTAACGGCGAAAGAGGCGCTGAAAAAGATGGCCTGCCAGCGCCCAACATGCATTACCAAAGGTGCCGATCAGCGCCAGCAGAATACTCACCCCAATCAGCCAGTGTGCATCCTGCGTATAGGGCAGTACGAACGTGGATAACGCGGTAATGCCGTACAAAATGATTTTGACGTTAACAAACTGCAAGCCAAAACTCGCCCAGAAGCCGATCGGTTCGGACTGCAAATTATCGTTTGCCGCCGGGCTGGTGGCGATTTTCAATGCCAGCCACAAGATATATGCCGCACCTGCCCAACTGAGCCAGTGGATGATGGCAGGATCCATCGCCGCAAGCGAAAACGAAATCCCGGCGCATATCAGCATGACGATTAAAAAGCCCAGACTCATCCCGGCAAGCACGCGCGTGCTCTGGCGAAAACCGTGTGACGTCGCAGCACTGAGCGCAAGGATGTTATTTGGGCCGGGGGTTAGCGCGGTAATCAATGTATAGGTCCAGAATGCGCTTAAAAGTATGGGGGTCACTTGTTATCTCCTCTGTTTTGGTAGACAGTACCCGAGTCAAAACATTTAAAAAAATGAATGTTTTTGCATTCTGAGTTCGATATTTTCGATGGGTTGGTGCGGATGGATTTACGTCGGTTTATTACGTTAAAAACGGTGGTGGAAGAGGGGTCGTTCCTGCGGGCGTCACAAAAGCTTTGTTGTACGCAATCGACCGTGACGTTTCATATTCAACAGCTTGAGCAAGAGCTTTCGGTGCAGCTGTTCGAAAAAATTGGCCGCAGAATGTGTCTTACCAGTGAGGGCAAACGGTTGATGCCGCATATACACGACCTGACCCGCGTGATGGCATCGATTCGTCAGTCAGCGCAGCAGGATGCGCAGCCGAGCGGCGATCTACGCGTTGCGACCGGCGAAACGCTGCTGGCGTATAAAATGCCGCAGGTTCTACAGCGATTTAAACAACGCGCGCCTCATGTGCGGTTGTCCTTACAGTCGCTCAACTGCTATGTCATTCGCGATGCGTTGCTCGGTGATGAGGTTGATCTGGGCGTGTTTTATCGTGTTGGTAATGATGATGCACTTGAGATGATACCGCTGGGCGATCAGTCACTGGCGCTGGTTGCGTCGCCTCTGCTGCAGCACGTTGATTTCACCCGGCATCACCAGCACATTCCCTGCAGCTTTATCATTAATGAACCGCAATGTATTTTCAGACAACGCTTCGAAGGGCTACTGCGTAAGCGTCATATTACGCTGGAAAATACGATTGAGTTGTGGAGTATTGAGAGCATCAAGCACTGCGTATCGGCAAATCTTGGCGTCAGTTTTTTGCCGCGTTTTGCCGTTGAGAAGGAGCTACGTTCTGGGGAATTGGTTGAGTTACCGTTCAGCGAACAGCCGGAGTTAATTACGGCATTGTGCGGTTATCATGCTGGAAAAGTCGTTAGCCCGGCGATGCGGGTGTTTATTGAGTGTATTGAAGAGAGCTTTGCGACGCATGAAAAAATGCCGGGCTAAACGGCCCGGCATACGGTTTTACTCTTTGTCGGACTGCTGGGGAGCCGTTCCGCTCGGCTTACGACGCTTGCCGATATTTTTGGCGTCGCGGTGACGTTTCTTCACGCGCGGTTTCTCTTTTTCTTTGGCTTTTTGCTCGGCGCGCTTCGCCAGCACTTTCTTGGACGGCTTGCCGTTAGATTTCTCACTTGGCGCGCGAGTTGTCGGACGCAGTTCGTCAATAACGCGCGCTTTCAGCGGTTCGTCGATATAGCGGCTCGCTTTGCCAAGCAGCAGGTGGTCGTGCGCTTCAACCAGAGAAATCGCGGTACCTTTACGGCCAGCGCGGCCGGTACGGCCAATGCGGTGTAGATAGGCATCACCACTGCGCGGCATGTCGTAGTTAAACACGTGGCTAACATCAGGAATGTCGATCCCGCGAGCGGCAACATCGGTCGCAACCAGTACGTTCACACGACCATCGGTCAGGCGTTTGATCGCTTCGTTACGCTTGATCTGTACCATCTCGCCTTCGAGATAGCAGTTATTAATGCCAGCCTGGCGCAGCCAGCCTGCCAGCTCGTGCACACGCTCACGCTTACGTACAAAAACAATCGAACGGGTCGCTTCCGGCTGTTTTAACAGATGGATCAGCAGAGCCGTTTTGTGCTCGATGTCATCGGCACGGTAGTAAAATTGATGGATCTTCTTGCGTTCGCGGGTCGATGGATCCGCCGAAACCTCAACCGGATCTTCCAGCAGGCGCTCGGCAAAATCTTTAATCGCGTCGCCTTCCAGCGTGGCAGAGAATAACATCGTCTGCTTACGCCAGCGGGTTTCTCCGGCGATATGTTCGATGTCCTGGGCAAAGCCCATGTCCAGCATACGGTCTGCCTCATCGAGGATCAGCGTTTCAACCGCGTGGCAGTCGAAATTCTCTTCTTTGATGTATTGCAGCAGGCGACCGGTGGTGGCGACCACGATATCCTGGTTTTCGCTAAAGACTTCCATATGGTTCATGTAAGCCACGCCGCCGGTAATTGTGGCGATATCCAGATGCGTATTCTTCGCCAGTTCACGGGCGTGGTCGGCAACCTGCATCGCCAGTTCGCGCGTTGGCGTCAGAATTAAAATGCGCGGTGGGCCAGATTTTTTGCGCGGGAAGTCGAGCAGGTGCTGCAACGCTGGCAGCAAATATGCCGCCGTTTTACCGGTGCCTGTCGGCGCAGAACCGAGTACATCACGGCCATCGAGCGCAGGCGGAATGGCGGCAGCCTGAATGGCGGTCGGGCGAGTGAAACCTTTTTCCTGGAGGGCATCCAGAAGGCTTTCATCGAGTTCAAGTTCGGAAAAAGTCGTTACAGTCATGTTCTACCTCTGTGTGGGGCGCTGATTATAGACGTTACGGCTGCAATCTTCATCTGTTTGTATGGATATAGCTTCTCAGGTATTGTTTTTATCCTATGTGATCGTCTTTTTTCCCCAGGAAGGTTGTTCTCCATGCCCCAGTCTACATCCGTACTTAGACGTAATGGATTTACATTTAAGCAGTTTTTTGTGGCGCATGATCGTTGTGCGATGAAAGTCGGAACGGACGGTATTTTATTAGGGGCCTGGGCCCCCGTTGCGGGCGTAAAACGGATCCTGGATATTGGTACCGGGAGCGGCCTGTTGGCGCTGATGCTGGCCCAGCGTACTGATGAAAATGTCATCATTGACGCCGTGGAGCTTGATGTTGACGCCGCGCAGCAGGCGCAGGAGAACATCGCGCAATCTCCGTGGATGCATCGCGTCAGCGTTCATACAGCAGATGCGCAGCAATGGATACCACGCCAGACCGTGCGTTTTGATTTGATTATCAGCAATCCACCTTATTATGAACAGGGAGTGGAATGCGCCACGCCGCAGCGCGAACAGGCACGTTACACGACTGCGCTCGATCATGAAGCATTGCTGGCGCTGGCGGCGGGGAGTATTACAGAAGATGGTTTTTTTTGTGTCGTGCTGCCGGAACAAATTGGTAACGCCTTTACCCAGCAGGCATTAAGTATGGGCTGGCATTTGCGTTTACGTACGGATGTGGCAGAAACTGAGGCCCGGCTACCACATCGTGTATTGTTGGCATTCTCCCCGCAGGCCGGGGAGTGCTTTAGCGACAGGTTGTTTATCCGTGGGCCAGACCAACGTTACTCTGAAGGTTACACGGCGCTGACCCAGGCGTTTTATCTGTTTATGTGATGACTTAGCGGCGAGAGGATGGACGGGCCTGACTCGGGAAGTTGTTCAGGATAATCCAGCGTGTAGTGCAGGCCCCGACTCTCTTTGCGCATCATTGCGCAGCGTACGATCAGCTCGGCAACCTGCACCAGGTTGCGCAGTTCCAGCAAATTGTTCGACACGCGGAAATGGGCGTAATACTCGTCGATTTCCTGTTGCAGCATGGTGATACGGCGCAGCGCGCGCTCCAGGCGCTTAGTCGTACGCACAATCCCGACGTAGTCCCACATAAATAAGCGCAGCTCATGCCAGTTATGCTGAATCACCACCAACTCATCCGGATTTTCCACACGACTTTCATCCCAGGCGGGAAGTGTGTTGACACCGCGTGCGTAAGGCATTCGCCTGTCGATATCTTCAGCGGCTGACCAGCCGTAAACCAGGCACTCAAGCAATGAGTTCGACGCCATACGGTTGGCGCCATGCAGGCCGGTATAGCTCACTTCGCCGATGGCATACAGGCCGTCGACATCCGTGCGGCCAAAGTCATCAACCATCACACCGCCGCAGGTATAGTGCGCGGCAGGGACGATAGGGACCGGCTCTTTGGTCAAATCGATGCCCAGTCCCAGCAGTTTTTCATAAATCATCGGGAAATGCTGACGAACAAATGCTTCCGGTTTATGGCTGATGTCGAGGAACATGCAGTCAGCGCCCAGACGCTTCATCTCGTGGTCAATGGCACGGGCGACGATATCGCGGGGAGCCAGTTCGCCACGCTCGTCAAAATCGGGCATAAAGCGCGAGCCGTCCGGGCGCTTCAGGTGCGCGCCTTCGCCACGCAGCGCCTCGGTCAACAGGAAATTGCGCGCCTGCGGATGATACAGCGCCGTTGGATGAAACTGGTTAAATTCAAGATTGGCGACACGACATCCCGCGCGCCAGGCCATCGCAATCCCGTCCCCCGAGGAGATATCCGGATTGGTAGTGTACTGATACACTTTTGACGCGCCGCCGGTAGCTAACACCACTGACTTCGCATGGCAGGTTTCGACAGCTTCTTTATTACGATTCCAGATCCAGGCCCCAACAACCCGACGCGTTCCCGGCAGGCCGATTTTATCAGAGACAATCAGATCGACGGCATTACTGCGCTCCAGAACCTGTATGTTAGGGTGATTTTGCGCCTGGCTGACAAGGGTGGTTTCGACTTCTTTACCGGTAGCATCCGCAGCATGCAGGATGCGTCGATGACTATGACCGCCTTCACGGGTCAGGTGATAACTCTCTTCACCGTTGGGCTGAACCTGCGTATCAAATAACACACCCTGATCGATAAGCCACTGCACACAGGTGCGGGCATTGCTGGCGACAAACTCTACCGCATGACGATCGCAAAGTCCGGCCCCGGCAACCAGCGTGTCTTCAACGTGGGAGTCGATACTGTCGGTTTCATCGAAAACCGCGGCAATACCACCCTGAGCATAAAACGTCGAGCCTTCGCTAACAGGACCTTTGCTCAGTACAATAACCTGATGTTTCTCAGCCAGCCGCAGCGCCAGCGAGAGTCCGGCAGCTCCGCTGCCAATGATCAGCACGTCACAGGATAATTCAGGAGTTGTATTCATAATGTTTGTTTAATTTACTAAACAGTGTTTGCTCACAATAGCACCAGAATACGCGTTGCTGCACGTTTTATTTTTAAATGTGTTGCAATGGCTAAACATGAAAGAAAAAGTATGACGAGGCCGAAATGAGCAAAATTATTTTGTGAAGCAGGCCGTTAGCATCAGATTATGTGATGAAATAAAGTGGCCGTTGGGTTACTCTGCAAGCGGTGAAATGGGCATTTCTTACAGATAGTGCGTTGATCGGGTTATGTAGACTTATAATGAGAGATAAGACCTGTCTACAACATGACAAACAAAAAACAAATGCGTAACGGAACTTTACGAAACTTGAGCACTCTAAGCATTTGCTTGCTCATAGTGAAGCTTATGGAGTGGCGTTTCGACAGCGCGTGGAAATTTGGTTTGGGGAGACTTTACCTCGGATGAGCGAGCAGTTAACGGACCAGGTCCTGGTAGAACGGGTCCAGAAGGGAGATCAGAAAGCCTTTAACCTACTGGTAGTCCGCTATCAGCATAAGGTGGCGAGTCTGGTTTCTCGCTATGTACCGTCGGGCGATGTACCCGATGTAGTACAAGAAGCATTTATCAAGGCCTATCGTGCGCTGGACTCGTTCCGGGGGGATAGTGCTTTTTATACCTGGCTGTATCGTATCGCAGTCAATACAGCGAAGAATTACCTGGTCGCTCAGGGGCGTCGTCCACCTTCCAGTGATATAGATGCGATTGAAGCAGAAAACTACGAAAGTGGCGGTGCACTGAAAGAAATTTCGAACCCTGAGAACTTAATGTTGTCAGAAGAACTGAGACAGATAGTTTTCCGAACTATTGAGTCCCTCCCGGAAGATTTACGCATGGCAATAACCTTGCGGGAGCTGGATGGCCTGAGCTATGAAGAGATAGCCGCTATCATGGATTGTCCGGTAGGTACGGTGCGTTCACGTATCTTCCGAGCGAGGGAAGCTATTGATAATAAAGTTCAACCGCTTATCAGGCGTTGACGATAGCGGGATACTGGAAAAGGTATTAGGCATGCAGAAAGAAAAACTTTCCGCTTTAATGGATGGCGAAACGCTGGATACTGAGTTGCTTAAAGAGCTGACTCACGACCCGGAAATGCAAAAAACCTGGGAGAGTTATCACCTGATTCGCGATTCCATGCGAGGTGATACCGCCGACGTTCTCCATTTCGATATTTCCGCCCGCGTAATGGCTGCCATCCAGGATGAGCCAGTACGTCAGACGGCGCCATTGATTCCTGAGGCCCAGCCAGCACCGCACCAGTGGCAGAAAATGCCATTCTGGAAGAAAATGCGTCCGTGGGCCGCGCAGCTTACCCAAATGGGGGTGGCCGCGTGTGTATCACTTGCAGTTATTGTTGGCGTCCAGCACTATAACGGTCAATCTGAAACGTCCCAGCAGCCCGAAACGCCGGTATTTAATACATTACCGATGATGGGTAAAGCCAGTCCGGTAAGCCTGGGTGTACCTTCTGACGCGACAGCCAGCGGCGGTCAGCAACAGCAGGTACAGGAGCAGCGTCGTCGTATTAATGCCATGTTGCAGGATTACGAACTGCAACGTCGACTGCACTCTGAACAGCTTCAGTTTGAGCAGGCGCAAACACAGCAAGCCGCTGTGCAGGTGCCAGGAATTCAAACTTTAGGAACGCAATCGCAGTAATGAAGCAACTTTGGTTTGCCATGTCACTTGTGGCTGGTAGCCTGTTCTTCTCTGTAAACGCCTCGGCCAATCCTGCGTCCGGGGCGTTGTTGCAGCAGATGAATCTGGCCAGCCAGTCGCTAACCTATGAGCTGTCATTTGTCAGCATCAATAAACAGGGTGTTGAATCCCTACGTTATCGCCATGCCCGCCAGGATAACCGTCCGTTAGCGCAGTTGTTGCAATTGGATGGACCGCGCCGGGAAGTGGTGCAACGCGGCAATGAAATAAGTTATTTCGAGCCTGGGCTCGAACCGTTCACGCTGAACGGCGACTATATCGTTGATTCATTGCCATCCCTGATTTATACCGACTTCAAACGCCTTGCACCCTACTATGATTTTATTTCAGTAGGCCGCACTCGCATTGCCGATCGGCTCTGTGAAGTGATCCGCGTTGTCGCTCGTGACGGCACGCGTTACAGCTATATCGTCTGGATGGACACCGAAACCAAGCTACCGATGCGTGTCGATCTTCTCGATCGTGATGGCGAAACGCTGGAACAGTTCCGCGTCATCGCCTTTACCGTAAACAACGGCGTTAGCGACAGCATGCAGACGCTGGCGAAAGCCAATCTACCGCCGTTGCTGTCGGTTCCTGCGGGTGAAAAAACCAACTTCAACTGGAGTCCGTCATGGGTGCCGCAAGGCTTTAGTGAAGTCTCCAGCAGTCGACGTCCGCTGCCGACCATGGATAACATGCCGATTGAATCACGCCTTTATTCGGATGGCCTGTTCAGTTTCTCCGTGAACGTAAACCGTGCGACGCAAAACAGCACCGATCAACTGCTGCGAACCGGGCGTAGAACGGTCAGCACCAGCGTGCGTGATAACGCGGAAATTACGATAGTGGGCGAGCTGCCACCACAAACGGCGAAGCGTATCGCGGACAATATTAAGTTCAGGACCGCACAATGATCAAAGAGTGGGCGACAGTCGTTTCCTGGCAAAATGGTCTGGCGACGGTTAGCTGTGATGTGAAAGCGTCATGTAGTAGCTGTGCTTCCCGGGCCGGGTGCGGGAGCCGCGTGCTGAATAAACTTGGACCGCAGACCACGCACACTATTGTGGTACCCAGCGATGAGCCATTGGCCCCTGGTCAAAAAGTTGAGCTGGGCATTGCCGAGAGGAGCCTGTTGGGATCGGCGATGCTGGTTTATATGTCTCCGCTGGCGGGGCTCTTTCTTTTCGCGGCGCTGTTCCAGGTGCTGTTTGGGTCCGACCTGGCAGCTTTAAGCGGGGCTGTACTGGGTGGCGTGGGCGGATTCCTGATCGCCCGCGGATATTCCCGTAAGCTTGCTGAACGTGAAGCCTGGCAGCCGGTCATTCTGAACGTTGCCCTCCCGCCCGATCTTATTCGCGTTGAAACCCAGCAGTGATATCTTTGCCTGATGGCGCTGCGCTTATCAGGCCTACCGCGTTTTCAGATGCAGGCGTAGGCCGGATAAGGCGTTTATGCTGCCATCCGGCAAAAGTTTCACCGACTTTGTAAGGTTGTTTCCAGTTCCCGCTATCCTTGCTCTATGAACGTTTCCTCGCCTCAGCGTTGTAGTGTAGAATGCGGCGTTTCACTTAAACAGACGTTAAGCTCAGATCAGCGACTTCTCAGAGCCTGCTCAGGCGGGCGTAAGGCACAATAATTACTCTATATGAAGAACATACGTAACTTTTCAATCATAGCTCACATCGACCACGGTAAATCGACGCTGTCTGACCGTATTATCCAGATCTGCGGTGGCCTGTCTGACCGTGAAATGGAAGCGCAGGTTCTCGACTCGATGGATCTTGAGCGTGAGCGCGGTATTACTATCAAAGCGCAGAGCGTGACGCTCGATTTCAAAGCATCTGATGGTGAAACCTATCAGCTTAACTTTATCGACACCCCGGGCCACGTCGACTTCTCATATGAAGTTTCCCGCTCGCTTGCCGCCTGTGAAGGCGCACTGCTGGTGGTTGACGCCGGGCAGGGTGTAGAAGCGCAAACGCTGGCCAACTGCTACACCGCCATGGAAATGGATCTGGAAGTGGTGCCGGTACTGAACAAGATTGACCTGCCAGCCGCTGACCCTGAGCGTGTAGCGGAAGAAATTGAAGATATCGTCGGCATCGACGCCACCGACGCAGTACGCTGCTCGGCGAAAACCGGCGTGGGCGTGACCGACGTGCTGGAACGTCTGGTGCGCGACATTCCGCCGCCGGAAGGCGATCCGGAAGGCCCATTGCAGGCGCTGATCATCGACTCCTGGTTCGATAACTACCTGGGCGTGGTTTCGCTGGTGCGTATTAAAAACGGCACCATGCGTAAAGGCGACAAGATTAAAGTGATGAGCACCGGTCAGGTTTATAACGCCGACCGTCTGGGTATCTTCACGCCGAAACAGGTTGACCGTACCGAGCTGAAATGCGGCGAGGTAGGTTGGTTGGTTTGTGCGATTAAAGACATTCTTGGCGCCCCGGTGGGTGATACCTTAACGTCTGCGCGTAACCCGGCAGAGAAAGCGCTGCCAGGTTTCAAGAAGGTGAAACCGCAGGTTTATGCCGGTCTGTTCCCGGTCAGCTCTGACGATTACGAAAACTTCCGTGATGCGCTCGGCAAGCTGAGCCTGAACGACGCTTCCTTGTTCTATGAGCCGGAAAGCTCAACCGCGCTGGGCTTTGGCTTCCGCTGCGGCTTCCTCGGCCTGTTGCACATGGAGATCATTCAGGAACGTCTGGAACGTGAATACGATCTGGATCTGATCACTACCGCGCCGACCGTAGTTTACGAAGTGGAAACCACGGCGAAGGAGACAATCTACGTCGATAGCCCGTCCAAGCTGCCGCCGCTGAACAACATCTACGAACTGCGCGAGCCGATCGCCGAGTGTCACATGCTGCTGCCGCAAGCTTACCTTGGTAACGTCATCACGCTGTGTATCGAGAAACGTGGCGTACAGACCAACATGGTTTATCACGGTAACCAGGTCGCGCTGACCTATGAAATTCCGATGGCGGAAGTGGTACTCGACTTCTTCGACCGCCTGAAGTCGACCTCCCGCGGCTATGCGTCGCTGGACTATAACTTCAAACGCTTCCAGGCATCTGACATGGTGCGTGTTGATGTCCTCATCAACAACGAACGTGTTGATGCGCTGGCGCTGATCACTCACCGCGACAACTCCCAGAGCCGTGGCCGTGAGCTGGTCGAAAAGATGAAAGATCTGATCCCGCGCCAGCAGTTTGATATCGCGATCCAGGCGGCCATCGGCACGCACATCATCGCGCGTTCAACGGTGAAGCAACTGCGTAAAAACGTTCTGGCGAAATGCTACGGTGGCGATATCAGCCGTAAGAAAAAGCTGCTGCAAAAACAGAAAGAGGGTAAAAAGCGCATGAAGCAGATCGGTAACGTCGAACTGCCGCAGGAAGCGTTCCTCGCCATTCTGCATGTCGGTAAAGACAGCAAATAATCTTAAGGAGTTGGCATGGCGAACATGTTTGCCCTGATTCTGGTGATTGCCACACTAGTGACGGGCATTTTATGGTGCGTAGATAAATTCATTTTCGCGCCAAAACGCCGGGAGCGTCAGGCAGCAGCGCAAGCTGCTGCAGGTGATTCACTGGATAAAGCAACGCTGAAAAAAGTGGCCCCTAAGCCGGGCTGGCTGGAAACTGGCGCATCCGTTTTCCCGGTATTAGCTATCGTGCTGGTGGTGCGTTCGTTTATTTATGAACCGTTCCAGATCCCGTCAGGTTCGATGATGCCGACGCTGTTGATTGGCGACTTTATTCTGGTGGAGAAATTCGCCTACGGGATTAAAGATCCGATTTACCAGAAAACGTTGATCGAAACCGGCCATCCGAAACGCGGTGATATCGTGGTATTTAAATACCCGGAAGATCCACGTCTGGACTACATCAAACGCGCTGTCGGTTTACCGGGAGACAAAGTGACGTACGATCCGGTGGCGAAAGAGGTGACTATTCAGCCTGGTTGCAGCTCCGGTCAGGCGTGTGAAAATGCGCTGCCGGTAACCTACTCTGATGTTCAGCCAAGTGATTTTGTGCAGACCTTTGCTCGTCGCAACGGCGGGGAAGCGACCAGCGGTTTCTTTGAAGTTCCGTTGAACGAAACGAAAGAGAACGGTATTCGCCTCACCGAACGTAAAGAAACGCTCGGTGAGGTAACGCACCGCATTCTGACCGTGCCAATCGCGCAGGATCAGGTAGGGATGTACTACCGTCAGCCTGGCCAGCAGCTAGCGACCTGGATCGTCCCACCGGGACACTACTTCATGATGGGTGATAACCGTGACAATAGCGCGGACAGCCGTTACTGGGGATTTGTGCCGGAAGCGAATCTGGTGGGTAAAGCGACTGCAATCTGGATGAGTTTCGACAAGCAAGAGGGTGAATGGCCGACCGGCGTGCGTTTAAGCCGTATTGGCGGTATTCATTAATTGCTAATAATCGTTCACGTTGTCGTCATTATGGCGACAACGTGAATTATTTCTCGGATAAATTCCCGCAGACTAACGACATCCCTTGTCGTTGTGTATAGAATATTCCCCCGAAGTTTTAGGTTGGCACCGACAGGTTGCCACGGCACACGAAACAGCGTTGGTTTGTATACAAAAGCATTCAGACGATGCCAGATGGCTAAGTGAATGGCGTATATCAGGTCTGTTTCGTGTGCTGAATTGTTGACGCATTCATTTATTGGTATCGCATGAACCCCATCGTAATTAATCGGCTTCAACGGAAGCTGGGCTACACTTTTAATCATCAGGAGCTGTTGCAGCAGGCATTAACTCACCGTAGCGCCAGCAGCAAACATAACGAGCGTTTAGAATTTTTAGGCGACTCTATTTTGAGCTTTGTCATCGCTAATGCGTTATATCACCGTTTCCCGCGTGTGGATGAAGGTGATATGAGCCGCATGCGCGCGACGCTGGTTCGCGGTAATACGCTGGCAGAATTAGCCCGTGAGTTTGACCTCGGTGAATGTTTACGTTTGGGGCCAGGCGAGCTGAAAAGCGGCGGTTTCCGTCGTGAATCGATCCTGGCGGACACCGTTGAAGCTTTGATCGGCGGCGTCTTCCTCGACAGCGATATTCAAACCGTTGAACAACTGATCCTGAATTGGTATCAAACCCGTCTGGATGAAATTAGTCCAGGCGACAAACAAAAAGATCCGAAAACGCGCCTGCAGGAATATTTGCAGGGTCGCCACCTGCCGCTGCCGTCCTACCTGGTGGTGCAGGTCCGTGGTGAAGCTCACGATCAAGAATTTACTATCCACTGCCAGGTCAGCGGCCTGAGTGAACCGGTGGTTGGCACAGGTTCGAGCCGTCGTAAGGCTGAGCAGGCTGCCGCCGAACAGGCGTTGAAAAAACTGGAGCTGGAATGAGCATCGATAAAACTTACTGCGGATTTATTGCCATCGTCGGCCGCCCGAACGTTGGCAAATCCACCTTGTTGAATAATCTGCTTGGGCAGAAGATTTCTATTACCTCTCGTAAGGCTCAGACAACTCGACACCGTATTGTTGGCATCCATACCGAAGGCGCGTATCAGGCGATTTATGTTGATACCCCGGGCCTGCATATGGAAGAAAAACGTGCCATTAACCGCTTGATGAACAAGGCGGCGAGCAGCTCGATTGGTGATGTTGAGCTGGTGATTTTCGTTGTGGAAGGCACTCGCTGGACGCCGGACGACGAAATGGTGCTCAACAAGCTGCGTGATGGTAAAGCCCCGGTAATTCTGGCGGTGAACAAAGTCGATAACGTTCAGGAAAAAGCCGATCTGCTGCCGCACCTGCAGTTCCTGGCCAGCCAGATGAACTTTCTCGACATCGTGCCGATCTCTGCCGAGACCGGTCTGAATGTTGATACCATTGCGGGTATCGTACGTAAGCATCTGCCGGAAGCAATTCATCACTTCCCGGAGGATTACATCACCGATCGTTCTCAGCGCTTTATGGCCTCTGAAATCATCCGTGAGAAGCTGATGCGTTTTCTGGGCGCTGAACTGCCGTACTCCGTCACCGTTGAGATTGAGCGTTTTATCTCTAACGAGCGCGGCGGCTACGATATCAACGGTCTGATCCTTGTCGAACGTGAAGGGCAGAAGAAGATGGTGATTGGCAACAAAGGGGCCAAAATTAAAACCATCGGTATTGAAGCGCGTAAAGACATGCAGGAAATGTTCGAAGCGCCTGTTCACCTTGAACTGTGGGTGAAAGTGAAATCCGGCTGGGCCGATGACGAACGCGCGCTGCGCAGCCTCGGTTACGGCGACGACCAGTAGTTTTAATACTCTATGGCTTTCGAGGTGCAGGAAGGCGGCAAGTCCGTGAATCCCCGGGAGCTTACTCTCGTAAGTGACTGGGGTGAACGGGCGCAGCTAACGCACCTGCAACTTGAAAGACGACGAGTATTATGATGGAAGGATGGCAACGCGCTTTTGTCCTGCACAGCCGCCCGTGGAGCGAAACCAGCCTCGTACTGGACGTCTTCACGGAAGAATCGGGCCGCGTGCGCCTTGTAGCCAAAGGCGCGCGTTCCAAACGTTCTAATCTTAAAGGCGCCCTCCAGCCTTTTACGCCGTTACTGCTTCGCTTTGGTGGACGTGGTGAGGTCAAAACCTTGCGTAGCGCCGAAGCCGTCTCTCTGGCACTCCCTCTAAGCGGTATTACGTTGTACAGCGGTCTGTATATCAACGAGCTTATCTCACGCGTGCTTGAATACGAGACCCGCTTTTCTGAACTCTTTTTCGACTACCTGAACTGTATTCAGGCGCTGGCAGGCGCGACGGGTTCGCCAGAGCCTGCCTTGCGTCGCTTTGAACTGGCTTTACTCGGTCATCTGGGTTATGGCGTGGATTTTACCCACTGCGCGGGTAGCGGTGAGCCGGTAGATGACACCATGACCTATCGCTATCGGGAAGAGAAAGGATTTATCGCAAGTGTAGTGATTGATAACGCCACCTTTACCGGACGCCATCTGAAAGCGCTTGAGTCGCGTGAATTTCCGGATGCTGATACGCTTCGCGCTGCGAAACGCTTTACCCGCATGGCGTTAAAGCCGTATCTTGGTGGTAAGCCGTTAAAAAGCCGGGAACTGTTCCGGCAATTTATGCCAAAACGCGCAGTAAAAATTAAAAATGATTAACGAGGATTGTCATGGCTGAATTACTGTTAGGCGTCAACATTGACCACATTGCCACTTTACGTAATGCACGCGGCACCGCATACCCGGACCCGGTTCAGGCGGCGTTTATCGTTGAACAGGCGGGCGCAGACGGTATTACCGTACATCTGCGTGAAGACCGTCGCCATATTACCGACAGAGACGTGCGTATTCTGCGCCAGACGCTGGATACCCGTATGAATCTGGAAATGGCGGTAACCGAAGAGATGCTGGCCATTGCCGTTGAGACGAAGCCGCATTTTTGCTGCCTGGTGCCGGAAAAACGCCAGGAAGTTACCACCGAAGGTGGTCTGGACGTCGCCGGTCAACGCGACAAAATGCGCGACGCCTGTAAACGCCTGGCGGATGCTGGCATTCTGGTTTCGCTGTTCATCGATGCCGACGAAGAACAGATTAAAGCCGCTGCTGAAGTTGGCGCGCCGTTTATTGAAATTCACACCGGCTGTTACGCTGATGCGAAAACTGACGCGGAACAGGCCAGCGAACTGGCGCGTATCGCCAAAGCGGCGACCTTTGCCGCAAGCCTTGGCCTGAAGGTGAATGCGGGTCACGGCCTGACGTACCACAACGTTAAAGCCATCGCGCGGATCCCTGAAATGCACGAACTGAACATCGGTCATGCCATTATCGGACGCGCAGTGATGAGCGGTCTGAAAGACGCGGTAGTAGAAATGAAACGCCTGATGCTGGAAGCGCGTGGCTAATGGCGATTTTGGGATTAGGTACGGATATCGTGGAGATTGCCCGCATTGAAGCGGTGATCTCCCGCTCCGGTGACCGTCTGGCAAGACGCGTGCTCAGCGACAACGAATGGGCAATCTGGGAGACGCATCAGCAGCCGGTGCGTTTTCTGGCGAAGCGTTTTGCGGTTAAAGAAGCGGCAGCAAAAGCCTTTGGTACGGGTATCCGCAACGGCCTGGCATTCAACCAGTTTGAGGTTTTCAACGACGAGCTCGGTAAGCCGCGTCTGCGGTTATGGGGGGAGGCGTTAAACCTGGCGGAAAAACTCGGCGTCGCCCATATGCATGTGACGCTGGCCGATGAACGTCACTACGCCTGCGCCACGGTGATTATTGAAAGTTAGATTTTGTCCGCGTGATGCATCTGGACGAATTTATCCCACAACTGCTCTTCACTCTCTAAATGTGCCGGATCTTTCAAAATAGTATTGGGGATCGGGCACACCTTCTGGCAGGTTGGCGTGTCGTAATGGCCTACGCATTCCGTACATTTGTCGCTGTTAATCTCGTAAATGCTGTCACCCATCGAAATCGCCTCATTCGGGCATTCAGGTTCGCACATATCGCAATTGATACACTTTTTAGTGATTAACAGGGCCATCAGGAAACTCTCAAAACATCACAAATCGGGCGGGCATTATACGCGCATTCTTTGCTCAGACCAGTTTTTTTACCAGCGCTTCGCTGTGACGAATGCGTTCCGGGGCATGCTCCAGATCCTGCTGCACCAGCGCCATAAACAGTAAATCGGTGAGCATCATTTGCGCGTGGGTGGAGGAGATTGCGGCGCTGCGCGTGGCCTGCTCCTCGGCAATCGTATACAGACAATGACTTGCGCGTTGCTGCAGGGCATTGGGCGTAAATCCGGTGATGGCGAGAATTTTGGCCCCGGTACGCAGCGTTTCATCTGCCGCCAGATTAAGTTCGCGGCGCTCACCGGTGTACGAAATAGCCAGCAACAAATCGCCTGGTGAAAGCGCCTGCACCGTCGCCAGCAGGGCGTGCATATCACGTTCGACTACCGCGTTAAAACCTATCTTCAACAGCTTCCAGGCAAAGTTCTGCGCGACCAGACCCGATGCGCCAATACCGGTCAGAATAATACGTCGGGCAGAGCGCAACATCGTGACGCTCTCCAACAGTTTTTCTTCGCTGTTAATATCCAGCGTCGCATGCATCGCCGCCACGTTCTCCTGAATCAGCTTTTCGCCCACCAGACGCATCGGGTCATCACCCCGAATCTGGTTATGCACCGGAACAGAATGGGGGTTGGGATTACTGGCCAGCGATTCGCTAATCGCCAGTTTCAGTGCCGGAAATCCTTTAAAACCCAATTTTTGCGCGAACTTCACCACGCTGGACTGGCTGACGCCCGCTTCGAAGGCCAACTGCTGTGAGCTGAGATGACGCGCGGTATCTGGTTGAGCAAGGAGATAATCCGCAAGTTTTTTATCGCTTTGCGCGAGATCCGGGTAACGCTGACGAATGCGAATTAAACAGTTCATGCTGTCTCCTGGCGAAAACGTGATGGCGATTACAAAACAAAATTTCCCTCGCCTGGATGAATATAATATTCCATTATGACAGATTATTATGAATTAAAAATTCCTAAGGACCAAAAAATGAATCTCGGTGCATTAGTTTCAGAAACCCGTAACCCTCAGACCATGGATCTTGATGCGCTCTCCACGCTGGAGTTGGTTCATCGTTTTAATCAACAGGATACGCTGGTAGCACAAGCAGTAAAAGCCACTCTTCCTGAAGTTGCGCGAGCGGTCGATGCGGCGGCTGATGCGCTTAAAGCGGGCGGACGCATTATATACATGGGCGCGGGTACCAGCGGGCGTCTTGGCGTGCTGGATGCCTCTGAATGCCCACCGACTTTCGGCGTACCGCACGGTCTGGTGGTTGGCCTGATAGCCGGAGGACCGGGCGCGTTGCTGAAGGCGGTTGAAGGCGCGGAAGATAACCCGCAGTTAGGTGAAGACGATCTGCGTACGCTTAACCTTACCCCAGAGGATCTGGTGGTTGGTCTGGCGGCTTCAGGTCGTACGCCATATGTGATTGGTGGGCTGAAATATGCCCGGACGGTAGGCTGTACGACGGTGGCCATTTCCTGCAATCCGGACTCTCCTATTGCTCATGAAGCGGATATTGCCATCTCCCCTGTGGTAGGGCCGGAGGCCCTGACGGGGTCAACACGACTGAAATCCGGCACCGCGCAAAAACTGGTGCTCAATATGATCTCCACCGGTGCGATGGTGAAGTTTGGCAAGGTGTATCAGAACCTGATGGTGGATATGCAGGCAACCAACGTCAAACTGGTCGATCGGGCGTGTCGCATGGTGGTTGAGGCCACTGGCATTGCGCGTGAGCAGGCGCAAGCGCTGTTAAAGCAGACTGACTTTGAGGTTAAACCCGCCATTTTAATGGCGCTCACCGGCCTGGATGCCGCTGCCGCCCGCGAAAAGCTTGCCGCTCACCAGGGTTTTTTACGCGCGGCGTTAGAACGCTAAGAGGTGTATATGGATAAGACGGCGGTGCTGGCCAGCGACATTCTGCTGGGCGTTGGCGGAGAGAAAAATATTCTGCGCCTGGAAAACTGTATGACCCGTGTCAGGGTGGAAGTCCGGGATGAGGCTCAGCTCGATGTATCCCGACTCAAGCAACTGTCCGGCGTCAGCGGCTACGTGAAGCAGGGCGCGCAGCACCAGATCATCGTCGGTCCCGGTAAAGCCGCCAGGGTGGTGGATGCTATGCGCGCCCTGATTGCCGATGGCGGCGAGCGCACCGATGCGCATGATATCGAGCGCACGAAGTCAGCGGCTAAAGCGAAATACAAAGCGCCGATGAGCGATGCGTAAGCTGGCGAACGTCTTTATCCCTCTTATTCCGGCGTTTATAGCCTCCGGTTTAATTACCGGCATTATTAACATCCTTAAGCGACCGGATATCGTCAGGGATTTTGCGACCCACTATCCGAATTTACTTGGACTGATGGGCATATTTGGCAGCGCCGTGTTTGCCATTATGAATATTCTGGTCGGGGTGAATACCGCTAAAGTCTTTGGCGGTTCTCTGGCGATGGGCGGAGTGATGGCGGGGATCCTCTCCAGTCCGCAACTGGCGCAAATTACCCTGTTTGGCGAAACGCTGCAGCCGGGGCGCGGCGGGGTAATCGCCGTGCTGTTGGTGGTAGCGTTGATGTGCTGGATCGAACGCAAATTCCGTGAACTGCTGCCGGAATCACTGGAACTGATCCTTAACCCACTGCTGACCACCATTATTACCGGGGCTATTGCGATAGTGGCGCTGCAACCGTTGGGCGGTTGGATTTCCGAATCTATCGCTCACGGCGCATCCTGGGCTATCGATCGCGGCGGTTTTCTGGTCGGCGCTATACTGGCGGGAACCTTCCTGCCGCTGGTGCTCACCGGGCTTCATCAGGGGTTAGTGCCTATCCACGTCGAACTGGTGCAGGCGCATGGTTATAACGCGCTCTTCCCAATCCTTGCAATGGCGGGTGTTGGGCAAATCGGTGCAGCGATTGCAGTGCTGATGAAAACCCGCAACGCACGACTAAAAAAGGTGATCAAAGGGGCGTTGCCGGTTGGATTGTTGGGGATTGGCGAACCGCTGATTTTTGGTGTTACGCTGCCGTTGGGTAAGCCGTTTATCGGTGCCTGTCTTGGCGGAGCGGTAGGCGGGGCGCTGATAAGCTACTGGAAAGTGGCGACGGTTATCACCTTTGGTATCTCAGGATTACCGCTGGCATTAACGATTGTTGCCGGAAAAGTGATGTTCTATCTGTTAGGCTATCTGGTAGCAGTTATTGCCGGGTTTCTGTTTACCTGGCTATTGGGGTTCAACGATCCAGAGGAATAAAGTTTGACCAATCACCAGCGCCGCGTTGTCTTTTTTGATTTGGATGGCACGTTACATCAGCAGGATATGTTCGGGAGTTTTATACGTTATCTGCTGCGTCGTCAGCCGCTGAACGTACTGCTTGTGCTGCCTCTGTTACCGGTGATTGCGCTGGCGTTGTTGATAAAAGGACGCGCGGCCCGCTGGCCAATGAGCCTGCTGTTATGGGGATGCACTTTTGGTCGTAGCGAGGCGCGTCTGAAAGCGCACCAGGCCGATTTTGTACGTTGGTTTCGCGATAACGTGACGGCGTTTCCGCTCGTACAGCAGCGGCTGACCACTTATCTGTTAAGTTCTGACGCCGACATCTGGCTTATCACCGGCTCCCCACAGTCGCTGGTGGAGCAGGTTTACTTTGATACCCCGTGGCTACCGCGCGTCAATCTGATCGCCAGTAAAATGGCGCGAGGATATGGTGGCTGGGTGCTGCCTCTGCGTTGTCTGGGGCATGAGAAAGTGACACAGCTGGAACGTCAGATTGGCGCGCCGCTGCAACTTTATAGTGGTTATAGCGACAGTAAGCAGGACAACCCGCTGCTCTCTTTTTGCCAGCATCGCTGGCGCGTCACGCCGCGTGGGGAACTGCAACAACTCGAATAGAGTAAACGATAGCGTCTGTGTATAATGCGCCCGCTTTGATTACTGGAGTTACCCCCTTTGTCTGAAGTTGAATTTAGCCACGAATACTGGATGCGTCATGCTTTAACGCTGGCAAAGCGCGCCTGGGATGAGCGTGAAGTCCCGGTGGGCGCAGTATTAGTGCATAATAACCGCGTCATTGGCGAAGGCTGGAACCGGCCGATTGGTCACCATGATCCCACGGCCCACGCTGAAATTATGGCGCTGCGTCAGGGCGGCCTGGTGCTGCAAAATTACCGTCTGTTGGATGCCACGTTGTACGTCACTCTGGAGCCGTGCGTGATGTGCGCTGGCGCGATGGTGCACAGCCGTATCGACCGGGTGGTTTTTGGCGCGCGCGATGCGAAAACGGGGGCGGCGGGTTCATTAATTGACGTGCTACATCACCCTGGAATGAATCATCGGGTTGAAGTGACAGAGGGAGTCCTGCGGGATGAATGCGCCACGCTGCTCAGCGATTTCTTTCGTATGCGTCGTCAGGAAATTAAAGCCCTGAAAAAATCCGCCAATGCGTAAATGCCGGTCTGATTGCCTGATGTTTATCAGGCCGATAAGACTACTTTTCCTCTTTCTTTTGCGCTGAAAACAGCAGGGAAGGGGAGTGCGTCAGGTAGTTTGACGACGTCTGAGACAGAAACGCGGAAAGCGGGAATTTCTCTTTACCTAATAACTCCGCGGGCGACACCGCCGGGTAATCCTGCGCCAGTTGCTGCGTTTCCTGCGCCTGCTTTTCTTTTTCTTGCAGATATCCCACCAGGCTTATCTGGTATTTACGGATATTTTCCACATAGGCATAGGCTTCATGACCACGCGCATAGCCATAGGTCAGCTTGTTGTAATACGGCTTTTGGCTGAGCAGGGGTAGACGCTGTTTTACATCGGACCAGCTATTCGGATTGCCTTTGGTTTTGACCGTCAGCGCCCGCGCGTCCAGCATATGCGCATAACCCATATTGTAGGCGGCAAGCGCAAACCAGATCCGTTCTCCTTCCGGGACGGTATCCGGCACTTTACTCATCATATCCTGCAAATAACGCGCGCCGCCGCTGATGCTCTGTTCGGCATCGGTACGGTCAGTCAGTCCGAGACTCTGGGCGGTATTTTTGGTCAACATCATCAGTCCGCGTACGCCGGTCGGAGAAGTGGCCTGCGCGTCCCAGTGCGACTCCTGATAAGAGATCGCGGCAAGCAGTCGCCAGTCTATTTCCTGCGCATACTTCTCAAACAGCGGCTTGAGGTCTGGCAACACGCTGTCTACGGCGCGCAAAAAGGTGCGGGTGTCGACATAGTCAAAATCATCGCCATGCCCAAGATATTTCTCTTCCAGTCTTGCCAGGGAACCCTCTTCGTTCATGGAATTAAAGAAATCCAACAGGGCAGCGGCCAGCGTATTGTCATCGTCCAGACGACTAAACCAGGTCACCGGCTGTTCGTCGGAGACGTCCAGCGCGACGGCCAGCTCAGGGTGTACGCGTTGGTACAGGCTGATGGCGACGGAATCGGCAATGGTGTAATCCAGCTTACCGGCGATGACATCATCAAGTAGTTCAGTGGTGCCCTTTTTGTCATCCACTTTCCAGCTCAGGTCGGGAAATTTTTTCTCTTTTAGCTGCTGGAGATCGTTAACCACCACATGCCCCGGGGCGATAGTCAACTGATTTTCATTCACGCTAGCCAGGGTTCGAGGGCGATATTGCCCAACCCGATACACCAACTGTTGTGACACCGAGTAATAGGTCGGGCCGGGCTGGTAATTTTTCACCCGCTCGCTGTTATACACCAGACCTGCGGCTAACAGATCGGCATTACCGTTATCTAGGTCGTCAAACAGCTGGCTGATGTTCTGGCGCACGGTGATTTTTAATTTCACGCCTAAATAGTTGGCGAACGCCTGGGCCAGTTCATAATCCAGACCGAATTTTTTGCCGTTGAGGGTCGCATAAGTTAATGGCGAGTCAATGGTACTGACGCGCAGTTCTCCCCGCGACTGAATGGCGGCGATACGATTTTCGGCTTTACCGAACCAGGGAATAGATGGCCAGAGGGCCGCTGCCAACAACAGCGTTAATATGCCGATGAACAGATAATTAATCTTTAATTTTTTCAATTAGTTAATTCTCTGAACCGTACGTTGTCTCTGCCTGCTGTAGTGTTGTTTAAGAAGTGAAGTCGTCATTAATGAGCGGCATTTTGCTTAAACTTGCGTCAGTTGGCAACTTATTAAGAAAACAGACCGCATTTGATGATAAGACGAGGCCGCGATTTTATTTCGACGCAAACGGTTTCGTCGGCGCGGTAGATTCTTTATAATACCGCCCGTTTCCCCCACTTGGGCACACCGAAAGCTTAGAAGACGAGAGACTTATGATGGAAATTCTGCGTGGTTCACCTGCACTGTCTGCATTCCGTATTAACAAACTGCTGGCACGTTTTCAGGCTGCCAACCTCCAGGTCCACAATATTTACGCCGAGTACGTCCATTTTGCCGATCTGAACGCACCGTTGAATAAAGATGAGCACGCGCAGCTTGCACGCCTGCTGAAATATGGTCCTGCTCTTCACAGCCACGCTCCTGAGGGCAAATTACTGCTGGTCACCCCTCGTCCGGGCACCATCTCCCCGTGGTCTTCTAAAGCGACTGATATTGCCCACAATTGCGGCCTACAACAGATTAGCCGTCTGGAACGTGGCGTTGCTTACTATGTCGAAGCGTCTACGCTGACTGCGGAGCAGTGGCAGGAGGTTGCCGACGTACTGCACGACCGCATGATGGAAACGGTTTTCTCTGCGCTAAACGATGCCGAAAAACTCTTTGCGCATCACCAGCCTGCGCCGGTCTCCAGCGTCGATCTGCTGGGTGAGGGCCGTCAGGCGCTGATTGACGCCAACGTGCGTCTCGGCCTGGCATTGGCGGAGGATGAAATCGACTATCTGCAGGACGCGTTCAGCAAACTGGGGCGCAACCCGAACGACATCGAACTGTACATGTTCGCGCAGGCCAACTCTGAGCACTGTCGCCACAAGATTTTTAACGCCGACTGGGTTATCGACGGTAAACAGCAGCCGAAGTCGCTGTTTAAGATGATCAAAAATACCTTTGAAACCACGCCGGACCACGTGCTGTCCGCCTATAAAGACAACGCCGCGGTGATGGAAGGTTCTGACGTGGGGCGCTACTTTGCCGACCACAAAACCGGTCGCTACGATTTCCATCAGGAGCCAGCCCATATCCTGATGAAGGTAGAAACTCACAACCACCCGACCGCCATCTCTCCGTGGCCGGGCGCGGCAACCGGATCCGGCGGTGAAATTCGTGATGAAGGCGCAACCGGGCGCGGCGCGAAGCCGAAAGCCGGGCTGGTGGGCTTCTCCGTTTCCAACCTGCGTATTCCGGGCTTTGAACAGCCATGGGAAGAAGACTTTGGTAAGCCGGACCGTATCGTTACCGCGCTGGATATCATGACCGAAGGGCCATTAGGCGGCGCGGCGTTTAATAATGAATTTGGTCGCCCGGCGCTGACCGGCTACTTCCGAACTTACGAAGAGAAGGTTAACAGCCACAACGGTGAAGAGCTGCGCGGCTACCACAAGCCGATCATGCTGGCGGGCGGGATCGGCAACATCCGCGCCGATCACGTGCAGAAAGGCGAGATCGTCGTCGGCGCGAAGCTGATTGTCCTCGGCGGTCCGGCGATGAACATCGGCCTCGGCGGTGGCGCTGCATCCTCTATGGCTTCCGGTCAGTCTGATGCCGATCTCGACTTCGCCTCCGTACAACGCGATAACCCGGAAATGGAACGCCGCTGTCAGGAAGTTATCGACCGCTGCTGGCAGATGGGCGATGCCAACCCGATTCTGTTTATTCACGACGTCGGCGCGGGCGGTCTGTCCAACGCCATGCCGGAGCTGGTAAGCGATGGCGGTCGCGGCGGTAAATTCCAGTTGCGCGATATCCTGAGCGACGAGCCGGGTATGAGCCCGCTGGAAATCTGGTGTAACGAATCCCAGGAGCGCTACGTGCTGGCGGTGGCCGCTGACCAGTTGCCACTGTTTGACGAACTGTGTAAGCGCGAGCGCGCGCCGTATGCGGTGATTGGGGAAGCTACTGAAGAGCAGCACCTGACCCTGAGCGACAGCCACTTCGACAACCAGCCGATCGATATGCCGCTGGACGTGTTGCTGGGCAAAACGCCGAAGATGACCCGCGATGTGCAGACGCTGAAAGCGAAGGGTGATGCCCTGAATCGTGGCGAAATCTCGATTGCCGATGCGGTGAACCGCGTACTGCATCTTCCGACCGTCGCGGAAAAAACCTTCCTCGTAACCATCGGCGACCGTACCGTTACCGGTATGGTGGCGCGTGACCAGATGGTCGGGCCGTGGCAGATCCCGGTGGCTAACTGTGCGGTGACCACCGCCAGTCTTGATAGCTACTATGGCGAAGCGATGTCTATCGGCGAACGTGCGCCAGTCGCTCTGCTGGACTTCGCAGCTTCTGCCCGTCTGGCTGTAGGTGAAGCGCTGACTAACATTGCGGCAACACAGATTGGCGACATCAAACGCATTAAACTCTCCGCAAACTGGATGGCGGCTGCGGGTCACCCGGGTGAAGATGCCGGGTTATACGAAGCGGTAAAAGCCGTCGGGGAAGAATTATGTCCGGCGCTTGGCCTGACCATTCCGGTGGGTAAAGACTCCATGTCGATGAAGACCCGCTGGCAGGAAGGCAACGAACAGCGCGAAATGACCTCGCCGTTGTCACTGGTGATCACCGCTTTTGCCCGCGTGGAAGACGTGCGCCACACCATTACTCCGCAGCTCTCTACTGAAGATAATGCCCTGCTGTTAATTGACCTTGGTCTGGGCCACAACGCACTCGGCGCGACCGCGCTGGCGCAGGTTTACCGCCAACTGGGCGACAAACCGGCCGACGTACGTGACGTGGCGCAGTTGAAAGGCTTCTACTACGCCATGCAGGCGCTGGTCGCACAGCGCAAGCTGCTGGCTTACCACGATCGCTCCGACGGCGGCTTGCTGGTGACGCTGGCGGAAATGGCTTTCACCGGGCACTGTGGTATTGAGGCTGATATCAGCACGCTGGGCGACGATCGTCTGGCAGCGCTGTTTAACGAAGAACTGGGCGCGGTGATCCAGGTTCGCGCCGCTGACCGTGACGCGGTGGAAGCCATTCTGGCGGCCAACGGCCTGGCAGACTGCGTACACTACCTCGGCAAAGCTGTGGAAGGCGACCGCTTCACTCTCTCCGCTAACGGACAGCCGGTGTTCAGCGAAAGCCGTACTACCCTGCGTATGTGGTGGGCAGAAACCACCTGGCAGATGCAGCGTCTGCGCGACAACCCGGAGTGCGCCGATCAGGAACACGACGCTAAAACCAACGACGCCGATCCTGGCCTCAACGTTAAACTGACGTTCGATATCAACGAAGATGTTGCTGCCCCGTACATCGCCACCGGCGCACGTCCTAAAGTCGCTGTACTGCGTGAGCAGGGCGTTAACTCCCACGTCGAGATGGCGGCCGCTTTCCATCGTGCGGGCTTCGATGCTATCGACGTGCACATGAGCGATCTGCTGGGCGGACGTATCGGTCTGGGGAATTTCCAGGCGCTGGTAGCCTGTGGCGGCTTCTCTTACGGTGATGTGCTCGGCGCCGGGGAGGGCTGGGCGAAGTCGATTCTGTTCAACAACCGCGTCCGTGATGAGTTTGAAACCTTCTTCCATCGCCCGCAAACGCTGGCGCTGGGCGTGTGTAACGGTTGTCAGATGATGTCTAACCTGCGCGAACTGATCCCGGGAAGCGACCTGTGGCCGCGCTTTGTGCGTAACCACTCCGATCGTTTTGAAGCCCGCTTCAGCCTGGTCGAAGTGACGCAAAGCCCGTCTTTACTGCTCTCCGACATGGTTGGTTCGATGATGCCGATTGCCGTTTCTCACGGTGAAGGCCGTGTGGAAGTGCGTGACGACGCGCATCTGGCTCAGCTTGAGAGCAAAGGCCTGGTGGCGCTGCGCTACGTTGATAACTTCGGTAAGGTGACCGAAACCTACCCGGCTAACCCGAACGGTTCGCCGAACGGTATTACTGCCGTTACCACTGAAAATGGTCGCGTCACCATTATGATGCCGCACCCGGAACGTGTGTTCCGCACCGTGGCTAACTCCTGGCACCCGGAAAACTGGGGCGAAGACAGCCCGTGGATGCGTATTTTCCGCAACGCGCGCAAACAGCTCGGTTAATTAGCCCGATAGCCATTAAGCCCCTCCTGCGAGGGGCTTTTTTTTTGCCTGTCTCTTTGTAGGCCGGATAAGGTGTTTACGCCGCCATCCGGCAATAAACTCAGTGCTTATGCCGCAAAATTAAAGTGTCGGGAAATCCCGACATGGGCGGGGTGACGATGTCGTCAAAAAGAGACATTTAACTATATGATTTATAATTGTTTTGTTTTTAAGTGCTACAGGTGTTGCTGATTGGCGACAGAAAGTGCAAAAAACCGGCAGAACCATTTTTTGCATGAACAACGATATTCTTCATATCTATCATTGTGTTAACAAAGTGTTTTGAATATTGGCACAGATGCTGCATAATATTAACCAGTGGCTCATTCACCTTCTTATGTCAGCCCCTTCGGGAAGCGCTACATAAACTTCGAATGACGCACAACAAGGTGCCTGCCGTCCAACATCTGATATTAGCATGGCTCATATCAACCTCCGGGCGAAACGTCGAGTTAGGCACCGCCTTATTCCACAACAAAGCCGGGTTAATCCCGGCTTTGTTGTATCTGGCGTTCCCCTCAGTTAGCATCAAGCTATTCCTGTCCATTGAGAGTAACGCCTTGAAGCGCTGGTCAGTTTTCCCCCGATCTTTACGTCAATTGGTTATGTTGGCATTCTTGCTGATTCTGCTGCCGTTGTTAGTTCTGGCCTGGCAGGCGTGGCAAAGCCTGAATGCCTTGAGCGCGCAGGCGGCGCTGACCAACCGCACCACGCTGATTGACGCCAGACGCAGTGAGGCGATGACCAACGCCGCGCTGGAGATGGAGCGTAGCTACCGGCAGTATTGTGTGCTTGATGACTCAACGTTGGCAAAGGTCTACCAGAGTCAGCGTAAGCGCTATAGCGACATGCTGGATGCGCATGCGGGCGTGTTGCCGGATACCAAGCTTTATCAGGCGTTACGTCAGGATCTCAACGACCTCGCGCAATTACAGTGCAATAACAGCGGTCCAGATAGCGTAGCGGCAGCCCGGCTGGAAGCGTTCGCGAATGCCAATACCGAGATGGTACAGGCGACGCGCACCGTGGTCTTTTCTCGTGGCCAGCAGCTACAGCAGGAAATTGCTGAACGTGGGCAGTTCTTCGGCTGGCAGGCGCTGGTGCTGTTTCTCGTCAGCCTGGCGATGGTACTGCTGTTCACTCGTATGATTATCGGCCCGGTGAAGGGCATAGAAAGGATGATCAATCGGCTGGGGGAAGGGCGCTCGCTGGGCGACAGCGTATTATTTACCGGGCCGCGTGAGCTGAGGTCTGTCGGTCAGCGCATTATCTGGTTGAGCGAACGTCTTTCCTGGCTTGAGTCGCAACGACATCAGTTTTTACGTCATCTTTCCCATGAGCTGAAAACGCCGCTGGCGAGCATGCGTGAAGGGACGGAGTTGCTGGCCGATCAGGTTGTTGGACCGCTTACGCCGGAGCAAAAAGAGGTGGTCGGTATTCTGGATGACAGCAGCCGTAACCTGCAAAAGCTGATTGAGCAGCTTCTTGATTACAACCGCAAACTGGCGGATGACGAGGTTGAGCTTGAGAGTGTGGACATCGCGCCGCTGGTTGAAAGCGTTGTTTCTGCACATAGCCTGCCTGCTCGCGGCAAAATGATACATACTGAGGTAGCGCTTGAGGCGAACACCTGCCTGGCGGAACCGATGCTGTTGATGAGCGTGCTGGACAATCTTTATTCCAATGCGGTGCACTATGGCGCTGAATCCGGTAACATTTGGATTCGCAGCAGTTTGCATGGCTCAACGGTATACATCGATATAACGAATACAGGCACACCGATTCCAGAAGCAGAACAGACCATGATCTTCGAGCCTTTTTTCCAGGGTAGCCATCAGCGAAAAGGGGCGGTAAAAGGAAGCGGGTTGGGGCTGAGCATTGCCAGAGATTGCATCCGCCGTATGCGAGGCAAACTGTATCTGGTTGATGACCATGCGCAAAGCGTTTGTTTTCGCATAGAATTGCCCCTATCTGCTGCAAAAAATCACTAAAATAAACCTAAGTCTGGTGAGTATGCCACACGTTGTTTTCCGAATGCTTAAACGACATTTTTTCCGTCGAGTCTTGCTTATGAGCCTGCCGTGTCTGGCGCTGGCCGGGTGCGTGCCGAACGCGGTGAATCATGTTACTGGCGACCCCTCTCAGGAGAAAATTCCGCCTTACCAACTTGCGGACTATCTTGCAACCGAGTGTACGGATATCTGGTCCCTGACGAGCCAGCCTACAGAGACAAACCCACTGTACTGGCTGCGGGCTATGGATTGCGCCAATCGCCTGATGCCGGTACAGGCGCGCAGTGAAGCCAGTATGATGATGCCAGATACCTGGCAGGGGGCTTTCAGACGCGGGATTCTGCTTGATAACGCTAACATTACGCCACCTGAAAGGCGGGAGGCTGTTACGCGCCTCGAGGCATTAAGTCCGCAAATTCCGCCGCAAGTCAGACCGCTGTATCAGGTCTGGCTCAGCAGCCAAACGCTACAACTGCAGCTTGCCGAAGAGCGTATGCGCTACAGTAAACTCCAGCAAACATCGGACAGCGATCTGGACACGCTGCGTCAACAGCAGCAGCATTTGCAGTCCCAGCTCGATCTCACAACCCGTAAGCTGGAGAATCTGACTGATATAGAACGTCAGCTTTCCACGCGCAAACCTGCCGGCAGCTACAATCCTGACGCGCCGCACGGGAATGATAAACTCACCACGCCTGATAACGAGGATGGTACTGCGCCATCTGCCGATGAGGTCACACCATGATAAGCCGTAAGCCCGCACATCTGCTGCTGGTGGATGACGATCCGGGCCTTTTGAAGTTGCTCGGTATGCGACTGACCAGCGAAGGTTACAGCGTTGTAACCGCCGAAAGTGGGCAGGAAGGGTTACGGGTGCTGAACCGCGAAAAAGTGGATCTGGTTATCAGCGATCTGCGTATGGATGAAATGGACGGCATGCAGCTGTTTACTGAAATCCAAAAAGTACAACCTGGAATGCCGGTTATCATCCTCACTGCTCACGGTTCCATCCCTGACGCCGTTGCCGCGACGCAGCAAGGAGTATTCAGTTTTCTCACCAAGCCGGTTGATAAAGACGCGTTATACCACGCGATTGATGGCGCATTGGAACAGTCTGCGCCAGCCACTGATGACAGCTGGCGTGAGTCTATCGTCACCCGCAGCCCGCTGATGCTGCGTCTGTTAGAACAGGCGCGGATGGTAGCGCAATCGGATGTGAGCGTATTGATTAACGGTCAAAGCGGAACCGGGAAAGAGGTGTTTGCCCAGGCGATTCATAACGCCAGCCCGCGCAGCCACAAGCCATTCATTGCTATTAACTGCGGCGCGTTACCGGAACAGCTGCTGGAATCCGAACTGTTTGGTCATGCGCGCGGCGCCTTTACCGGTGCGGTAAGCAATCGCGAGGGCCTGTTTCAGGCGGCGGAAGGCGGGACGCTGTTCCTTGATGAGATTGGCGATATGCCCGCGCCGTTACAGGTCAAATTGCTGCGCGTATTACAGGAACGCAAGGTCAGGCCGCTGGGCAGTAACCGCGATATAGACATTGATGTGCGCATTATATCGGCTACCCACCGCGACCTGCCTAAAGCGATGGCGCGGGGTGAGTTCCGTGAAGATTTGTACTATCGCCTCAACGTGGTTAGTCTGAAGATCCCGGCGCTTGCCGAGCGTACGGAAGATATTCCGCTGCTGGCAAACCACCTGCTGCGACAGTCTGCTGAACGGCACAAACCCTTCGTGCGTGCCTTCTCGACCGATGCCATGAAGCGTTTGATGACCGCCAGTTGGCCGGGCAACGTACGCCAGTTGGTCAACGTGATTGAGCAGTGCGTGGCCTTGACCTCTTCGCCGGTTATCAGCGATGCGCTGGTGGAGCAGGCTCTGGAAGGGGAGAACACCGCGCTGCCGACTTTTGTTGAAGCGCGCAATCAGTTTGAACTTAACTACCTGCGCAAACTATTGCAAATCACAAAAGGCAATGTGACCCACGCGGCGCGAATGGCGGGGCGCAATCGCACCGAGTTCTACAAGTTGCTTTCTCGCCATGAGCTGGATGCAAACGATTTCAAAGAATAAATCTGCGGATTATGTTAGCTTTATTCGATCAAAAGACAGGCGACCTTTTCAAGGAATAGCATGAAAAAGATTGATGCGATTATTAAACCTTTCAAGCTGGACGACGTCCGTGAAGCGCTGGCTGAAGTCGGCATTACCGGTATGACTGTGACAGAAGTGAAAGGGTTTGGCCGTCAGAAAGGCCATACCGAGTTATACCGTGGTGCGGAATACATGGTGGATTTTCTGCCGAAGGTAAAAATTGAAATTGTGGTTCCCGACGACATCGTCGATACCTGCGTTGACACCATTATTCGTACCGCACAGACCGGTAAAATCGGTGACGGTAAGATTTTTGTTTTCGACGTGGCGCGCGTTATTCGTATTCGTACCGGTGAAGAAGACGACGCGGCAATCTAAGCCGCGCCGTTAATTTGTAGGCCTGATAAGCGTAGCGCATCAGGCAGAGTGATTGCCGGATGTCGGCGTAAACGCCTTATCCGGCCTACTCGCGTAATACATTACAATACTTTATGCGGGCCGAAGCATTCGTAATGAATGTTCTCGTTTTTCACGCCCAGACCGACCAGTTGCTTCGCGGCGAACTGCATAAAGCCGACCGGGCCGCACAGATAAAACTGCATCGCCGGATCGCTGATTGCCCCTTCCAGTTTGTTCAGATCCATCAGACCAATGCTATCAAACGCACCTTTCGCGCGATCGGCTTCGTTTGGCTCACGATACCAGGTATGTGCGCTAAAGCGTGGCAGCGTTTTGCCGAGTTCTTTTACTTCATCGGCGAAAGCATGTACATCGCCATTTTCCGCCGCGTGGAACCAGTTAACCTGCGCCGTATGATGAGCTTTCGCCAGCGTATCCAGCATCGCCAGCATTGGCGTTTGGCCCACGCCTGCGGAAATCAGCGACACCGGCGTATCGGTCGCGACGTCCATAAAGAAATCCCCCGCTGGCGCGGCCAGGTGAACCACATCACCGACATTGGCGTGGTTATGTAGCCAGGTTGAAACCTGACCACCGTCCTCGCGCTTCACGGCAATACGGTAGCCTTTGCCATCTGGCTTACGGGTCAGCGAATACTGACGGATTTCCTGATGCGGGAAACCTTCCGGCTTCAGCCAGACGCCCAGGTATTGACCCGGATGGTATTCCGCCACTGCGCCGCCATCGACGGGTTCAAACTCAAAGCTGGTAATCGCGCGGCTTTGCGGCGTTTTCGCCACGATACGGAAAGGACGCGTACCTTCCCAACCGCCGGTTTTGCTGGCGTTTTCGCTGTAGATTTGCGCTTCACGGTTAATAAACACGCCCGCCAGCACGCCGTATGCTTTGCCCCACGCATCCAGCACTTCCTGGCCCGGGCTGAACATTTCGTCCAGCGTGGCCAGCAGGTGACTTCCTACGATGTTGTACTGCTCTGGTTTAATCTGGAAGCTGGTATGTTTCTGGGCGATTTTCTCAACGGCTGGCAACAGCGCTGGCAGGTTGTCGATGTTGCTGGCATACGCGGCAATGGCGTTAAACAGCGCTTCACGTTGGTCGCCATTGCGCTGGTTACTCATGTTGAAAATTTCTTTCAGCTCTGGGTTATGCGTAAACATGCGATCGTAGAAATGGGCGGTCAGCTTCGGACCTGTTTCAACCAGCAGGGGAATGGTGGCTTTCACTGTAGCGATGGTTTGTGCGTCAAGCATACGGTCTTCCTTTATCTGAAACTTTAATGATGTATGTCAAATGCATCTTATAAAAAATACCCCTGCATTGTAAATGGTTCTTTGTAACTTTGCGTTTTAAAGGTTACATCGTGAAAAATCTGCATCACAAACCTGAAAAGAAATCCGTTGAAATTCAGCAGACCTTTGTTCTCCAAAGCCTTGTGTGCCGTGAAGGTAATCGTTTGCGTAAAATCCTTTGTCAAGACCTGTTATCGAAGAATGATTCGGTTATACTGTTGGCCGAAGTCCTGGAAGACTGCCTTTTCAGGCCAAAATTTACTTGTTAGCTGAGTCAGGAGATGCGGATGTTAAAGCGTGAAATGAACATTGCCGATTATGATGCCGAACTGTGGCAGGCTATGGAGCAGGAAAAAGTACGTCAGGAAGAGCACATCGAACTGATCGCCTCCGAAAACTATACCAGCCCGCGTGTAATGCAGGCGCAGGGTTCTCAGCTGACCAACAAATACGCTGAAGGTTATCCGGGCAAGCGCTACTACGGCGGTTGCGAGTACGTTGATATCGTTGAGCAACTGGCTATCGATCGCGCTAAAGAGCTGTTTGGCGCTGACTACGCTAACGTACAGCCGCACTCTGGCTCTCAGGCTAACTTCGCTGTCTACACCGCGCTGCTGCAGCCGGGCGATACCGTGCTGGGTATGAACCTGGCGCAGGGCGGCCACCTGACTCACGGCTCCCCGGTTAACTTCTCCGGCAAACTGTACAACATCATTCCTTACGGCATTGATGAGTCCGGTAAAATTGACTACGAAGACATGGCTAAGCAGGCCAAAGAGCACAAACCGAAAATGATTATCGGTGGCTTCTCTGCCTACTCCGGCGTGGTTGACTGGGCAAAAATGCGTGAAATTGCTGACAGCATCGGCGCATACCTGTTCGTCGACATGGCGCACGTTGCCGGTCTGATTGCCGCTGGCGTTTACCCGAACCCGGTTCCGCACGCTCACGTTGTGACCACCACCACCCACAAAACCCTGGCGGGTCCGCGCGGCGGCCTGATCCTGGCGAAAG
The DNA here is from genome assembly GCF_026719375.1 of Citrobacter sp. W9. Lineage (NCBI taxonomy): Bacteria > Pseudomonadati > Pseudomonadota > Gammaproteobacteria > Enterobacterales > Enterobacteriaceae > Citrobacter > Citrobacter sp. W9. Next base: position 133,878 of record NZ_JAPPTE010000010.1, on the reverse strand, counting down.
GCGGTGATGAAGAGCTGTACAAAAAACTGAACTCCGCCGTGTTCCCAAGCGCGCAGGGCGGCCCGCTGATGCACGTGATTGCGGCGAAAGCCGTGGCGCTGAAAGAAGCGATGGAGCCAGAGTTCAAAGTTTACCAGCAGCAGGTTGCGAAAAACGCCAAAGCGATGGTGGAAGTGTTCCTGAACCGCGGCTACAAAGTGGTTTCCGGTGGGACTGAAAACCACCTGTTCCTGCTGGATCTGGTTGATAAAAACCTGACCGGTAAAGAAGCCGACGCTGCACTGGGTCGTGCTAACATCACTGTCAACAAAAACAGCGTACCGAACGATCCGAAGAGCCCGTTTGTGACTTCCGGTATCCGTATCGGTTCTCCGGCTGTCACTCGCCGTGGCTTTAAAGAAGCGGAAGTGAAAGAGCTGGCTGGCTGGATGTGTGATGTTCTGGACAATATCAATGATGAAGCGGTAATTGAGCGCATCAAAGGTAAAGTGCTTGATATCTGCGCACGCTTCCCGGTTTACGCGTAAGTCATATTGATTGCTGGACCTTATCCGGCCTACAGGTAACTCACCTGTAGGCCGGATAAACGAAGAGACATCCGCCAGTTATAGTGACTTAAGCAAGATTGTTTCATCGACTAAAGCCGCCACTGGCGGCTTTTTCTTAGCCTGAATCCATTTCCGCAATAAGCGCATTTCCCGGCCCTGGTTCAACGTCACTGCGCCGACAATGACGTCATTCTGCAAACTAAACCATATTGCTTTCTGCGCATCAGGATCGCCACGTACGAGCCAACTTTCTCCCTGCATTTCACCAACAAATTGCAGGTTATCACTGTATTGATCGGTCCAGAACCAGCCCGGCGTGGCTTCCGGCAGGGGTAAACCGAGCATAGCAGCAGCGGCAACTTGCGCCTGGCAGTTGGCATTTTCCCAGCTTTCTATGCGCTTTAACGAACCGTCCGGCTGGCGAGTGAGCGCCACATCACCGGCGGCGAAAATGACCGGGTCGGAGGTGGCGCAGGCGCTATCGACAATAATACCATTGGCCGTTTCCAGCCCCGCGTCGCGGGCCAGCGTATCGTTCGCCACGATGCCGATGCCGTAAACCACCGCATCGGCCTTCAGTAATTCGCCGTTTTGCAGCGTGAGCGTGAGAAATTCTCCCGCTTCAGCGTGCTCAATGGCGCTATTGAGCAGCATTCTCACCCCGGCCTGCTGATGGCGGGCTAACAGATAGTCGCGCACCGGCGCAGGCGCATTGCGGCCCATCACCGTTGATGCCAGTTCGACCACCGTCACCCGGCAGCCGCGCTGGGTGGCGCTGGCCGCCAGCTCCAGGCCAATGGTGCCCGCGCCGACAATCACGATCGATTTTCCTGGCTGTAGCGCAGCCCGGAGACGCTCGGCATCTCTCGCATGACGTAGGGTAAAACAGCGCTCGCCCAGCGCATCCAGCAGCGGTAGCGGTCTGGCGGCGGCCCCGGTAGCCAGCAGCAGCTGAGTCCAGCGGTAGGTTTGCCCATCGGCGAGCGTTAACGTACGCGAGGCGCGATCAATCTCGTGTAGCGTAACGCCCAGATGCAACTGCACGTTGTGTTCCTGCCACCAGCTGGAGGGCAGAACCGGCTGAAGCTGCGGGTTATCGTCCAGCAGCATCGCTTTTGACAGCGGCGGGCGCTCGTAGGCCAGGTGAGCCTCGTCAGAAAAGAGGTGTAACGGTCCGCTAAACCCCTGCTGACGTAGCGCAGCGGCGGCCATCGCTCCCGCCTGGCCGCCGCCGATGATGGCAATAATCTGTTCGTTCATGATGACTCCTTACAGATCCAGACCAGCCGCGACGTGCCGGATCCCACGGATCCCCAGACCGGCGTCGGCATTGATCATCACGCCGCTCAGTGTACGGTTGTTGCGCCGTGACGCCAGCATCACGTACGGGCCGGTAAAATCTGCCGGTTCCGGGAAGAACTGCAGCGGCAGAATGGCGGCGATTTTCTCCGGCGTCAGCGACTGCATAATCGAGGTATCGTTCTGACCGAGCGCCTGCGGGCCACGCAGATCGGTCGCCATGCCGCATGGGCCGACACCGTTCACCCGCACCTTAGGCGCCAGTTCGTAGGCCAACTGGCGAATCAACCCGGTGGCCGCGTGCTTGCTGGCGGTATACAGGGGCCCGCCGCCGCCGGGATACCACGCGGCGTTAGACAGGGTAAAGATGATGCTGCCTTCGCTGGCGATTAATGCCTGGGCGCAGGCTTTGGCGCCCAGCAGATAGCCCAGCACGTTAACGTTAAACAGCTCGTGGAAGCCGCTTTCCAGCGCCTCGGCGGGCGTATTGACCAGCGAAGCGTTGTGATCCCATATACCCGCGTTGCCGATAAAACAGTCCAGCTTGCCGAAGGTGGTGAGGATCCGATCCACCGCGCGCTGGTAGTCGGCATAGCAGGTCACGTTGCCTTCCACCGCCAGTACGTGTTCACCAAAGCGCTGGCGCAGGCTGGCAATCTTCGCTGCGGACAGCTCGAGCGTGGCGACTTTCGCACCTTCTTCAATAAAGCGTTCTACCAGCGCCAGCCCCAGCCCGGAGCCGCCGCCAGTAATAAACACAACGTTATCGCGTAAATCGCTCATCTGGCCTCCTCGGGTAAATCAATAAACACCTCGCCGCCTTCCACATGCACCGCATAGGTGGTGAGCGGATCGGTGGCGGGCAGGCACAACGCTTTGCCGGTTTTCAGGCAGAAGCTGGCGGCGTGCAGCGGGCACTCCACCGTGGCGTCGTCTTCCAGATAACCCTCCGACATCGAGGCGTTACCGTGGCTACAGCGATCGTTAATGGCATAAAACTCACCGCCAACGTGAAACAGCGCGATGACGGGAGAGGTTTCCAGCCGGAGGGCTTCCCCCTCCGGCAGCTCCGTGGCGGAGCAGGCAAATATGCGGCTCATCAGAACAGTACACTCAGGTTGTGGGAGGTGATCACCGCCTGATCGAGCACGATCTCACGCTCCAGTAAGCGCCATTCGTCGCCCGGCAGACGACGGACCTTATCCATGCGCGTGCCGACGTAGAACGTCTCGTCACGCTCTTTTTGTGCGCGGTACAGCAGATAGTTCAGGCGCACGGCGAACACGTCCGGCTGGTCGGTTTCGCTCACCTGCAGGTTGCTGATCATGTGGCGGGTGCGGGAAGGTGGCTCTTCGGCCCACGCCATGCCGGTTTCCAGCCGCGCGATACGGCGTTCAAGCTGGTCTTTATTGTCGTTGAAAATCCAGGTGGTCGGCGGCTGTACGCCTTTACGGCGGTCGCGCGTCTGGGCATTCACCGTGGTGCGCATGGTGTAACGTATGTCGTCATCCAGTTGCGCCAGCCAGCCGCGGAACTGCCAGTCGTCCAGCAGACGCGCTTCTTCATACAGGAACTGGCTGATGCGGTGATGTAGCTCAGGGGAGACTAACGCGCTCATTTCATCACCTCCTGCTGGTATGCGGCGGTTTTTTCCTGCACTTCCTGCCAGCTTTCGCTGCTTAATAAATCGGCCCAACGCTGATACATGCCGCGGGCGGCGGTTTCCGAGAAGATGTAGTTAGTGATCCCCGGAATGCCGTCTTCACGACGTTTTTCCTGGCCGAGACCCATCTCCAGGCACAGGTTGGTGTTGCGTGCCCGGTGGCCTTTGAGCAGTTTTTGAATCTCACACCAGTTTTCCGAGTCGTCCTGCTCAAGGAACCCCGCCGGGCCGAAGGCGCGGGTGGCGCTGTTTTCAAAAGCGGCTTTGACGTCATCAGAGGCGGCTTTATCGGCGATGCAGAACGCCCACACTTCGACTTTGTCCGGCCCACGCGGATGCCAGACGCGCAGCGTGGCGGTGCCGTTCAGCCAGGAGAGCGTGGGGAAAATATTGTTGTGACCGGCGAGACGCAGTGCACGAACCTTACCCAGACGCTGCTCAGCCTCTTCATAGGTATCGCGATAGTAGCTGGAGACTTCGCCGTCGACCCAGACGTTGGCGTCCGGTTTCTCGGTAAAGAAGAAGCCGCTGCCGTGTCCATCCTGGCCGAACTGTAGCGCGTCTTTGGCGGTTTCCCACACCGGGCGGGCGGTTTGACCGTCTCCCAGGCGTTTGTCGCTGCCGTCGTCTTTCGCGCCCAATACCTGTACGGCAGAGGCGTGGCTGAACAACGCGTGATACTGGTCGCTGGCGAACTGTTCAGCGGGGAATTTCCAGTTACAGTCGATGGTCCACTTCTGTACGCCGCCGACGATTTCAGTGCCGCCTTCACGGCGATCCAGCACGCCGTCGAGATACCAGGCGATGTCGCCGAGATAATCGCGAAGATTCGGCGCGGTGGTATCCCAGTTACCGAAAATCAGCCCTTTGTAGCTCTCGACGCATGGCACTTCGTTCAGCCCCCAGTGGGATTTGCACAACCCTTGTGGGTAGGCGCGCGGCTCCAGCGGCACGTCGATCAGCTCGCCGTTAATGCCATACGACCAGCCGTGATACGGGCAGGTGAAGGCGCGGGTGTTACCGCAGTCGGCATAACTCACGCGCATCGCGCGGTGGCGGCACTGGTTGAGAAACGCTTTGATGCTGCCGTCCTTCTGGCGCACCACCACCACGGCGTCTTCGCCCATATAAGTGTTAAAGAAATCGCCCGGTTTGGGGATTTGGCTTTCGTGGGCGAGAAACAGCCAGCAACGTCCGAAGATGCGTTCCAGCTCCAGTTGGTAAATTTCAGGGTCGGTATAAATACGTGGGGTTACGCGACCGTTTTGCGTGTCGATCAGTCGGTAGATGTCTAAATTTGAGGGTATGGTCATATTTTTTAATCCTGAAAGCTAAGATGTATTGACCTTCTTTTTTTGTACCCTAAGGATGTTGCTGGTTAGTTATCAATCTGTGAAATAGTAAATTTCTACCAGTTGAGACATTTTTTCGATAACAAGGAGAAGGGCATGGAACTGAGGCACTTACGCTATTTTGTGGCGGTGGCGCAGGCGCTGAATTTCACCCGGGCGGCAGAAAAACTGCATACCTCTCAGCCCTCGTTAAGCAGTCAGATCCGCGATCTGGAGACCTGTGTGGGGGTTCCCTTGCTGGTGCGGGACAAGCGCAAAGTTGCGTTAACGGCAGCAGGTGAATGTTTTTTACAGGATGCGTTGGTTATCCTCGAGCAGGCGGAAAATGCCAAAGTTCGCGCCCGTAAAACGGTGCAGGAAGATAACCATTTCGCCATCGGCTTTGTCCCTTCCGCAGAGGTAAATCTGTTGCCCAAAGTGCTGCCTTTGTTTCGTTTAAAACAACCGGATACGCATATTGAACTGGTCAGTTTGATCACCACCGAGCAGGAGGAGAAGATCCTGCGCGGAGAGCTGGACGTTGGCTTAATGCGTCATCCGGTTTACAGCCCAGAGCTGGATTATCTCGAGCTGATTCATGAGCCGCTGGTGGTGGTGTTACCGGTGAATCATCCGCTCGCTAATGAGAAAGCGATATCGGCACAGCAACTGCACGGCGTCAATTTTGTCAGTACCGATCCGGCCTATTCCGGCGCGTTAGCGATGATTGTCAAAAACTGGTTTCAGCAGCAAAAAAGCCAGCCCAATATCGTGCAGGTGGCGACCAATATTCTGGTGACCATGAACCTGGTCAGCATGGGGTTGGGGGTGACTTTGATACCCGGTTATATGAATAATTTTAATACCGGGCAGGTGGTTTTTCGCCCTATTGTTGGCGATGTTCCAACCATTGCGCTGCTGATGGCGTGGAAAAAGGGGGCGCTGAAACCGGCGCTGACCGACTTTATCGCCACGGTGCATGAACGTTTAGCCGTGAGCGTTGTGGATTAACGACTACAGCTCGCTAAGCTGCGACTCGACATACAGATAGCCGATGCCCATCAGTTGCTGAGCGCGATTAAGCTTACCGAAACCGATCTGCGTTGCCCGGGCTCGTGGGTTATCGCCATGATCGAACGGATTAAATCCGGTTTGCTGCACCAGCGTATTGAGCCAGCTCTCGCCGAAGGCGCAGCTACGACCATACAGCCAGATTTGATTAATATTTAATATATTTAGAAAATTGTACAGACTCAGGCCAATGGCGCTGGCGGCATGTTCGGCCCACGCCTGAATGCGAACATCTCCGTGCCTCCAGGCATCAATAAGCTGGTCGGTCGTCAGCGTTTGGGGATCATACAGGGATGTCGGTTGCGATTTCATCCACACGCGAGCCTGCTTTTTCAGTGCGCTTAATGACGCCACCGTTTCCAGACACCCATAACGGCCACAGTCGCAGGCAACCCCGTCCGGATCAATTATTGTATGGCCAATCTGACCGCTGCCGTACAAACTGCCCCGCCAGATGTTATCGTTAATGACAAACGATGAGCCAATGCCGTAATCAACGTTAATCACACAAAAATCACCGTTAGCCGCCGGATTTTGCCACTTTTCCGCCAGCGCCAGCATCACGCAGTCATTGTCCAGCCGGACCAGCACACCAAGCATCTCCTCAAGCAGGTATTTTATTTCCACCGGTGTTTTCCACGGAGCCTGAGGCATGGTTTTTGATGCGCCGGTAATCGGATCAACCTGGCCGTGCACGCCCAGCGCCAGATTAATCGTAACCTCTGGAAATTGCCGACGGTATTCTCGCCAGTGTGCCGCCAATGCTCTCAGCAGCGCTTTTGGCGTATCAGGATTAATGACCTCATGGCGCCAGTCGCCGACGGCCACCAGACGCGCGTCCGCCAGTTGGCTGGTGATGCTGGTGGGGGTGACGTTGATGCAGAGCGTCCAGGCGCCTGTTTCTGGCAAATGATAACTGCCGCTACTCAAACCGCGCTGGCTTAACGTCTCTCGCGAATGGCTGATTCTCCCTTCATCCATCAGCTCTTCAAGAATATTGCTGACCGCCGGGATCGACAGACTGGTCAGCTGCGCCAACTGCGACTTGCTAAGCTGTTTTTCCCGCCATAGATGCGACAAAAAGATCTGTTTATTTGCTTGACGTACCCTGGCGTTATTGAATCCCGAACGCTGCATACACTTAACTCCCTTTACTATATTGCGTGAGCATTGCGCATTTTAACGCCACTTAACTGCCGCAGAATAGCCTCAGGTTAAATTTTTACTTTTGTTTATTGAGTGGAGAGCGGCATGTACGGTTCAGTTAAAGTCTGGCAGGAAACGATCACCCTCCCAACGTGGACGGTGGGTGAAGAAGACGCTAACCCGATGTTTCTGGAGAAAAGGGTATATCAGGGATCCTCTGGTGCGGTTTATCCCTACGGCGTGATTGATACCCTGACCGGCAAGCGTGAAATGCGCGATTATCAGGCGGTGTGGATGGAGAATGACTTCATTCGCATTATGCTGCTGCCGGAATTAGGCGGACGTATCCATCGGGCGTATGACAAAGTGCAGCAACGTGATTTCGTCTACTACAACGAAGTGGTGAAACCAGCGTTGGTTGGCCTGCTTGGGCCATGGATCTCTGGCGGCATTGAGTTCAACTGGCCGCAGCATCATCGTCCAACCACCTTTATGCCGGTTGATTTTACGCAGCAGCAGGGCGAGCAGGGCGAATATACCGTGTGGATGGGGGAGGTTGAACCCATGCGTGGTTTACAGGTGATGACCGGATTCACACTGTATCCAGATCGCGCGCTGATCGAAATAACCGGGAAGGTGTTTAACGGTAACGCCACGCCGCGCCACTTCCTGTGGTGGGCGAATCCGGCGGTGAAAGGCGGCGACGATCATCAGAGCGTGTTTCCGCCGGATGTAACCGCGGTATTCGACCACGGCAAGCGCGATGTTTCAGCGTTTCCTGTCGCTACTGGCATCTACTACAAAGTGGATTACTCGGCGGGTGTGGATATCTCTCGCTACAAAAACGTACCCGTTCCGACCTCTTATATGGCGGAAAAATCGGATTATGACTTTGTCGGCGCCTGGCACCACGGCGAACGCGGTGGATTACTGCACGTGGCGGACCACCATGTTTCGCCGGGGAAAAAACAGTGGACCTGGGGATACGGCGACTTTGGCGTTGCCTGGGATCGTAATCTCACCGATGACAACGGTCCGTATATCGAACTGATGACCGGGGTCTTTACCGATAACCAACCGGATTTCACCTGGCTTGCGCCGTACGAAGAGAAAGTTTTCGTGCAAAACTTCCTGCCCTACAGCGAACTTGGCATGGTGCAAAACGCCAGCACGCAACTGGCGCTTCGGCTGGTGCGTGAGGGAAGCCAACTTTCAGTGGGCGTTTATGCGATAGCGCCGCTACGCGATGTTCAGGTTACGCTTGCGGCACAAGGGGAGCCGTTCTTTGAGAATACACTCACCCTTGAGCCGGGGCAGAGCTGGTTAGCCGATGTGTCTGACAGAGGCCATGCCCGGGTAACGATGACCGTCACTCGCGCCGATGGCTCCACGCTTTTACAGTACGAAGAGCACATGGCGCAAGAGTTACCACTACCCTCGGCGGCCAGCGCGCCAGCTCAGCCAGAAGCGCTTGCTAATACCGATGAACTCTATTTTATTGGTCAGCATCTGGAGCAGTACAACCACGCCAGCCGCTATGCCGAGGACTATTACCGCCGCGCGCTGGAGGTCGACCCGCTTGATTATCGCAATAATGTGGCTTTGGGGACGCTGGCGCTAAACCGCGCGGACTGGGCATTAGCAGCCCATTGCGCGGGCAAGGCGCTGGAGCGGGCGCACAAGCTCAATAAGAATCCACGTGATGGCGAGGCGAGTATGCTGCTGGCCGCCGCGCAGGAACGCCAGGGCGACGATGAAAGCGCCTGGGATAATTATTATAAGGCGAGCTGGAGCGGCAACTGCCGGGATGCGGCTTTCTGGTCGTTAGCGCGCCTGGCGATGAAACGTCAGGACTATGCCGGCGCGTTGGAAAAAGTCGAGCAGAGCCTGCGTTTTAACGGCAGTAATAACCTGGCGATGGGACTGAAAGCGCTGGCGCTGGCTAAGCTTGATCGCAATGCGCAAGCGCTGGAATATATTCGCCAACAGCTGGTTGATTATCCGCTGAGTTACACCCTGCACTATGCGCGCTGGGCTATTTGTCAGGATGAAGCGACGGCACAGGCGCTAATCTCGATTACCGGGCGGCGCGGTACCAACGCGTGTGAACTGGCTGGCTGGTTGATCGCATTGGGGCAAAAAGATGCTGCCCGTGGCGTGCTGGAACTGCTCGACAGCCAGGAAACGCTACCGATGCTGTGGCGCGCTTCGCTGAGCGACAATCCGCAACCTTTCATCGAACGAGCGCGTAAGTGTCTGCAAAATCGCGTCCGTTTTCCCAATACGCTGGATGAAGTACAGATGCTGCAAACCCTCGAGCAGAGCGCTTTTGCCCGCTATTTGCTCGGCTGTTTCTGGTACAGCAAACGCTGCTATGACGAGGCGGTCTCCTGCTGGCAATTTACCCTTGCGCAGGAGCCGGATTTTGCCCCAGTGCATCGCTTATTGGGTATCTATGCCTGGAACAAACAGCACGATGCACAGCAGGCGATGCAGTATCTGTCGCAGGCCGTAGCACTGGAGCCGCAAAATGCCCGTTTCCTGTTCGAACTCGACTATCTCAAAAAGCTGATGGCGCAACCGGCTGAACAGCGTTTGCAACGTCTGGAAGCCTGCAAAGATATTGTCTTCCATCGTGACGATCTGACGGTGGAACTGCTTAGTCTGTGGAATGGATTGGGGCGCTACGACGAGGCCGCGGCAATATTACGTGAGCGTGTATTTCATCCGTGGGAGGGGGGAGAAGGCAAAGCCACCGGGCAATATCTGCTGAATCAGATGCATCGCGCACTGGAGGCCGTTCAGTCGGGCGACCCGCAAACCGCCATCACGCAACTGCAACAGGCGCTGCACTACCCGCAAAACCTTGGAGAGGGGCGTCTGCCTGGGCAAACGGATAATGACATCTGGTATTTGCTGGGTTATTGCGCCCAGCAGCAGGGGCATGTCGAGGAGTCCCGGCGCTATTTCTCCCGTGCCACGCGTGGCGGTAGCTCACTGGATGCCGGACGTTACTACAACGACCAGCCGGTGGACTATCTCTTCTGGCAGGGTATGGCGCAGAGAAAACTCGGCGATGATGCACAGGCGGACGCTCTGTTCAACAGCTTCCTGCAATGGGTTGAGTCGCATCGCGACAACGTCCCGGATGTCGATTTCTTTGCCGTATCGCTGCCCGATCTGGTGGTGCTGGATACCTCAGCACAAGCAAAACACCAGCAACACTGCCTGTTCATCAATGCGCTTGGGCATCTGGGGCTGGGAAATAGTTCTGCTTGCCAGCGCGATCTTGATGAGCTTCTGCAACTCAATCCGGCGCATGACAAGGCGTTACTGCTGCGTCACGCCATTAACGTAAGGCTGTTCCAGTAATACCCGAAACGGGTGGGGGAGACCTCACCCGAAACCTTCTGTCCCCTGCGTTTCCCTGAAAGAGGAATCATAATGAATAACGCGCAGACACATTTAAAGATTGGTTACGTCTGGACTATCTGCCTGGTTGCCGCCTGCGGTGGTTTACTGTTTGGCTATGACTGGGTGGTGATCGGCGGGGCAAAGCCCTTCTATGAAGCTTATTTTTCGATTACCGATCCGGCGCAATCTGGCTGGGCGATGAGCTCGGCGCTGGTTGGTTGTATCTTTGGTGCGCTGATTTCCGGCTGGTGTGCCGATAAGTTTGGCCGAAAGATGCCGCTGATTCTCTCGGCAATCCTTTTTAGCGCTTCAGCCTGGGGAACAGCAGTTGCCAGCAATTTTGACATGTTTGTTGTCTATCGCATCGTTGGCGGCGTGGGGATTGGTCTGGCATCCGCGCTAAGCCCGCTGTATATCGCTGAGGTCAGCCCGGCGGAAAAGCGTGGTCGCTTTGTTGCCGTTAACCAACTCACCATCGTCATTGGCGTCCTGGCGGCGCAGCTTATCAACCTGATGATTGCCGAACCTGTCGCTACAGGCGCTACGCAGCAGGCGATTGTGGAAAGCTGGAACGGTCAGACGGGCTGGCGCTGGATGTTTGGCGCTGAATTAGTGCCCGCGGTAATTTTCCTGGTGCTGATGTTCTTTGTCCCTGAATCGCCGCGCTGGTTGGTGAAGGCAGGAAAAGCCGAACGTGCGCGCACCATGCTGCAGCGCATTGGTTCGGCGGAATATGCCGGGCAAACGCTGAAAGAGATTGAACATACGCTACAAAAAGATAACCACAAGGTCGCGTGGTCATCACTGTTACAACCGCAGATCAAACCGATAGTGATTATTGGCATGGTGCTGGCAGTGTTCCAGCAGTGGTGTGGGATCAACGTTATTTTCAACTATGCGCAGGAGATATTTGCTTCTGCCGGATTCGACATCAACGGCACGTTAAAATCGATCGTAGCGACCGGGATCATCAATCTGGTCTTTACCCTTGCCGCTCTGCCGCTGGTGGACAAAATTGGGCGTCGTAAACTGATGCTGTTTGGTGCATCAGGGCTGACGGTTATCTACATACTCATTGCCGGGGCATACGGGTTGGGCATTCTGGGCTGGCCGGTTTTGGTACTGGTGCTGGCGGCGATCGCCATTTACGCCCTGACGCTGGCCCCGGTAACCTGGGTGCTGCTGTCCGAAATTTTCCCCAACCGTGTTCGCGGGTTAGCGATGTCGCTCGGCACGCTGGCGTTGTGGATTGCCTGCTTCCTGCTGACCTATACCTTCCCACTGCTGAATGCGAGTCTGGGCGCATCGGGAAGCTTCCTGCTCTACGGTGTGATTTGCGCGATGGGCTTTATCTATATTCTGCGTAATGTGCCGGAAACCAAAGGCGTGACGCTGGAAGCGCTGGAGGAACAGCTGGCGGCGCAGCATACGAAAGTTGGCGCATCAAGCCAACAACGAAGCACCCGCTAATGAATTCTCTGCTGATGCTTCAAAACGCACATCTACGGATGTGCGTAGATCCGCAGGGCGGTTCGCTATTGAGTCTGGTTTCGTTACAACATCAACGGGCAATATTACGTGAAGGTCATGGTCAGCAGCCCGGTGATTGCGGCCTGTTCCCGATGCTGCCGGTGGCAAACCGGGTGGCGGGCAACCGTTTTATGCTACGTGGGGGAGAGGTTGTGCTACCGCACCATGAGGCGGATGAACACTTCTTCCTGCACGGTGACGGCTGGCTGCAGCGCTGGCGGGTTATCACCGCGACACCAAGCGGTTGTTTGCTACAGTTGCGCAGTTGGCATCTCTGTGGCTACGACTATACGGCGCAGATTTGCTACCAACTGGAAGCGTCGAGCCTGCATGCTTCATTGACGCTCACCCATTGCGGGGAACGACCGATGATCTATGGCTGCGGGTTCCATCCGTTTTTCGCCTTTGATACGTACAGTACGGCCCAGTTCACTGCCAGCGGCTACTGGCCGGAGGGGGAACAGCATCTGCCACTGGACTGGCAAAGTGATATTCCACCCGCAGCGGATTTTATGCATGCGCAATACGGTGAAGATGCCTGGTTGAATGTGGGTTATTCTGGCTGGAGCGGGCGGGCCGTTATTCAGCGCGATGTGATGAAAGTCACGATTTTAGCGCAAACTCCGTGGCTGATGCTGTTCAGAATGTCGGGTGAACCATTCCTGTGCCTGGAGCCGCAGACGCATCCGGTGAATGCCCACCACATGCAGGGGCAGCCGGGATTGCAGGTTTTAGCGCAGGGAGAACGCTGTCATTTTGCGATGCAAATTTGTGTCGAATAGGGCGAAAATCATGTTATCTGCCTGTTAATGGTCTCTTGCGCCAGCCAGAGTTTATCGCCAGACTACCGTCTCCAAACGGGAGGGATTCATGGCTTTGCATTCCACGCGCTGGCTGGCGCTCGGTTATTTCACCTATTTCTTTAGCTACGGTATTTTTCTGCCTTTCTGGAGCGTCTGGCTCGAAGGGTTGGGGCTGACGCCGGAAACCATTGGTTTACTGCTGGGCGCGGGGCTGATTGCCCGTTTTCTCGGTAGCTTGCTGATTGCGCCGCGCGTGAGCGATCCCTCTCGTCTGATTACCGCTTTACGTATTCTGGCTCTGTTGACATTGGTGTTTGCGCTGGCCTTCTGGGCGGGGACCAACGTGGCGTGGCTGATGGTGGTGATGGTCGGATTTAACCTGTTTTTCTCACCGTTGGTGCCGCTGACCGACGCGCTGGCTAACACCTGGCAAAAACAGATAACCATGGATTATGGGCGGGTTCGACTGTGGGGATCCGTGGCCTTTGTGATTGGCTCTGCGCTGACCGGTAAGCTGGTGAGCCTGTTTGACTATCGGGTGATCCTTATTCTGCTGTCGCTTGGCGTCGCCTCAATGCTGCTGGGCATGATGATTCGTCCGAGCGTGCAGCCAGCTGGTGAAAACCGTCAGCAGGAGAGTGCGGGATGGCCCGCATGGCGCGCGTTAATAACGCAAAGCTGGCGTTTTCTTGCCTGCGTGAGTCTGCTGCAGGGCGCGCATGCCGCCTATTACGGTTTTAGCGCCATTTACTGGCAGTCTGCTGGTTATTCCGCTTCGGCGGTGGGCTATTTATGGTCATTGGGCGTGGTGGCGGAAGTCATTATCTTCGCGCTTAGCCACAAGCTGTTCCGCCGCTTTAGCGCCCGCGATCTGCTGTTGCTTTCCGCCGTTTGCGGCGTGGCGCGTTGGGGGCTGATGGGTTGGAACACCGAACTACCGTGGCTGATTGTGGTGCAGATCCTGCACTGCGGTACCTTCACCGTCTGCCACCTGGCGGCAATGCGCTATATCGCGGCGCGACAGGGAAGCGAAGTGATTCGTTTACAGGCGGTCTATTCCGCGATAGCGATGGGCGGCAGTATCGCCATCATGACCGTTTTCGCTGGCTACCTGTACCAAAACCTGGGCAGCGGCGTATTCTGGGTGATGGCGCTGGTGGCGCTACCGGCTATCGTGCTGCGCCCGAAAGTGGTGGCGCAGCCTGCGACGTTATGATTCGAGGATTTTGCGGATCTGCTGCTGCTGGTGAGACGTCAGCGCCAGATCCGCATGAATCAACGGCGGTGAAAACAGCGGCAGCGGCGTAGTGTACGGTGTGACGATCAGCGTTACGCCGCGCGGCGCACCCTCTTTTTGAAAGTCCTGCATTGGCATATGTTTTACGTTGAGCGGCAGTAGCGTCAGTTCGCGTAGCTGCTGTTCAATATGCGCTTCGAGTTGTTCATTACTGCCGGTCAGCAGGATAATCTGCTTTTCGTGCAAATCCTTCTCCTGCATCAGCCAGGCACCGAAAATCACCGCTACCAGACCGATCTCTTCTTCTGAAAATTGCACTTCGTATTCCGCTTCGAATCCGTGTATCGCCTCGCGGGTGGTGCGAACCAGCCGGGGATAAAGTCGGCTGAACTCCTCCGGCAGCGTGTTATCAATACCAATGGCAAACAAACTGCGGTTCAGGGCCTGGGCAAGGTGGATATACAACTGGTCGTTCAGCCCTTGTTCATCGCTGAAGCGAACGTTGCCATACTCGCGAAAACGCAGCACCAGCCGCGCGATAGCCAGACGCAAACGGCGATCCTGCTGGTGGTTATCGCGGATGGGATCGGGGATGCGAATCATTGAGAACAGCAATGCCATAAACAGCGATTCGCCCGGCGGCGCACTTTGCATGACGTGACGTTGCCAGTGGCGGGCAATCTCCTCAGCGAGCGCATACTCCGCGCAGGATTGCGCCCAGCGCTGCTGGAGCGGATTAAACTCCGGGGTGATCCCCGCGTGATGTTGCAGCAGGCAGTATTGTAAAAACAGCCGCAGGAACTGGATATCACGGCACTCAAAGGGCTTTTGCAAGCGTCGGGAGCAGAGGTTAATCAGCGCATGCAGATTGGTGTCATCATACAACGTGCGCGCTATGCCCTGCTGTTTAAGCGCCATTTTCAATGTGGGTGTGAAATGTTGCGTGATAAACGTCGGGCAGATCCGCAGGCCACGGCGCAGCCAATGCAACAGGCACAGCCGCTGGTTCAGCGGGGCGCCTTCGATCGTATAGCCGCCATTCTGGGCGGAAGTAATGGCGAGCCGATGATAGCGCTGGATTTCGAGCCCCGCGCCAATGATATCCTCCTGAACGGTGGCATCATCGACGCCATTGAGACTGCTGAAGGTCTGCGCGGTAGCAATCTGCCCCGGCAGAAAAAGCGTCAGCAGTACCTGGCAACGGCGTTGGGGAGCGGAAAGTACAGATGGCGGGGCGAGCGTTGACATCATCTGTAGAATCTCCCGTGAGTATGTTTGATAAGAATAGTTAAAGTTTGCGCATAGATTTGCGGAATGGAAAGCTTTACGCCAGGAATGCTGGGGAGCGTCACAGAATTTTTAACGTGCGGAACAGATAGCGGTAGTGAAACGCAGCGCGTTAATCCACTTTTTCACGGTTTTATCTTTAGTTTACATATAAAAGAACTGGTAGAGATGTACTGCATGGCTGTTAAACATTATGGAGAACATGTGATTCCGGATCGGGGTGTCGCTTCAGCGCTCTTGCTTTCAGCTATATCGGTTTTGCTGTTCAGATATTTTCAAATAAAAATACAGGTGGTCAGGTGTGGGCTGGTCCGGCTGAAAATTGCCGACCTGTTTCCGTAAGGCCGGGAGAGCCAGCATGGATGCTGGCTCAGGGCGCGCTTTGCAAGGACGCTACCTCGCGCCCGGCCCGGTAGCCTGGAGGAATAAGCGGAGGGAACCACGAAGTGGCAATTTTCCCGCCGGGAGCCGGGATTGTTAAGGGTACGGCGATAGTACCCTTAACACGTTCACGGGTACTATTATTTCAGAGAAGTGAAAAACATACGGTGAACGTAGCAATACACCGGAGGCAACAGATTCATTACCTCCGGAACAGATGCCTGGCGTTACTGCCCACGGCTCAGCGTTAATCCCACATCGCCGCCGGGATGCACCGCCAGCAGCGTCTCCTTTGAGTAGCCGCTTTCACTCATCAGACAGGCGCAGGCGGCGTCAAAGATAGCCAGAACCAGCAGAATTGAGGTCGTCGCCAGCATGTTCAGCGGGTCGGCCTCACGCTGTACGCCGGTGGAAATCACCAGCCTCGAGGCTTTAGCGATGGCCGAATTGGCGTTTTCCGTCACGCTCAGGATCGGCACATTTCTCGCCGCCAGCCCAGGCAGCAGCCGGGTAAGTTCATCCGAATTGCCACCGCGCGACAGCATAATAACCAGGTCGTCGGCGCGTAAAAAACCCAGATCGCCGTGCGCCGCATCGGTGGCATTGAGATAAATCGCCGGGCGCTCCACGCAGGCGAGCATATGCGCGACTTTACGCGCCGCAATGCCGGAGGTGCCGACGCCGGTAACGACGATTTTCCCCTGGCATCCGCGCAGTTCCGCCATCAGCGACTGCCAGACCGGCTCAGTCAGATGCTGTCCCAGTCCCGCAAGGGCATCGCTGTAGATCTGGAATACGCCGGTGGCTTGAGACCATGAGTTACTCATGCCTCCTCCTGCATCAACTGGCGATATTTCATATGATCCTGATACATCTCGTGGAATACCCGATATTTGCGATCGTAGTACTGCTTAATACGGTTGGTTTGCGGGGTGACCGTTTTACCAATCCGGCTCATCGCCGACATCGCTTCCGGGAAGGAGTCAAAAACGCCTGCGGCGATGGTTCCCATCATGGCGCCGCCCAGCAGCATGGCTTCACTCTCTTCCGGCAATAGCATCGCGCAGCCAGTGGCGTTGGCATGCTCCTGAACGAAGATCGGGTTTTTCGTGCCGCCGCCGCTGGCCATAATCGTATCGATGGTGTAGCCGCTTTGATTCATCGTTTCAATAATATGCCGGGTACCGAGGGCAATGGCCTGGATGGTCGCCAGATACTGTCGCGCCATATCTTCCGGCGTGCGCGACAGCTTAAGTCCGGTGATTGCACCCGTAAGCGTTGGGTTGGCGCGCGGCGAGCGGTTGCCGTGGAAATAGGGCAGGATATGCATATCGCGGGTCAGGAAGGCGATATCTTCCGGCTCACCGGCCATTTTACGCAGCAACGCATTCAGCACTTCATAAATGGTCTGCCCTTGGGACTTAGCCTGCGCCAGTAGGGTGTCGTAGCACGGATGCGACTGAATTACGTGGTCGATTAACGCCCCCGTAGCCGACTGTCCGCCTTCGTTGAGCCAGTATTCCGGTAACACGGCAGAGTAGTAAGGCCCCCAGACGCCGCCGATAAAACGCGGCTCTTTGGAAATCGCCATGTGTCCGGTGGAGGTACCGCCAATCAGTGCGATACGACGGTCGAAATCCGGCACCTCGCCAGAAACGCCGCTGGCGCCGAGCGTGCCGAGCGTACCGGCGTGGGCATCAATAATTGATACGCTGACCGCGGTGCCGGGGATGAGTCCCATTTCGCTGGCGGCGCGCGCTGACAGCCCATGGCCGAGCGGTTCGCCCATGGTCTTCACGTAACGGCCAATTTTGGCGGCATCGTGCTCCAGCAAATCTTCCAGCCCAATCTGGCGGAAATAGCTGGCATCCCATTTATCTTCATGACCCATATAGGTCCATTTACACACCGTCGAGCACAATGAGCGCGTGTCATCGCCCGTTGCCCGCCAGGTGAGGAAATCAGGCAGGTCAAAGTAGTAACCGGCGTTAGCCCAGGTATTGGGCATATGCTGCTTCAGCCACAGCAGTTTTGGCGTTTGCATTTCCGGGGAGATAATACCGCCCACATAGTCCAGCACCCGATGATGCAGGGCGTTAATGCGATCGGCCTGAGTAATGGCGCGATGGTCCATCCACACAATAATGTTCTGTTCACTGCGCCCGGAAGGGCTGATGGTCAGCGGATTGCCTTCTTTATCCAGCACCACCAGTGAACAGGTGGCGTCGAAGCCCAGACCTTTCACCTGGATAGGATTGATATCCGACTGGTTAATCGCATCGCGAACCGCATTACACACAGCCTGCCAGATGTTATCGGAAGACTGCTCAACAAAATCGGCCTGCGGACGGTAAATCTCGATGGCCCGACTGGCCTGACCGACCATTCTGCCGTTGAGATCAAACACGCCAGCGCGGGCGCTTCCGGTTCCGACATCCACACCAATAAAGTAACTTGCCATAATTTTTTCTCCTGAAATCAGGCTTTACGATTCTGTAATGCGATAAAGAGGATCAGCACCGCGCCCCACAGCGCCATCGTCAGATAGCTGCTGACCCCCAGCAAGTTAAGGCCGCTTTCCAGCATTTGCAGCACAATCAGCGCCAGTACCAGGCCGATAATGCGTCCGAAGCCGCCGTCCGGATTGATACCGCCGAGCACGGAGGCAAGGATGGTGACCAGCAGGTAGGATTCACCGTATCCGGCTTTTGCCGAGTTGAATTTCGCCATCATCAGAATGGCGGCGACCCAGCCGAGCAGGGCAGAAATAACGTACACCGAAATTTGTACCCGTACGGTATTCACACCGCTGTAGCGGGTAGCCTGCTCATTGGAACCGACGAGATACAGGCTGCGCCCAAGCGTGGTGTGCTCCAGCAGCACCCACAGCAGGATTGCCACGAGGAAAAAGAGCAGCAGTGCCACCGGAATACCGGCAATCGTCGCGTTACCAAGGTATTGAATGGCGGTCGGGAAGCCGGAAATCACCGTCCCGTTGGAGAGCAAAATATTCAGCCCCGAGATCAGCGTCATCGTGCCGAGGGTGGCGAGAATAGGCGAGACGCCGACCCAGGCAATTAAAGCGCCGTTGAGCGTGCCGATAGCCACCGCCACCGCTGCGCCTGCAATCAACGCCAGCGCCAGAAACAGCGGGTTATCCGGGTGGGTGACGATAATCGCCGCCATCACCAGCGAGCAGGCGTTCGCACCGGCAATAATCGACAGGTTAATGCCGCCGGTCAGCATGGTCATGCCCATCCCGAGGGCCAGCATGCCGAGGATTGGCAACTGCGAGCCGATCGACTGGAAGTTAGCGACGCTGAAAAAACGGCTGCCGAGCAGGGCCGAGAAGACCAGGGCGACGACCACAATAATGACGCATTGCAGACGAATGATGGCATCACCGGGTAAAAATCTGGCGATTGTTTTCATCTCAAAGCTCCCTTGCCAGTTTACGTTTTTCGTTCCAGGCCGTGGCGCTAATGCTGACCAGGATAATGGCGCCGCTGAACACGGTGTGCCAGTAAGAGGAGACGCTCAGCAGCGTCAGACCATTTTGCAAGAACGCCAGCAGCACAACACCCAGTAGCGTTCCGGTTAACGTACCGCGCCCGCCGCTCATGCTGGTGCCGCCGAGCACGACCGCCGCCAGCACCGTCAGCTCAAAGCCGAGCAGGGAATTGGGGGCAACAGACTGGGTGATTTGCGCCTGAACCACGGCGGCAACGCCTGCCAGAATGCCCATATAGCCATAGACGTAGAAATGCAGCTTCAGCAAATTCAGCCCCAGGCGCGAGGCCGCGTCGCGGTTGCCGCCCATGGCGTAAACCTGACGGCCAAGACGGGTATAGTTCATCAGTACGGCGGTAAAGATGATCACCGCCGCCAGGCACAGCAGGGGCAGGGTTAAACCGTAGTCGTAGCCGTCTGTCGCGGTGAACGACAACCAGTTGATACCGTTCATAAACCAGTCCGGGAAGCCGTACAGCCAGGTACCCTTGGTGGCATAAACCAGCAGGCCGTAGTAGACGTTTAGCGTGGCGATGGTAATGATGATCGCCGGAACGCGCAGCCAGTACACCAGGAAGCCATTAATCAGCCCAAGCAGCAGACCTACCGCCATTGCGATGGTTAAAGCCAATATGAAGTTGCCGCCGTGAGCGATCACCCAACTGGCCATCGCATACTGGGCAATCGCGGTCATCGCCGGAAATGAGATGTCGATCCCGCCGGAAATCAGCACCACAAACAGCCCGCAGGCGAGAATGCCGAGAATCGCGTAACTGGTGGCGACATCTGTGAGATTGCCCAGCGACAGGAACTCATCGGTACTGACGCTCAGCCCGACGGCGAGCGCCACGACCAGCAGGCCCAGCCAGAATTCATGTTGCCCGATTAAACGGGAGAGACGCAGACTATTCATTGATTACCTCGACCACTTCAGCAATCTCCTCTTCACGGCAGTGATGAGGATTAAATTCCGCCACCAGTTTGCCGCGGCGCATCACCAGCACACGATGGCTGTTGTAATACGCTTCCGGGATTTCATCGCAAATCATTAGTACCGCCATTCCCTGTTCCGCCAGATCGCGGGCTATCTGGTAAATCCCCTCTTTGTTGGCGATATCCACGCCGACGGTAGGGGAGTCGAGGATCAGGATGCGCGGATGGGTTGCCACCCATTTGGCAATGGCAATGCGTTGGGCATTACCGCCGGAGAGCGTTTTGACCGGCAGATGCGGATCGGAGACTTTAATGTTCAACTCACGGATCAAATCGGCGACCAGCTTTTGCGCTTTACGATGATCGAGCAGACCGCTGCCGGTATGCAGTTGGTCAAACACCGTGACGATGGTGTTGTCATAGATCGACTGCTCCATGATCAACCCCTGCGTCAGGCGATCTTCTGAGACATAGCCGATCCCGTGTTTGATGGCGTCATGGTTATTGCGCAGAGTAACCGGCTGACCGTTAATGCGCATTTCGCCGCTTTCCGGATGGGTCATGCCGAACAAACTGAGGCAAAGCTCGGTGCGACCGGCACCCAGCAGACCGACAATGGAGACAATCTCACCGCTATGTAGCGATAAATTGATGTTCTGGTATTTCCCCCGGCGGCTGAGGTTGCGTAGCTCGAGCAGCGGCTCTTGCTCAATAGCGGGTCTTTCCGGCAGCGGGCTGTAGTGGAAGCGTTGTCCGGTCATCAGGAAGGCCAGTTCGTGACTGTCGAGTTCGCTGGCTGGGTATGTTCCTACCAGTTTGCCGTCGCGCATCACGCTGATACGGTCCGCCACTTCCATCACTTCATCCAGACGGTGGCTGACAAACACCACGCAAATCCCGGCCGCTTTCAGTTCGTTGACGACCCGCAGCAGACCATTGACCTCCTGGCGGGTTAACGAAGCGGTGGGTTCATCCATAATCACCAGACGCGCATCGGCGGCAATAGCGCGGCAAATGGCGACCAGTTGCCGATCGGCAATCGACAGTTTTTCGACTTTTTTATCGGGATCGATGTTCACGCCGATGCGTTTCATGGCGGCCAGCGCCTGCTGTTTCATCGCGCCACGGCGTACCCAGATATCGCCACCGGGCAGATAGCGGTTGACCGCGATATTTTCAGCGACGCTAAAGTTAGGGAATAACGACAGGTCCTGATAAATAACCTGAATACCATAATGGGAAGAAAGCTGCGGCGTCAGGTGATGGAATAATTTACCATCGAGTAAAATCTGCGCGCCTTTTTCCGGATGATACACCCCAGAGATCACTTTAATAATGGTGCTTTTACCACAGCCGTTTTGACCCGCCAGACAGTGAACTTCGCCTTTTCTCAGCGTCAGATTCACGTTATCCAGCGCCAGCACGCCCGGGAATTGTTTGCTGATATTCTCAAGAGTGATAAATGCGGTGGTGTCTGTCATGGACAATACCCCTGCGCACGTCCGCATGGACGCTAAGTGTTAGTTTGGTTGATAGCGCCGACCAGACGGTCGGCGTTAAGGTTCCCTGGTGTCGGCTAAAGCCTTAGAAACCGAGTGATTGTGCGTTGTCTTTGGTGACTTCGAGGATCTTGTTAAAGCGGATCACTTTCTTCTCCGTGTCGATATCGGCTTTCCCTAAACCATCAATACTCAAATCGGCGTTCACTTCTTTACCCTGCAACAGTTGATCGGCCACCGTTACCAGCGCGTATCCCGCGTCTTTTGGATCCCACAGCAGCGCTTTTTTGATATCGCCGCGCATCAGGTACGGCGCAGCCTGTGCTGGCATGGCGATCCCGACGACGGCGATTTTATCTTTGGCGCGTTTTTTCTGCACCGCCTGACCCGCACCGATTGGACCCAGCGAGCCGAAGCCGATAATGCCCTTCATCTGCGGATAGGTTTTCATCAGGTCCAGCGTGGTGGCGTAGGATTTATCGATGCTTTCCGCGACCGGCAGACGTGAAGTGACCTCGAACATTTCGGGATATTTTTCTTTTTGGTACTTAATCGCAAAATCGGCCCACGCGTTATGCAACGGTACCGTCAGCGAACCGACATAGATGGCATAACCCCCTTTACCGCCCATACTTTTCGCTAATTCATCGACGTTAGCCTGCGCATATTTTTCACTGTCGATGGTTTCAATATCCCATTGACCAATCTGCTCGTCCGGGGATTCGTGCGTCAGCACCACGATGCCTTTATCGCGCGCTTTTTTCAGCACCGGCTCAAGGACCTTGGCATCATTCGGCACCACGATGATCGCGTTAACGTTTTTGGCGATCAGATCCTCAATGACTTTCACCTGTTGAGCCGGATCCGGCGTGGAAGGCCCGGTCTGGTAAGCATTCACATCCAGTTTTTTTGCTGCTTCATTAACGCCGGTTTCCATCCGGTTAAACCACGGAATCCCGGTGACTTTGGCAACCACAGCAATTTCATATTTTTCCGCCGCAAAGGACGTGCCGGACAACATGCATGCAGAAACCAGGGTTGCACTGAGTAATGCGAGTTTGAATTTCATAGTTGTACCTTTCGTAGGGGGCAGGACATGTCACGGGGTGAAGTTAACTACGAATGGAAGAGGGAATGAATCATAAGTTCCGTGAATGTGATCTATGTCCGTTATTGTAGATTTAAAGAAAATTAATGGTTAAATATTGGTTAAATTAATGGGATTTTATATCCATACCAGCAAAATTATTGTTAATAAATAATTAAAATAAAACTTTTAATTAACAATTTATTATCATTTTGCATAAATTGTGACCGCGAAAAGGGATTCAGACGGGTGTTGCTGGAGAAAGAATTGTCGAAATTGAGAACTGAATCGATACCGGAAAAGGGGGCTCAACATTTTTTCGTTCAATGTTATCCTCAGCACTCTTTCGCCAAACACACCATTATTTCTGGCGGCCTGGATTTTTATCGTGGAGAAGTCATGCAGCGTGTTAAGCACATCATTGTAACGTTGTTTCTTGCTGTCCTGTCCTTTGGCGCAGGGGCGCATCCCCACAGCTTTATCCATTTGAAAACCGAGATAGTGAGCGAGAATAATCAGTTCGTGGCGCTGAAAATGCGCTGGACGATGGATGAAATCACCTCGGCAGATCTGCTTTACGATGCGGGGAATGCTAAACCTGGCTCAGAGATCTGGAAAAAACTGGCGGCGGAAGTGATGGCGAATGTGCTTGGGCAGCATTATTTCACTGAAGTGTGGCATGAAGGGCAAAAGGTAAAGTTTAAAAACAGGCCGACGGAATACGGCATGGAACGTGAGGAACATCAGGCGGTGCTGACGTTCGTTCTACCCTTAGCTGAACCACAGCCGCTGAGTGGTCAAAAATATACCATTTCAACCTTCGATCCGACCTACTACGTGGATATGAGCTATGACCAGGATAGCGATGCCCGGCTGTCGCAGGCGATCAGCCAGCAATGCCGTATTTCAGTACACACCCCGACGCCGAATGAACAAACGCTGATCTTTGCGCAGTCGCTGGATAAAGAAGACGCCCCGCCGGAGGATATGGAGTTGGGTAAACAGTTCGCACAAACGGTAACGCTGCAATGTCAGTAGTTTATCAACCACGACCCACCGGACGTCGCTGGCTCACGCTGTGGCCGCTGGCGCTATTTTTGCTGCTGGCGGCAGGCGGCATACTGTGGCTATGGCTGGCCTGGCCGCAGGTGATGATGAAAAGCATCGTCTGGCAGCGCGAAGTAAACCAACAGATGAGCGGATTGCTGAAAGCGGTTGCTGCCAGTCCGACCCAGGCAGGGGGATCGCTGCTGCTGTTTAGTTTTCTCTACGGTGTTCTGCATGCGCTGGGGCCGGGACATGGAAAAGTGGTGATTACTACCTGGCTTGCGACGCACCCGTCAAAACTCAAATCCAGTATCGGCCTGACGCTGGCGTCGTCTTTATTACAAGGACTGGTCGCGATTGGTCTGGTGATTATCGTGCTCACCGTCTTGCAGTTGCCTGCGCGGCAGCTGCATATGAGCAGCTTCTGGCTGGAGAGAGGGAGCTATGTGCTGGTGGGCGTGTTAGGCCTGCTGCTGTGCTGGCGGGCGCTGAAAAAACTGCGCTTATTGCTAAAGCGGCCAACGTTTATCGCCTTCACGCCTCGCCATGTGCATCACGACGGCTGTGGCTGCGGGCATCAGCACCTACCGAACCCTGAACAGGTGCAAAGCGGTGATGACTGGCGCGCCCGGCTGATGATTATTCTGTCTATGGGGATGCGCCCATGCTCCGGGGCCATCATGGTGCTGCTGTTCAGCAAAGTGATTGGCGTCTTTTACTGGGGTATGGCGTCGGCGCTGGCGATGGCAGCGGGCACCTCTTTGACGATTACGTCACTGGCTTTATTGGTACACAGTTTCCGCACGCTGGCGGTGAGACTTAGCGGGCATAAAGCGCCGGTGCTGTGGCGACAGATTGGCTGGACGACGCTGGCGTTAGCCGGGGGCACGGTATTAATTGCGGCAGCGGTGGTGATGTGGATGAGCGCGGTGCCGGTGGGGCGAGGGATAAGACCTTTTTAGCACTGTTGTAGGATGAATGCCTGATGGCGCTTCGCTTATCAGGCCTACGGGGAACTTCCCAGGTAGGCCGGATAAGGCGCTAGCCGCCATCCGGCATCAAACGATTAGCGCTTCAGCGCGTCGCTCAGTTCGTCACGCATGTTAGCCAGCATGGCTTTCACTACGCGCGGGTTACCTGCAACGATGTTGCCGGTCGCCATGTAGTTATGCCCGCCGGTGAAGTCGCACACCAGGGCGCCAGCTTCACGCGCAATCAGCTCGCCTGCGGCGAAATCCCACGGGCGCAGACCAATTTCGAAATAACCGTCAACGCGGGCTGCGGCAACGTAGGCCAGATCCAGCGCGGCAGAACCGGTACGGCGGAAGTCAGCGCATTCGGTAAACATGTTGCCAAGGATTTTCATGTAAGAAGCGGCGTGTTGTTTCGCTTTGAACGGGAAGCCGGTGGCAATGATGGTGCCGTCCAGATCGCGAGCCGTGCTGCCACGCAGACGGTAACCGTTAAGCTGCGCGCCCTGACCGCGGGTTGCGGTGAACAGTTCATTACGCATTGGATCGTAAACAACGGCAACCTCAGTACGGCCTTTAATGCGTACTGCGATAGATACCGCGAAGTGCGGCAGGCGTTTTACGAAGTTGGTGGTGCCATCCAGTGGATCGATAACCCATTGAACATCCAAATCTTCACCAACATGTTCACCGCTTTCTTCGGTGATGATGGTGTGCTGTGGGTAAGATTTGCGAATCGTTTCGATAATAATCGCTTCGGCGGCTTTATCGACGTTAGTCACGAAATCATTGCTGCCTTTCTGGCTGGTTTCTACAGAGTCTGGCGTTTCGTAGTGTTTGGCAATTACATTACCCGCCTTGCGCGCTGCGCGCACGGCGATGGTCAGCATCGGATGCATCGGTCTCTCTCACTGGATGTTAAAGAACGGGAAAACGGCGCAGAGTATAGCAGCGAGTTCGGAATATGTCTTCGTTTTATGATAATATGCCCGAATAATCTTTAGCCGAAGAAATACAATGCTGCAAAATATTCGAATTGTGCTGGTGGAAACCTCTCACACTGGCAACATGGGCTCTGTGGCCCGCGCAATGAAAACCATGGGTTTAACCAATCTGTGGCTGGTTAATCCACTGGTCAAACCGGACTCGCAGGCCATCGCCCTGGCGGCAGGCGCCAGCGATGTGATCGGCAGCGCGCAGATCGTCGATACCCTCGATGAAGCGCTGGCGGGTTGTAGTCTGGTAGTAGGCACCAGCGCGCGTTCCCGTACGTTGCCGTGGCCGATGCTGGACCCGCGCGAATGCGGCTTAAAAAGCGTCTCTGAAGCGGCGAATACGCCGGTGGCGCTGGTATTTGGTCGTGAACGCGTTGGCCTGACCAACGAAGAACTGCAAAAATGCCATTATCACGTCGCCATTGCTGCGAACCCGGAATACAGTTCGCTCAACCTGGCGATGGCGGTGCAGGTTATCTCTTATGAAGTCCGCATGGCCTGGCTGGCGACGCAGGAAGGTGATAAGAGCGTCGAATACGAAGAAGCTGAGTATCCGCTGGTGGATGATTTAGAGCGTTTTTACGGTCATCTGGAACAAACGCTGCTGTCGACCGGGTTTATTCGCGAAGGCCATCCGGGACAAGTGATGAACAAGCTGCGCCGTCTGTTTACGCGTGCGCGTCCTGAGAGTCAGGAGCTGAATATCCTGCGCGGGATTCTGGCATCTATCGAACAGCAGAATAAAGGCAAGTAAGCGAAACGCCTCCTGTAAGTGAAAACGGCACTGAAGGTTAAATACCTGACTAAATTAGTCAAGTAAATAGTTGACTGATTTAGTCGGGAATGTCAGACTTGCCCCTGCTATGCAATACCCCCATTTTACAATAAAAAACCCCGGGCAGGGGCGAGTTTGAGGCTAAGTAAGACATGAGACTGACATCAAAAGGGCGTTATGCCGTGACCGCAATGTTGGACGTTGCGCTCAACTCAGAAACGGGCCCGGTACCGTTGGCTGATATTTCTGAACGTCAGGGAATTTCCCTGTCATATCTGGAGCAGCTGTTTTCCCGTTTGCGTAAAAACGGTCTGGTTTCAAGCGTACGTGGACCAGGCGGCGGGTATCTGCTGGGTAAAGATGCCGGCAGCATCGCAGTAGGTGAAGTCATTAGCGCTGTCGACGAGTCTGTAGATGCGACCCGTTGCCAGGGCAAAGGCGGTTGTCAGGGCGGCGATAAATGCCTGACCCATGCGCTGTGGCGCGATCTGAGCGATCGTCTGACCGGGTTCCTCAACAACATTACGTTGGGCGAACTGGTGAATAATCAGGAAGTCCTGGATGTGTCTGGTCGCCAGCACACGCATGACGCTCCACGCACTAATCGTGCTCAAGACGCGATCGACGTTAAGTTACGCGCATAATAAAAGTATTTTAGAATCAGGCCGGGGTGTTAAACGCCCCGTTAACTCGGTCGTACATCCAGCCGGTTGCCTGGTTCCTTGCATTGAAGCGATGTACGGAGTTTATAGAGCAATGAAATTACCGATCTATCTCGATTACTCCGCAACCACGCCGGTGGACCCGCGTGTTGCCGAGAAAATGATGCAGTGTCTGACCCTGGACGGAAACTTTGGTAACCCAGCTTCCCGTTCACACCGTTTTGGCTGGCATGCTGAAGAGGCGGTAGATATCGCCCGTAATCAGATCGCTGAGCTGGTCGGTGCCGATCCGCGTGAAATCGTCTTTACCTCCGGTGCGACGGAATCCGATAACCTGGCGATTAAAGGTGCAGCCAACTTTTATCAGAAAAAAGGCAAGCACATCATCACCAGCAAAACCGAACACAAAGCCGTGCTGGATACCTGCCGTCAGCTGGAGCGCGAAGGGTTTGAAGTCACTTACCTCGCCCCACAGCGTAACGGTATTATCGACCTGAAAGAACTTGAAGCGGCAATGCGTGACGACACTATCCTCGTGTCCATCATGCACGTGAACAACGAAATCGGCGTGGTGCAGGATATCGCGACTATCGGTGAAATGTGCCGTGCGCGCGGCATCATCTATCACGTTGACGCCACTCAGAGCGTGGGCAAACTGCCTATCGACCTGAGCCAACTGAAAGTTGACCTGATGTCCTTCTCCGGCCACAAAATCTATGGTCCGAAAGGTATCGGCGCGCTGTACGTGCGTCGTAAACCGCGTATTCGTATCGAAGCGCAGATGCACGGCGGCGGTCACGAGCGCGGCATGCGTTCCGGTACTTTGCCTGTCCACCAGATCGTTGGCATGGGTGAAGCGTACCGTATCGCGAAAGAAGAGATGGAAACCGAGATGGCGCGTCTGCGCAGTCTGCGTAACCGTCTGTGGAACGGCGTGAAGGACATGGAAGAAGTGTACCTGAACGGCGATCTCGAACAGGGCGCACCGAACATTCTCAACGTCAGCTTCAACTTTGTTGAAGGCGAGTCGCTGATTATGGCGCTGAAAGACCTGGCGGTATCCTCCGGTTCTGCATGTACTTCAGCAAGCCTGGAGCCATCCTATGTGCTGCGCGCGCTGGGTATGACCGACGAGCTGGCACACAGCTCAATTCGTTTCTCTTTAGGTCGTTTCACTACCGAAGAAGAGATTGACTATGCCATCAATCTGGTTCGCAACTCCATTGGCCGTCTGCGCGACCTTTCTCCACTGTGGGAAATGTTCAAACAGGGCGTGGATTTGAACAGTATTGAATGGTCACATCACTAATTCGGCACCAATAAGGAGAATTCAACATGGCTTACAGCGAAAAAGTTATCGATCACTACGAGAATCCACGTAACGTGGGCTCTTTTGACAACAGCGACGAGAACGTGGGTAGCGGCATGGTCGGCGCACCGGCCTGTGGCGACGTGATGAAGTTGCAGATCAAAGTCAACAATGAGGGTATCATTGAAGACGCGCGTTTCAAGACTTACGGCTGCGGTTCCGCCATTGCCTCCAGCTCTCTGGTTACCGAATGGGTAAAAGGGAAATCGCTGGACGAAGCACAGGCGATTAAAAACACCGATATCGCCGACGAGCTTGAACTGCCACCGGTGAAAATTCACTGCTCTATCCTGGCTGAAGACGCGATTAAAGCCGCGATTGCGGATTACAAAAGCAAACGTGAAGCAAAATAATTAAGAGTTGAGGTTTTATTATGTCGATTACCTTAAGCGACAGTGCAGCAGCGCGTGTAAATACCTTCCTGGCGAACCGCGGTAAGGGGTTTGGCCTGCGTCTGGGCGTGAGAACCTCCGGCTGCTCAGGTATGGCCTATGTACTGGAATTTGTTGACGAGCCGGCGGCTGAAGATACCGTGTTTGAAGACAAAGGCGTTAAAGTTGTGGTCGACGGTAAGAGCCTGCAATTTCTCGACGGTACGCAGTTAGACTTCGTCAAAGAAGGTCTGAACGAAGGGTTTAAGTTCACTAACCCGAACGTGAAAGACGAATGTGGATGCGGCGAAAGCTTCCACGTATAACGCGCTCACCGATAACCCCACACGCATGATTTTACGTGTGGGGTTTGTTCTAACAGGCTACCCCTGAGATAGTTATGGATTACTTCACTCTCTTCGGATTACCCGCTCAATATCCTATTGATCTCCAGGCCCTGACGATCCGTTTTCAGGATCTCCAACGTCAGTATCATCCTGATAAATTCGCCAGCGGTTCTCAGGCGGAACAACTTGCTGCGGTTTCGCAGTCCGCCACTATCAACCAGGCCTGGCAAACGCTGCGTCATCCCTTGATGCGCGCCGAATACTTATTGTCTTTACACGGTTTTGATATTCGCAATGAGCAGCACACGGTGCGTGATACCGCGTTCCTGATGGAGCAACTGGAACTGCGGGAAGAGCTTGACGAGATCGAGCAGACGAAAGACGAATCGCGACTGGAAAGTTTTATCCAGCGCGTGAAAAAAATGTTTGAAAGTCGCCATCAACTGATGGTTGAACAGCTGGATAACGAGATGTGGGACGCGGCGGCGGATACCGTGCGTAAGCTGCGTTTTCTCGATAAACTGCGAAGCAGTGCAGAACAACTCGAAGAAAAACTGCTCGATTTTTAATTTCCGGAAGCGAAAATGGCCTTATTACAAATTAGTGAGCCTGGTCTGAGCGCCGCGCCGCACCAGCGTCGTCTGGCGGTAGGTATCGATTTAGGCACTACCAACTCCCTGGTTGCAACCGTACGCAGCGGCCAGGCCGAAACGCTGGCAGACCACGAAGGTCGCCACCTGTTGCCGTCAGTGGTTCACTATCAGCCGCAGGGCTACTCTGTCGGTTACGATGCCCGCGCCAATGCCGCCCTTGACCCGGCCAATACCGTGAGTTCGGTAAAACGCATGATGGGCCGCTCTCTGGCGGATATCCAGGCGCGCTATCCGCATCAGCCTTATACGTTTCAGGCCAGTGAAAACGGCCTGCCGATGATTGAAACCGCTGCCGGTTTACTTAATCCGGTGCGCGTATCTGCTGACATTTTGAAAGCGCTGGCCGCGCGGGCAACCGAATCGCTGTCCGGTGAACTGGACGGCGTCGTGATCACCGTTCCGGCATATTTTGACGATGCACAGCGTCAGGGAACCAAAGACGCCGCGCGCCTGGCTGGTCTGCACGTATTACGTCTGCTGAATGAGCCGACCGCTGCGGCGATCGCTTATGGCCTGGACTCCGGTCAGGAAGGCGTGATCGCGGTCTATGATCTTGGCGGCGGTACCTTTGATATTTCTATTCTGCGCCTGAGCCGCGGCGTGTTCGAAGTGCTGGCGACCGGCGGTGATTCCGCGCTCGGCGGCGATGATTTTGACCATCTGCTCGCCGATTACATTCGCGAGCAGGCGGGGGTTGCCGATCGCAGCGACAACCGCGTACAGCGTGAACTGTTGGATGCCGCCATTGCGGCGAAAATTGCGCTCAGCGACGCCGATTCTGTAACGGTTAACGTGGCGGGATGGCAGGGTGAAATCACCCGTGAAACCTTCAATGAACTGATTTCCGCACTGGTTAAGCGTACGCTGCTGGCCTGCCGTCGCGCGCTGAAAGATGCGGGCGTTGAGCCGCAGGATGTGTTGGAAGTGGTGATGGTCGGTGGTTCAACCCGCGTGCCGCTGGTACGTGAACGCGTTGGTGAGTTTTTTGGCCGTACGCCGCTGACCTCTATCGACCCGGATAAAGTGGTCGCTATCGGCGCGGCAATCCAGGCGGATATTCTGGTCGGGAATAAACCAGACAGCGAAATGCTGCTGCTGGACGTCATTCCGCTGTCCCTGGGCCTTGAAACCATGGGCGGTCTGGTGGAGAAAGTGATCCCGCGTAACACCACTATCCCGGTGGCGCGTGCGCAGGACTTTACCACCTTTAAAGACGGCCAGACCGCGATGTCCATCCACGTGATGCAAGGCGAGCGTGAGCTGGTGCAGGACTGTCGTTCACTGGCGCGCTTTGCGCTGCGCGGTATTCCTGCGCTGCCAGCAGGCGGCGCGCATATCCGTGTGACCTTTCAGGTGGATGCCGATGGGCTGCTGAGCGTCACCGCTATGGAGAAATCCACCGGCGTTGAGTCCTCCATTCAGGTCAAACCGTCCTATGGTCTGACCGACGGTGAAATCGCCTCCATGATTCAGGATTCGATGAGTTTTGCCGAGCAGGACGTCAAAGCCCGTATGCTGGCAGAACAGAAAGTCGAAGCGGCACGTGTACTGGAAAGCTTATCCGGTGCGCTGAACGCTGATGCCGCGCTGTTAAGCGCCGCAGAGCGTCAGGCTATCGACACCGCCGCCGCGCACTTGAGCGAGGTTGCGCAGGGTGACGATGTTGACGCGATAGAACAAGCCATTAAAAACGTAGACAAACAAACCCAGGAATTCGCCGCTCGCCGCATGGACAAATCCGTCCGTAGCGCGCTGAAAGGCCATTCCGTGGACGAGGTTTAATATGCCAAAGATTGTTATTTTGCCTCATCAGGATCTCTGTCCCGATGGCGCAGTTCTGGAAGCTGAGACTGGCGAAACCATTCTCGACGTTGCCCTGCGTAACGGTATCGAGATTGAACATGCCTGTGAAAAATCCTGTGCCTGTACGACCTGTCACTGCATCGTACGTGAAGGTTTTGATTCTTTGCCGGAAAGCACGGAAGAAGAAGACGACATGCTGGATAAAGCCTGGGGCCTGGAGCCGGAGAGCCGTTTAAGCTGTCAGGCGCGGGTAACCGAGGACGATTTAGTGGTCGAAATCCCACGTTACACAATCAATCATGCACGTGAGCATTAACAGAGGGTAGTATGGGACTGAAGTGGACCGATAGCCGTGAAATCGGTGAAGCGCTGTACGACGCCTTCCCCGATCTCGATCCCAAGACCGTTCGTTTCACCGATCTGCACCAGTGGATCTGTGACCTGGAAGAGTTCGATGATGATCCACAGGCATCGAACGAAAAAATCCTTGAGGCCATTTTACTGGTCTGGCTGGACGAAGCCGAATAAGTCAACGGGCTGCCCACGGGTGGCCCGTTTTCCTGTATGCGCGAAAATAAGGATAAATAAAATGACAGAAGCCATGAAAATTACGCTTTCCACGCAACCTGCCGATGCCCGCTGGGGTGAAAAGGCAACATACAGCATTAATAATGAAGGCATTACCCTGCACCTGAACGGAAAAGATGACCTCGGCCTTATCCAGCGCGCCGCGCGTAAAATCGATGGCCTGGGTATTAAACACGTGCAACTGGACGGTGAAGGCTGGGATACCGAACGCAGCTGGGCTTTCTGGCAGGGTTATAAAGGACCGAAAGGCAGTCGCAAAGTTGAGTGGGCTGCCCTGGACGAAGCACAGCGTAAAGAGCTGGATAACCGTCTGAAGATTATTGACTGGGTGCGCGATACCATTAACGCCCCGGCGGAAGAACTGGGCCCGGAACAACTGGCGCAGCGCGCGGTCGACCTGCTGTGCTCTGTTGCCTGCGATAACGTCTCTTACCGCATCACCAAAGGAGAAGATCTGCGTGAGCAGAACTACATGGGACTGCATACCGTGGGGCGCGGTTCTGAGCGTCCTCCGGTGCTGCTGGCGCTGGACTACAACCCGACTGGCGACAAAGAAGCCCCGGTTTACGCTTGTTTGGTTGGCAAAGGCATTACTTTTGACTCCGGCGGTTACAGCATCAAGCAAAGCGCATTTATGGACTCAATGAAGTCCGATATGGGCGGTGCGGCAACGGTTACCGGCGCGCTGGCGTTTGCCATCACCCGTGGTCTGAACAAGCGTGTGAAGCTGTACCTGTGCTGCGCGGATAACCTGATCAGCGGCAACGCCTTTAAGCTGGGCGATATTATTCACTATCGCAACGGCAAAAAAGTGGAAGTGATGAATACCGATGCGGAAGGACGCCTGGTGCTGGCGGATGGTCTGATCGACGCCAGCGCGCAAAAACCGGAGCTGATTATTGATGCAGCTACGCTGACCGGCGCCGCGAAAACCGCCCTGGGTAACGATTATCACGCGTTGTTCAGTTTTGACGACAAGCTGGCTGCCCGTCTGCTGGCAAGCGCGGCACAAGAAAACGAGCCGTTCTGGCGTCTGCCGTTGGCTGAGTTCCACCGTAGTCAACTGCCGTCTAACTTTGCCGAGCTGAATAACACCGGCAGTGCGGCCTATCCGGCGGGTGCGAGCACTGCAGCAGGCTTCCTGTCTCATTTTGTGGAAAACTACCAGCAAGGCTGGCTGCACATCGACTGCTCTGCAACTTATCGCAAAGCGCCAGTTGAGCAGTGGTCTGCGGGCGCAACCGGTCTGGGTGTGCGCACCATCGCGAATCTGCTGACCGCATAATTCATGACTGTATTGCCGGATGGCGCTACGCTTATCCGGCCTACATGTATTCATCCAATTTGTGATCCTTATGTCCGAAACAAAAAATGAATTAGAAACGTTGCTGGAACAAGCGGCGACAGAGCCTGCGCATCGACCGGCATTTTTCCGTACTTTACTTGAATCCACCGTCTGGGTGCCGGGTACTGCTGCAGAAGGCGAGGCGGTGGTTGAAGACAGTGCCCTCGACCTTCAGCACTGGGAAAAAGAAGACGGCACAACCGTGATCCCGTTCTTTACTTCCCTTGAGGCCCTGCAGCAGGCGGTTGAAGATGAGCAAGCATTTGTCGTTATGCCGGTGCGTACGTTATTTGAAATGACGCTCGGCGAAACGCTGTTTCTCAACGCGAAACTGCCGACCGGCAAAGAGTTTATGCCGCGTGAAATCAGTCTGCTGATCGGTGATGAGGGGAGTCCGCTAAGCACCCAGGAGGTACTGGAAGGCGGCGAATCGCTGATCCTCTCTGAAGTCGCTGAACCGCCAGCGCAGATGATTGACTCGCTGACCACGCTGTTTAAAACCATCAAGCCGGTAAAACGCGCGTTTCTCTGCTCAATCAAAGAAAGTGCGGAAGCTCAGCCAAACCTGTTGATCGGGATTGAAGCTGACGGTGATATTGAAGAGATCATCCACGCTGCGGGCAGCGTCGCGACCGACACATTGCCGGGCGATGAACCGATTGATATTTGCCAGGTGAAGAAAGGCGAGAAGGGTGTCAGCCACTTTATCACCGAGCATATCGCACCATTCTACGAACGCCGCTGGGGCGGCTTCCTGCGCGACTTTAAACAAAACCGGATTATCTGAGTGAAGGAAAGCCGCCCCGAAGGGCGGCTACCAGGCTTACTTGCCCTGGGTGCTGAGCGTCACGTGTATGGAATTACCTGGGTAATCCCGATCCCCGTGAAGACACAACGCGCCAGAAACAACAAGCACGATACAGAAGTATCGTATCTTCATTGCGCGGTCCATGCGAAGACCGCATCACGACAGCACCACTGGCGATAATGCCGTGCTAGCAAGTGCTGAGGAGCGCCTGCGTTACGGCCATGGAATGTCCTTCCCTGAAGCCAGTGCCCGTTTGCGAGACGGCGGGAAGGGCCATTCAGAATAATACATCAAATATTGAATAGTTTCTTGGCTAATTAACTTGACTTTTACTTCTTTAAACAGGAATATTTATCCACTGAGGTGCGCCTGCGTTGCTATGGCAACACAGCCTGCTGGAAAGGCCGCGAACCGGACTGGCACAAAAAAACCGCTCATTTGGGCGGTTTTTTTGTGGGCGAAAAAGATGAGTAAATCAGATTTTATTTAGCCTCAGATGGTTCTACCGGTAAATCGTTGCGCGCTCCCCATTCGCTCCACGCCCCGTCATACAGTGCGACGTTCGAAACATCCAGCGTGGCAAGCGCCAGTACCACCACGGCAGCCGTTACGCCGGAGCCGCAGCTGGCGATAATGGGGCGGTCAAAGCTCACGCCGTGGCTGAAGAAAATAGCATCCAGCTCATCGGTAGTTTTGAGTTCGCCGTCACGAACCAGCTCTGTCCACGGAACGTTAAGCGCACCGGGTACATGACCACGCTTCAGGCCTGGACGCGGCTCGTCAACTTCGGCATTAAAACGCGCAGCCGGGCGGGCATCGACGATCTGCGCCGTTTTTTCATGACTGGCCAGCAGCACATCGGTGACGCGCACCACGGCTTCAGGCGTAAATGCGACGTTAAATTCGCCTTCGGGTAACTCCTCGTTTCCTTCCTGCAGCATGAGCTCATCGCGCTGCCAGCCAGCAAGACCACCCGCCAGAATGGAGACATTCTCGACGCCAAAAGTCCGCAGCATCCACCATGCGCGCGGCGCCGAAAACAGATTGCCGTCATCGTAGACAACCAGATGTTTATCCTGATGAACACCCAATTCGCGCATCGCGACAGCGAAGGCTTCCGGGCGCGGCATCATGTGCGGCAAGGGCGAGGTATGGTCGGAAAGCGCTTCAATATCAAAAAAAACGGCGCCAGGAATATGACCTGCGCGATACTCCTCGCCAACATCGCGATCTTCCTGACCTGGAGGTGCCATCCGGGCATCAAGGATTTGTATTTCCGGGTCGTCAATGTGTTCGGCAAGCCAGTCGGCAGCGACAAAGAAGGCGGTGGTCATAGGCATCTCCATTTTTACCAGGTTTTGGCAAATTGTCGGACGTTTAGTGCAAAGCGACAAGTAAAAGAGGCTGATTTGTCAGGCGAATCCACATTAATCACGAAAATTAGGACAACGTTGTTCATTTACTGGCTTCCACAGCCTGAAAACTAACGCATAATAGTTGTTCTACGTAGCTAACGGGCCACTACGGCCAGGGATGAAAAATGAAACATTTACGCGTAGCGGCCTGCATGCTGATGCTGGCACTTGTCGGGTGTGATAATAATAACGAAAAATCGACGACGGCTGCGAAGCCGGATGCACCTGCTCCGCAGACTGCGCCCGCAAAAGACAAGACCCAGTTAGAGAAGCTGATGCAACAAAGTCAGGGCAAGTCGCTGACGCTGTTAGATGCCTCAGAGGTCCAGCTCGACGGCGCGGCAACGCTCGTGTTGACCTTCTCCATTCCCCTCGATCCGGAACAGGATTTTTCCCGCGTAGTGCACGTTGTCGATAAAAAAAGCGGCAAAGTCGATGGTGCCTGGGAGCTGGCGCCAAACCTGAAAGAGCTACGCTTACGGCACCTCGAACCTAACCGGGAACTGGTGGTTACCATTGAGCGTGATTTACTGGCGCTGAATAAAGCGACGTTTGGTATCGATTATGAAAAAAATATCACCACACGTGACGTCCAGCCGAGCGTAGGGTTCGCCAGTCGCGGTTCGCTACTGCCGGGAAAAGTGATTGAAGGGCTGCCGGTGATGGCGCTCAACGTTAACAGTGTGGATGTGAATTTTTATCGCGTGAAGCCAGAGTCGCTCGGCGCGTTTGTCAGCCAGTGGGAATACCGCAATTCGTTGTCGAACTGGGAATCCGATAATCTGCTGAAAATGGCGGAACTGGTCTATACCGGACGCTTTGACCTCAACCCTGCGCGCAACACTCGCGAAAAGCTGTTGCTGCCGCTGAGCGAAATCAAACCGTTGCAGCAGGCTGGTGTTTACATCGCGGTGATGAATCAGGCCGGAAAATACAACTACAGTAATGCCGCGACGCTGTTTACGCTCAGCGATATTGGTGTGTCAGCGCATCGTTACCATAATCAACTGGATATCTTTACGCAGAGTCTGGAAAACGGCGCAGCGCAGCAGGGCATTGACGTCACATTACTCAACGAAAAAGGGCAGACGCTGGCGCAAGCCACCAGTGACGCGCAGGGGCATGTACAGCTTAAGACTGATAAAGAAGCTGCCTTATTGCTGGCCCGCAAAGACGGGCAGACTACGCTGCTTGACCTGAAACTTCCGGCATTGGATCTGGCTGAGTTTGATATTGCCGGCGCACCGGGATACAGCAAACAGTTCTTTATGTTTGGTCCGCGCGATCTCTATCGCCCCGGTGAAACGGTGATCCTCAATGGATTACTACGTGACAGCGACGGTAAAACGTTGCCCGACCAGCCGGTGAAGCTGGAAGTGGTCAAGCCCGACGGACAGGTTTTACGCTCGGTTGTCAGCCAGCCGGAGAACGGTCTGTACCGCTTTAGCTGGCCGCTGGATAGCAGCGCGCCGACCGGTATGTGGCATATTCGCGCCAATACTGGCGACAACCAGTCGCGGATGTGGGATTTCCACGTTGAAGATTTTATGCCAGAGCGGATGGCGCTCAATCTCACCGCCAGCAAAATGCCGGTAGCGCCAACTGATGAAGTGAAATTCTCGGTGGTGGGTTACTACCTGTACGGCGCGCCCGCCAACGGCAACGCTCTGCAAGGCCAGCTTTTCCTGCGCCCGTTACGCGAAGCGGTGCAGACACTGCCGGGGTTTCAGTTTGGTAATATTGCCGAAGAAAACCTTTCCCGCAGTCTCGATGAAGTTCAGCTCACGCTGGACGATCACGGTCGCGGTGAAGTGACCGCCAACAGCCAGTGGCAGGAGACGCATTCCCCGTTACAGGTGGTGTTGCAAGCCAGCCTGCTGGAGTCGGGTGGCCGCCCGGTGACGCGTCGGGTTGAACAAGCCATCTGGCCTACGGATACGCTGCCGGGGATTCGACCGCAGTTTGCGGCGAAAGCTGTTTATGATTATCGCACTGACACCA
Organism: Citrobacter sp. W9; assembly: GCF_026719375.1. Taxonomy (NCBI): domain Bacteria; kingdom Pseudomonadati; phylum Pseudomonadota; class Gammaproteobacteria; order Enterobacterales; family Enterobacteriaceae; genus Citrobacter; species Citrobacter sp. W9. Next base: position 95,989 of record NZ_JAPPTE010000010.1, on the reverse strand, counting down.
CGGTGAATCAGCCTATCGTTGATGAAGACAGCAATGCTGCTTTCGATATCGTTTATGCCGATGCGCAAGGCAATAAAAAAGCGGTGTCCGGCTTGCAGGTGCGTTTGATCCGCGAACGTCGTGATTATTACTGGAACTGGACTGAAGGCGAGGGCTGGCAATCGCAGTTTGATCAAAAAGATCTGATCGAAGGTGAGCAGACTCTGGATCTTAAGGCCGATGAAACCGGTAAAGTGAGCTTCCCGGTTGAGTGGGGCGCCTATCGTCTGGAAGTAAAAGCGCCGAATGATGCGGTGAGCAGCGTGCGCTTCTGGGCGGGTTATAGCTGGCAGGATAATAGCGACGGCAGCGGCTCTGTTCGCCCCGATCGTGTGACCCTGAAACTGGATAAACCCGGCTATCGTCCTGGCGATACCATGAAGTTGCATATTGCCGCCCCCGCGGCTGGCAAAGGTTATGCGATGGTAGAATCCAGCGCAGGACCGTTGTGGTGGCAAGAAATAGACGTGCCTGCGAATGGTCTGGACCTCACTATTCCAGTCGATAAAACCTGGAATCGCCACGATTTGTATCTCAGTGCGCTGGTGGTTCGTCCTGGCGACAAATCCCGTTCGGCGACGCCAAAACGGGCGGTTGGGTTGCTGCATTTACCACTGGGCGATGAAAATCGTCGTCTGGGACTGGTGCTGGAAAGTCCGGCGAAAATACGCCCAAATCAGCCGTTAACCGTCAAGATCAAAGCCAGCGTTAAAAATGGCGACGTGCCAAAACAGGTTAACGTACTGGTCTCTGCCGTTGATAGCGGGGTGTTGAACATCACTGATTACGTTACGCCCGACCCCTGGCAGGCGTTTTTCGGGCAAAAACGCTATGGTGCGGATATTTATGATATCTACGGTCAGGTCATCGAAGGGCAAGGTCGTCTGGCGGCGCTGCGCTTTGGTGGCGATGGCGATGAGTTAAAGCGTGGCGGTAAGCCTCCGGTTAATCACGTCAATATCGTGGCGCAACAGGCGTTACCGGTCACGCTTAACGAGCAGGGCGAAGGTACGGTGACGTTACCGATTGGTGATTTCAACGGCGAGCTGCGGGTCATGGCGCAGGCCTGGACGGCGGATGACTTTGGCAGCAGCGAAAGCAAAGTGATTGTCGCCGCGCCGGTGATTGCTGAACTGAACATGCCGCGCTTTTTGGCCGGGGGAGATACTTCGCGCCTGACGCTGGACGTGACCAACCTGACCGATAAACCACAGACGCTGAATATTAACCTCGCGGCCAGCGGTTTACTGGAACTGATAGGGCAAGATCTTGCGCCTGTGAATCTGGCGCCAGGCGTACGGACTACGCTGTTTATTCCGGTGCGCGCGCGGGAAGGCTTTGGCGAGGGGGAAATTCAGGCGCAGATTAGCGGTCTGTCTCTGCCAGGGGAGACGCTGCCTGTGCAGCACAAACAGTGGAAGATTGGCGTGCGCCCGGCGTTTCCCGCGCAAACTGTCAATAATGGCGTTGCGCTCCAGCCGGGGGCAACCTGGCAGCTGCCAGGCGAAGAGTTGGCTAATTTCTCTCCTGTGACAATGCAGGGACAATTGCTGTTCAGCGGTAAGCCGCCGCTGAATCTGGCGCGCTACATCCGTGAACTGAAAGCTTACCCTTACGGTTGTCTTGAGCAAACGGCGAGCGGGTTGTTCCCCTCTTTATACACCAATGCCGCGCAACTGAAGGCATTAGGTATCGCGGGCGACAGTGATGAAAAACGCCGTGCGGCAGTAGAGATTGGCATTTCCCGTTTACTGCAAATGCAGCGCGATAACGGCGGTTTTGCGCTGTGGGATAAGAACGGGCCGGAAGAGTACTGGCTGACCGCGTACGTAATGGATTTCCTCGTCCGCGCGAACGAACAAGGCTACAGCGTCCCGGTTGAGGTGATTAACCGGGGGAACGAGCGGCTGCTGCGTTATTTGCAGGATCCGGGGATGATGTCGATTCGTTATACCGATGACTCGTCTGCAAGCCGGTTTGCTGTACAGGCCTATGCCGCGCTGGTGTTGGCTCGTCAGCAAAAAGCCCCGCTTGGCGCACTGCGTGAAATCTGGGAGCGCCGCGCTCAGGCGGCTTCTGGTTTGCCGCTGTTGCAACTGGGGATCGCGCTGAAAAACATGGGCGATGCTAATCGCAGTGAACAGGCGCTTACGTTGGCGCTGAATACTCCGCGTCGCGATGCACAACAGTGGATGGCGGATTACGGCAGTCAGCTACGCGACAACGCGCTGATGCTGGCATTGCTGGAAGAGAACAAGCTCAAACCTGAAGAGCAGAATACGTTGCTGAACACATTGTCAGAACAGGCCTTTGGTCAGCGCTGGCTCTCTACTCAGGAAAATAATGCGTTGTTCCTTGCCGCGCGTACGTTACAGGATTTACCTGGCACGTGGCAGGCGCAAACATCACTCTCTGAACAGCCGTTAGCAGGTGATAAATCGCAAACCCGGAATCTGGATGCCGACGAGCTGTCCACGCTGAGCGTCACGAATACCGGTAATCTGCCGCTGTGGCTGCGTCTGGATGTCAGTGGTTATCCGCAAACCGCACCGACGCCTGCCAGCAACGTCCTGCATATTGAACGTCAGATCCTGGGACTCGACGGGAGCAGCAAATCACGGGATTCTCTGCGCAGCGGCGAACTGGTGCTGGTCTGGCTGGACGTTAAAGCCAGCCAGAACGTGCCGGATGCGCTGGTCGTCGACTTACTGCCTGCCGGACTGGAGCTGGAAAACCAAAATCTGGCCAACGGCAGCGCCAGTCTGCAGGATAGCGGTAGCGAAGTGGCGAACCTGCTCAATCAGATGCAGCAGGCGGATATCCAGCATATTGAGTTCCGTGACGATCGCTTTGTCGCTGCGGTGGCGGTCAATGAAGGACAGCCGGTTACGCTGGTCTATCTGGCGAGAGCAGTAACACCGGGAACGTATCAGGTTCCCGTCCCGCAGGTGGAATCAATGTATGTTCCGCAGTGGCGGGCAACCGGTGCGGCAGAGGGGCTTTTGATTGTCAGACCATAAATGATGCGCGGGTTGGGTAAACGCGGCTGCGGGCTCTGGCTGGCAGCCGTTGCGCTAGTGTTTGTGATGGCGATTTGGGCGGCAGACAAAATCTGGCCGCTGCCGCTTCATGAGGTGGATCCCGCGCGTGTCGTGGTGGCGCACGATGGTACGCCTCTCTGGCGCTTCGCCGACACGGACGGTATCTGGCGTTATCCGGTGACGATTGATGAGGTATCCCCCCGCTACCTTCAGGCCTTAATCAATTACGAAGACCGCTGGTTCTGGAAACACCCCGGAGTCAATCCATTTTCAGTGCTGCGCGCCGCATGGCAGGACCTCTCCTCAGGGCGTGTCGTCTCGGGCGGCAGTACGCTCACCATGCAGGTGGCGCGTTTACTCGATCCCCACCCGCGCACCTTTGGCGGCAAGTTTCGCCAGCTCTGGCGCGCGTTGCAACTGGAATGGCATCTGTCCAAGCGCGACATTCTGACGCTGTATCTTAACCGTGCGCCGTTTGGCGGCACGCTGCAAGGCGTGGGCGCAGCGAGCTGGGCCTATCTTGGCAAATCGCCTGCACAACTGAGCTACTCCGATGCAGCATTGCTGGCTGTGCTGCCACAGGCGCCGAGCCGTCTGCGTCCGGACCGTTGGCCGGAGCGCGCTGAAGCGGCGCGTAATAAAGTGCTCGAACGTATGGCAATTCAGGGCATTTGGTCCGCAAAACAGGTGCAGGAGTCACGCGAAGAGCCGGTCTGGCTGGCCCCCAGGCAGATGCCGCAGTTAGCGCCGTTATTTTCGCGCATGATGCTGGGAAAAAGCCGCAGCGATAAAATCGTGACTACCCTTGACGCCGGGTTGCAGCGGCAACTCGAAGAGCTGGCGCAAAACTGGAAAGGGCGATTGCCGGCGCGCAGTTCGCTGGCGATGATTGTGGTCGATCACACCGATATGAGCGTGCGTGGCTGGGTGGGGTCAGTGGATATGAATGATGACTCCCGCTTTGGTCATGTGGATATGGTGAATGCGATCCGCTCGCCGGGATCGGTGCTGAAGCCGTTTATCTATGGTCTGGCTCTGGATGACGGATTAATTCATCCCGCTTCGTTGTTGCAGGATGTACCACGGCGAACCGGTGATTATCGACCGGGGAATTTTGACAGTGGTTTTCACGGACCGGTAAGTATGAGCGAGGCGCTGGTACGTTCGCTGAATTTACCTGCGGTCCAGGTTCTGGAAGCCTATGGCCCGAAGCGTTTTGCCGCATCGTTACGTAACGTCGGTTTACCGCTATATCTGCCCGCAGGGGCTGCGCCGAATCTGTCGCTGATTTTAGGCGGGGCGGGGGCAAGGCTTGATGATATGGCGGCGGCGTATAGCGCCTTTGCCCGCCACGGGAAGGCGGGTAAATTGCGTCTGCAGCCGGCAGACCCGCTACTGGAGCGTCCGCTGATGTCGGCAGGCGCGGCGTGGATTATTCGCCGGATTATGGCTGACGAAGCACAACCGCTACCGGATAACGCACTGAGCAGAGTGGTTCCTCTTGCGTGGAAAACGGGCACCAGCTATGGCTATCGCGATGCGTGGGCGATTGGGATTAACGCCCGTTATGTGATTGGCATCTGGACCGGCAGGCCCGACGGTACGCCGGTGGTGGGGCAGTTTGGCTTTGCCAGCGCCGTACCTGTGCTCAATCAGGTCAACAATCTGCTGCTCTCTCGCGGGACGAATCAGCCGGAAGACCCCCGCCCTGAATCCGTTAGCCGCGGCGTGGTATGTTGGCCGGGCGGGCAATCTCTTGCGGCTGGAGACAGTAACTGTCGCCGCCGTCTGGCAACCTGGCTACTGGATGGCAGTCAGCCGCCAACACTGTTATTACCTGAGCAGGAAGGCGTTAACGGCATTCGTTTCCCTGTCTGGCTGGACGGAGGGGGCAAACGCGTGGCGGCGGATTGCCCGCAGGCGCGCGAACAGACGCTTATCGTCTGGCCCTTGCCGCTTGAACCATGGCTGCCGGAATCAGAGCGCCGTGGGGCGAGATTACCGCCTGTTTCTGCCACATGTCCGCCGTTGGGGCAGGATCCCGGGTTACCGTTGCAGTTGACAGGTCTGCGCGATGGCGCGATTGTGAAGCGTTTACCTGGTTCTCCAGAGGCTTCATTGCCGGTGCAAACCAGCGGTGGAACAGGCGATCGCTGGTGGTTTCTTAACGGACAACGTCTGGACGAGCGCGGGCGTCAGCTGACGCTACGTCTGACGGTCAAAGGGGATTACCAACTGCTGGTGATGGATGACGCCGGACAGGTGGCGACGGTGAGATTTTCGGTGCAGTAGACCAGTTGGTGAGTGTTTGTTGCTAAAACTCATCTTATTTTAAAGAAATGTTACCTTCATCAATAGTCAATTGCCGGGATGCTCTTTATAATCCGCGCCAGGTCGTACATCTATATAGACAACAACAGAACATATTACAGAGGTTATCAATGGCTATTGAACGTACTTTTTCCATCATTAAACCAAACGCGGTGGCAAAAAACGTTATTGGGAGCATCTTTGCGCGCTTTGAAGCTGCAGGGTTCAAGATTGTAGGGACTAAAATGCTGCACCTGACCGTTGAGCAGGCGCGTGGCTTTTATGCTGAGCACGACGGCAAACCGTTCTTTGACGGTCTGGTTGAATTCATGACCTCCGGTCCGATCGTTGTTTCCGTTCTGGAAAGCGAAAACGCCGTACAGCGTCATCGCGATCTGCTGGGCGCTACCAACCCGGCGAACGCGCTGGCCGGTACCCTGCGTGCCGACTACGCTGACAGCTTCACCGAAAACGGGACTCACGGTTCTGATTCCGTTGAATCTGCCGCTCGCGAAATCGCCTATTTCTTCGGTGAGGGCGAGGTTTGCCCGCGTACGCGCTAATAAGCTCGTCCTGTAGGCCGGATAAGCGTTTGCGCATCCGGCTCTGCTTTGCCTGATGGCGACGCGAGGCGTCTTATCAGGCCTACGTTCTTTCTTTACATATTATTTTCGCTAATGCTTCGTGCAAACGTGGCATCCCTGCGCCAGACTTTGTACAATGCAACGCCCCGGAAGAGCAGACCGCTTGCCGGGGCGTTTCTTTTTAACCCTCCACGGGCCACAACGTGTAACAACGAGGCCGGAAAAAATTATGTCTGAATTAGTTAACACCTCTGAAGTCGTCATTCCTGCGGTTCCAAATAAAAATGGAAAAATTAACCTGCTGGATCTGAACCGTCAGCAAATGCGCGAATTCTTCAAAGAAATGGGCGAAAAGCCGTTTCGTGCCGATCAGGTCATGAAGTGGATGTACCACTATTGCAGCGACAACTTTGATGACATGACTGACATCAATAAGGTGCTGCGTAACAAGCTGAAAGAAGTCGCTGAAATTCGCGCCCCGGAAGTGGTGGAAGAGCAGCGTTCCTCTGACGGCACGATCAAATGGGCTATCGCGGTTGGCGATCAGCGCGTTGAAACCGTTTATATTCCGGAAGACGATCGCGCGACCCTGTGTGTTTCTTCACAGGTTGGTTGTGCATTAGAGTGTAAATTCTGCTCTACGGCACAACAGGGATTTAACCGTAACCTGCGAGTGTCGGAAATCATTGGTCAGGTTTGGCGTGCGGCGAAAATCGTCGGTGCGGTAAAAGCAACGGGTGTTCGTCCTATCACCAACGTGGTGATGATGGGGATGGGCGAGCCGTTGCTCAACCTGACTAACGTGGTGCCGGCGATGGAAATCATGCTGGATGACTTCGGTTTCGGGCTGTCCAAGCGTCGCGTTACGCTTTCCACCTCAGGGGTTGTACCTGCGTTGGATAAGCTGGGCGATATGATTGACGTTGCGCTGGCGATCTCTCTGCATGCGCCGAACGATGAAATTCGTGACGAAATTGTGCCTATCAACAAAAAGTACAATATCGAAACGTTCCTCGGGGCAGTGCGTCGTTATCTGGAGAAATCCAACGCCAACCAGGGTCGTGTGACCATTGAGTATGTCATGTTGGATCACATCAATGACGGTACCGAACACGCGCATCAACTGGCTGAACTGCTGAAAGATACGCCGTGTAAGATCAACCTGATCCCGTGGAACCCGTTCCCTGGCGCACCGTATGGTCGTAGCTCTAACAGCCGTATCGATCGTTTCTCCAAAGTGTTGATGAGCTATGGTTTCACCACCATCGTGCGTAAAACACGTGGCGATGACATCGATGCAGCCTGCGGCCAATTGGCAGGCGACGTTATCGACCGTACCAAGCGTACTCTGCGCAAGCGTATGCAGGGTGATGCTATCGACATCAAAACCGTTTGATGTCGAGCGCACTACGGTATAATTCTTGTACCGTAGTGCAATGTAAGCCAGGTGAGGTTCTTTGGTTGTTGTCGTCAGGTCAATAATAACGGTGCGTTTTTGTCGACTTTAAGGCAGTATGTAACGGCGCAACAAGAGTTTAGCCCTCAGGTTTACGCTTTTTTGTCATTGGTAGTCTGACCGTTTTATACTGTCTGACGAAGGTTAACTGACCAGATGTTTCGCGGTGTGGGTGAGCATTGTGACTCGCCGGCGCCAGAACCCAAATTTACGCAGCTGTAGCGAATGAATACTGAAGCCACGCACGACAAAAATGAAGCACTCTCCACCGGCGTTCGTCTGCGCAATGCCCGTGAACAACTCGGATTCAGCCAACAGGCAGTCGCGGAACGACTGTGCCTGAAGGTCTCCACGGTACGCGATATTGAAGAAGATAAGGCACCAGCCGATCTCGCTTCAACATTCCTGCGTGGGTACATCCGTTCTTATGCGCGTCTGGTGCATATTCCTGAAGAAGAACTGTTGCCAGGGCTGGAAAAACAGGCTCCAGTTCGCCCTGCTAAAGTCGCGCCGATGCAGAGCTTCTCGCTCGGTAAGCGTCGTAAAAAGCGCGATGGCTGGTTAATGACCTTCACCTGGCTGGTGCTGTTTGTCGTTGTCGGACTGACAGGCGCCTGGTGGTGGCAGAACCATAAAGCGCAGCAGGAAGAGATCAGCACCATGGCCGATCAATCTTCTGCTGAGCTGAATGCCGGTAAAGACACTGCGCAGAATGTACCGTTAGATACCAGCGCCGCAGCAGGTCAGGAGACGACGCCGACTGCAGATGATGGCGCAGTGGCGGACGCCGCGCCATCGACGGATGCTCCGGCAACCCCGGCGCCAGCCGCGGATGCGCAACAGAATGCTGTTGTAGCGCCGTCTCAGGCCAATGTCGATACCGCAACCGCAGCGCCAACAAATGCGGCCCCGCTGCCGACTGACCAGGCGGGTGTAAGTACCCCAGCAGCCGATCCTAACGCACTGGTAATGAACTTTACCGCCGATTGCTGGTTGGAAGTAACCGATGCAACCGGTAAAAAATTGTTCAGCGGTATGCAGCGTAAAGACGGTAATCTGAATTTGACCGGTCAGGCGCCGTACAAACTGAAAATTGGCGCTCCGGCGGCAGTGCAGATTCAGTTCCAGGGTAAACCTGTCGATCTGAGTCGTTTTATCAGAACTAACCAGGTTGCACGTCTGACCGTTAATGCCGAACAATCACCGGCTCAGTAACAGACGGCAATGCGGGAGATTTTTTAATGCATAACCAGGCTCCAATTCAACGTAGAAAATCGACACGCATTTACGTTGGGAACGTGCCGATCGGCGATGGCGCGCCCATCGCCGTACAGTCTATGACCAATACGCGCACCACTGACGTGGAAGCGACGGTTAATCAGATCAAAGCGCTGGAACGCGTAGGCGCAGATATTGTTCGTGTCTCTGTACCGACAATGGATGCTGCAGAAGCGTTCAAGCTTATCAAACAGCAGGTTAATGTCCCGCTGGTTGCCGATATTCACTTCGACTACCGTATCGCGCTGAAAGTGGCGGAATACGGCGTTGACTGTCTGCGTATCAACCCAGGCAATATCGGTAATGAAGAGCGCATCCGTATGGTAGTAGACTGCGCTCGTGATAAAAATATTCCTATCCGCATCGGTGTAAACGCCGGATCGCTGGAAAAAGATCTGCAGGAAAAATACGGTGAACCGACGCCGCAGGCGCTGCTGGAATCCGCTATGCGTCATGTGGATCACCTCGATCGTTTGAACTTCGATCAATTCAAAGTCAGCGTTAAAGCCTCTGACGTTTTCCTCGCCGTAGAATCCTATCGCCTGCTGGCGAAACAGATCGATCAACCGCTGCATCTGGGGATCACCGAAGCCGGTGGCGCACGTAGCGGGGCGGTGAAATCCGCGATCGGTTTAGGATTGCTGCTATCAGAAGGGATCGGCGATACGCTGCGTGTTTCTCTGGCTGCCGATCCGGTGGAAGAGATCAAAGTGGGCTTCGATATTCTGAAATCGCTGCGCATTCGCGCGCGCGGGATCAATTTCATCGCTTGTCCAACCTGCTCACGTCAGGAATTCGACGTTATCGGTACGGTTAACGCGTTGGAGCAACGCCTGGAAGATATCATTACGCCAATGGATGTTTCGATCATCGGCTGTGTGGTAAACGGTCCTGGCGAAGCGCTGGTTTCTACGCTTGGCGTGACGGGCGGTAACAAGAAAAGCGGCCTGTACGAAGACGGTGTGCGTAAGGACCGACTCGACAACGACGATATGATCACACAGCTTGAAGCCCGTATTCGCGCTAAAGCGAGTATCCTGGACGAAGCGCGCCGTATCGACGTGCAGCAGCTTGAAAAATAACAACGTGATGGGAAGCGGCGTGCTTCCCGTGTATGATTGAACCCGCATGGCGCCCGCATTGTTCGGGTTAGCGCTGAGGGTTCATTTTTATATTCATAAAGAGAATAAACGTGGCAAAAAACATTCAAGCCATTCGCGGCATGAACGATTATCTGCCTGGCGAAACCGCCATCTGGCAGCGCATTGAAGGCACACTCAAAAACGTGCTCGGTAGCTACGGTTACAGTGAAATCCGCTTGCCGATTGTAGAGCAGACCCCGTTATTCAAACGCGCGATCGGTGAAGTTACCGACGTGGTTGAAAAAGAGATGTATACCTTTGAGGACAGAAATGGCGACAGCCTGACTCTGCGTCCTGAAGGGACTGCGGGCTGCGTACGCGCCGGCATTGAACATGGTCTCCTGTACAATCAGGAACAGCGTCTGTGGTATATCGGGCCGATGTTCCGCCACGAACGTCCGCAGAAAGGACGCTATCGTCAGTTCCATCAGTTGGGTGTCGAAGTGTTTGGCCTGCAGGGGCCGGACATTGATGCTGAACTGATTATGCTGACCGCTCGCTGGTGGCGCGCGCTGGGTATTTCTCAACATGTTAGCCTGGAGCTGAACTCAATTGGTTCGCTTGAAGCCCGTGCTAACTACCGTGATGCGCTGGTCGCCTATCTGGAACAGCATAAAGAGAAACTGGACGAAGACTGCAAGCGTCGCATGTACACCAACCCGCTGCGCGTGCTTGACTCCAAAAACCCAGAAGTGCAGGCGCTGCTCAACGACGCACCTGCGCTGGGTGATTATCTCGATGACGACTCTCGCGAGCATTTCGCGGGTCTGTGCAAACTACTGGAATCCGCAGGGATTGCCTACACCGTTAATCAGCGTTTGGTTCGTGGTCTTGATTACTACAACCGCACCGTATTTGAGTGGGTTACCAGCAGTCTGGGCTCGCAGGGCACCGTGTGTGCCGGTGGTCGTTACGACGGTCTGGTAGAGCAACTGGGCGGTCGTGCAACGCCAGCTGTGGGCTTCGCCATGGGCCTGGAACGCCTTGTTTTGTTAGTTCAGGCAGTGAATCCGGAATTTATTGCCTCCCCTGTTGTCGATATATACCTGGTTGCTTCAGGCACAGACACGCAGTCGGCGGCAATGCGGCTTGCGGAACGTCTGCGTGATGAAGTTCCTGGTGTGAAACTGATGACCAACCACGGCGGCGGCAACTTTAAGAAACAGTTTGCCCGTGCCGATAAGTGGGGCGCCCGCGTTGCACTGGTACTGGGTGAGTCCGAAGTGGCTGACGGTACTGTTGTAGTGAAGGATTTGCGCTCTGGTGAGCAAACAGCAGTAGCGCAGGATGGCGTTGCCGCGCATTTGCGCACTCTACTGGGCTAAGGAGAAGGACAGCGTGGAAATTTACGAGAACGAACACGACCAGGTTGATGCGGTAAAACGCTTCTTTGCCGAAAACGGCAAAGCGCTGGCGGTTGGGATAATTTTAGGGGTTGGCGCACTGGTTGGCTGGCGTTACTGGACCAGCCATCAGACGGAGTCCGCACGCTCTGCTTCTCTGGCATACCAAAATACGGTGACCGCGGTTAGCGCGGGTAAAGCGGATAGCATTCCTGCGGCAGAGAAATTTGCAGCAGAGAATAAAAATACCTACGGCGCGTTAGCTTCACTGGAACTTGCGCAGCAGTTTGTTGACCAAAATGAACTTGAGAAAGCTGCAAGCCAGCTGCAACAAGGCCTGGCTGCAACCAGCGATGAGAATCTCAAAGCGGTGATTAACCTGCGTCTGGCTCGTGTTCAGGTGCAGCTTAAACAGGCTGATACCGCGCTGAAAACACTCGACACCATTAAAGGTGAAGGGTGGACGGCCATTGTTGCCGATCTGCGCGGTGAAGCGTTGCTGAGCAAGGGCGACAAACAAGGTGCGCGTAGCGCATGGGAAGCGGGTGTGAAAAGCGATGCCTCTCCTGCTCTGAGCGAAATGATGCAGATGAAAATCAATAATTTGTCCATCTGAGAGGGACCCGATGCAATTGCGTAAATTACTTCTGCCAGGGCTGCTTTCCGTTACCCTATTGAGCGGCTGTTCACTGTTTAGTGGCGAAGAAGATGTCGTTAAGATGTCCCCATTACCGGTGGTTGAAAACCAGTTTACTCCGTCTACGGACTGGAGCACTTCCGTGGGCAACGGTATTGGTGATTTCTATTCCAATCTTCATCCTGCGCTGGCGGATAACGTTGTCTATGCAGCCGATCGCGCAGGTGTCGTGAAAGCGTTGAACGCAGACGACGGCAAAGAAGTGTGGTCTGTTAATCTGGGTGAGAAAGACGGTTGGTTCTCCCGTGCATCTGCACAGCTTTCTGGCGGCGTAACCGTGTCCGGTGGTCATGTTTACATTGGCAGTGAAAAAGCGCAGGTTTATGCGTTGAATACCAGCGACGGTACCACCGCATGGCAAACGAAAGTTGCCGGTGAAGCGCTGTCCCGTCCGGTTGTGAGCGATGGCATGGTATTAATCCACACCAGCAACGGTCAATTGCAGGCGTTGAACGAAGCTGACGGCGCCATCAAGTGGACTGTTAACCTCGACATGCCATCCCTGTCTCTGCGTGGCGAATCTGCCCCTGCGACGGCCTTTGGCGCAGCAATTGTTGGTGGTGATAACGGTCGCGTAAGCGCCGTGCTGATGCAACAGGGCCAGATGATTTGGCAGCAACGTATTTCTCAGGCGACAGGCCCAACGGAAATCGATCGTCTGAGTGACGTTGATACCACGCCGGTTATCGTCAATGGCGTTGTTTACGCGCTGGCTTATAATGGTAACCTGACCGCGCTGGATCTGCGCAGTGGCCAGATTATGTGGAAACGTGAACTGGGCTCGGTAAATGATTTCATCGTCGATGGAAACCGTATCTACCTGGTCGATCAAAACGACCGCATCCTGGCGCTGACTACCGACGGCGGCGTGACGCTGTGGACGCAAAGCGATCTGTTGCACCGTCTGCTGACGTCTCCGGCATTGTATAACGGCAATTTGGTTGTGGGCGATAGCGAAGGCTACCTGCACTGGATTAACGTTGAAGATGGTCGCTTTGTTGCCCAGCAGAAAGTCGACAGCTCCGGTTTCCTGACCGAGCCAGTCTCTGCGGATGGTAAACTGCTGATCCAGGCGAAAGACGGTACGCTGTACTCCATTACGCGTTAATCGTCCTGGCCGCTCGCTTTGAAAAACGGCTCCTGGTGCAGGGGCCGTTTTACTGTTTTTAACAACGGCGCAAAAATGTGCGCGTTGTCTGATGATTTTTTAAATGAGGCTTTAAACATGGTACCTGTGGTCGCGCTTGTCGGGCGCCCTAACGTTGGCAAATCCACGTTATTTAACCGTCTAACTCGCACCCGAGATGCGCTGGTTGCGGATTTCCCGGGTCTGACTCGTGACCGTAAGTACGGTCGTGCGGAAATTGAAGGCCGCGAGTTTATCTGTATTGATACCGGCGGTATTGATGGTACGGAAGACGGTGTTGAAACCCGCATGGCTGAACAGTCTCTGTTGGCTATCGAAGAAGCGGACGTTGTACTGTTTATGGTGGATGCGCGTGCTGGCCTGATGCCAGCGGATGAAGCCATTGCTAAACATCTGCGTTCACGCCAGAAACCGACGTTCCTGGTGGCCAACAAAACGGACGGACTGGATCCCGATCAGGCGGTTGTTGATTTCTACTCGCTGGGTCTGGGTGAAATTTATCCGATTGCTGCCTCCCATGGTCGCGGCGTTCTCAGCCTGCTGGAGCATGTTCTGCTGCCGTGGATGGATGACGTTGCACCGCAGGAAGAAGTCGATGAAGATGCGGAATATTGGGCGCAACTGGAAGCCAAAGAAAACGGTGAAGAAGAGCCTGAAGACGACTTCAACCCGCAGGATCTGCCGATCAAGCTGGCGATTGTCGGGCGTCCGAACGTAGGTAAGTCCACACTGACTAACCGTATCCTCGGCGAAGACCGCGTGGTGGTTTACGACATGCCAGGGACCACGCGTGACAGCATTTATATTCCGATGCAACGCGACGAACGTGAATATGTGCTGATCGACACCGCTGGCGTGCGTAAGCGCGGGAAAATTACCGAAGCGGTAGAAAAATTCTCAGTCATCAAAACGCTGCAGGCGATTGAAGATGCCAACGTGGTCATGCTGGTGATTGATGCGCGGGAAGGTATTTCCGATCAGGACCTGTCGCTGCTGGGCTTTATCCTCAATAGTGGGCGCTCACTTGTTATTGTCGTCAACAAATGGGACGGCCTGACGCAGGAAGTGAAAGAGCAGGTCAAGGAAACGCTGGACTTCCGTCTGGGCTTTATTGATTTTGCGCGCGTACACTTTATCTCTGCGCTGCACGGTAGCGGTGTCGGTAATCTGTTTGAATCGGTCCGCGAAGCGTACGACAGCTCCACTCGTCGCGTTAGTACCGCGATGCTGACGCGTATCATGACCATGGCGGTAGAAGATCATCAGCCGCCGCTGGTACGTGGTCGTCGCGTGAAGCTGAAATATGCCCATGCCGGTGGTTATAACCCGCCGATCGTGGTGATTCATGGCAATCAGGTGAAAGATCTGCCGGATTCATATAAGCGCTATCTGATGAACTACTTCCGCAAAACTCTGGACGTGATGGGGACTCCGATCCGCATTCAGTTCAAAGAAGGGGAAAACCCGTTTGCGAATAAACGTAATACGCTGACGCCGACCCAGATGCGTAAACGTAAACGTTTGATTAAGCACATTAAAAAAAGCAAATAATCGTTGCTGATGTTGATAAAAACCCGCGCTTGTCGCGGGTTTTTTTTCGGTATTCCATCGCCAGCTTCTGACCGTGCGATGTCAATCACTATTCGTTTTTTACCAAGTTTAAATCTAAGAAAGTAGACATTTGTCGAGTTTTCATCTTAAAGTCCGGGGGTTGGTACTAGACAAAACTAGTCTTAGGTTATCAAATGGTTAAATAACTTTTCGCCGCATGTAAAAAATCGGTCAGATACGTAACTGGCTGGCGTACATGCGGTGTATACACGCACGACGACATAACTTTCGGGAGAATTATGCTATCCTCTGTTAATCAAAAAGAAAGCCGAACTTTCTTCGGCCATCCTTATCCGCTCGGCTCGCTGTTCTTCACAGAGATGTGGGAGCGTTTCTCGTTTTATGGCATTCGCCCATTACTGATCCTGTTTATGGCGGCTACCGTCTATGACGGCGGCATGGGGCTGGCGCGTGAAAACGCCTCGGCGATTGTGGGTATTTTTGCCGGTACGATGTATCTCGCCGCGCTGCCTGGTGGTTGGCTGGCGGATAACTGGCTCGGCCAACAGAAAGCCGTATGGTACGGTTCCATCCTGATTGCGCTTGGTCATCTGTCGATTGCGCTTTCGGCCATTATGGGTAATAACCTGTTCTTTATCGGCCTGATGTTTATCGTGCTCGGTTCCGGTCTGTTTAAGACCTGTATTTCGGTCATGGTTGGCACATTGTATAAAAAAGGCGATGCGCGTCGTGATGGCGGTTTCTCGCTGTTTTACATGGGCATCAATATGGGGTCATTCATCGCCCCCTTGATCTCCGGTTGGTTGATTAAAACCCATGGCTGGCATTGGGGCTTTGGTATCGGTGGTATCGGCATGCTGGTGGCGTTAATCATCTTCCGTGTGTTTGCCGTTCCGTCGATGAAACGCTACGACAGCGAAGTGGGACTGGACTCGACCTGGAACAGCCCGGTAGTGAAGCGTAACGGTGTGGGCGCATGGCTACTCGCGCTGGCTGTCGGTGTGGCGATTATCGTTACGCTGATTGCGCAGGGCGTGATTGTGATTAATCCGGTCGCGGTTGCCAGCATACTGGTGTACGTGATTGCCGCCTCTGTTGCGCTCTACTTTATCTACCTGTTCATCTTTGCCGGCCTGAATCGCAAAGAGCGCGCCAGACTGCTGGTTTGCTTTATCCTGCTGGTTTCCGCCGCATTCTTCTGGTCGGCGTTTGAGCAAAAACCCACCTCGTTCAACCTGTTCGCCAACGACTACACTAACCGTATGATCGGTGATTTTGAAATTCCGGCGGTCTGGTTCCAGTCGATAAACGCCCTGTTTATCATCCTGCTGGCGCCGGTATTTAGTTGGGCGTGGCCGAAGCTGGCGAGTTTGAACATTCGCCCGAGCAGCATCACTAAGTTCGTTATCGGTATTTTGTGTGCGGCGGCAGGCTTTGGCCTGATGATGCTGGCGGCGCAAAACGTTCTCAGCAACGGCGGGGCGGGCGTTTCTCCATTCTGGCTGGTAGGCAGTATCCTGATGCTGACGCTTGGCGAGCTGTGTCTGAGCCCGATCGGTCTGGCGACCATGACGCTGCTGGCGCCGGAAAGAATGCGTGGGCAAATGATGGGCCTGTGGTTCTGTGCCAGTGCGCTGGGTAACCTGGCCGCAGGTCTGATTGGCGGTCATGTGAAGGCAGACCAACTGGATATGCTGCCGGATCTCTTCGCTCGCTGCTCGATTGCGCTGCTGATCTGCGCCGCGGTCCTGATTGTCCTTATTGTTCCCATTCGTCGCATGCTGGAAAATACGCAAACTAAACCGGCAACCAGCGCCTGATAACACCTCGATTATGCCGGGGCAGAAACTATGCCCCGGTCATTCAATTGATGAGGTATGACGTTTTGTTGGACCTGGGCGACATTCAGCACAGCGTGTTAAACTCAACGCAAGAATCGATCCCTGTACTGGAGTTGCAATGTCTATCATTTGTCCGGATTGTCACGCTGAACTGGAGCCACAAAACGGTGCGGCGCGCTGTGAGAGTTGCCAAAAAGATTTTCAACTGGAAGCACGTTGCCCAGAGTGCCATCAACCACTCGAAGTACTCAAAGCTTGTGGCGCGGTGGATTATTTCTGTCAGCATGGCCATGGGCTGATTTCGAAAAAACGCGTGGAGTATGTGCCGGTTTAAACCGGCTTTTTCTTCCGCGTTTTTTTCGCCGCCGTTACGCCCCTCACTTCGCTTTCCACCCAGCCATCTGCTAGTCGGGTGGTGATGACATCGCCTGCGCTGACCTGTTTGATCTGTTTCAGTACGCCGCCGCCCGTGGTGGTAGAAACGCTGTAGCCGCGCGCCAGCGTCGCCAGCGGACTGACCGCTTCGAGATGGGTAACCGCGTTGCCGAAACGCTCTCGCTGTTCGCTTATACGTGTGCGTACATTCTCCATCAGACGATATTCCAACTGCTGAATACGGGCTTGTGCGCGATAAATGCGGGGCTGTGGATTTTGTTGATTCAGTCGCTGCAGCATACGTTGCTGGCGCTGATTCGCCTGCTTTATTTGGTTTTCCAGCGCGCTGCTCATGCGCTGACGCAGCCGTTCCAGAGAAGTTTGCTGGCGCGCCAGACGCAACTGCGGGTGCTGCTGCTGGAGGCGGTGGAAAAGCTGCGTGAAACGACGGGTGCGGTTGGCGAGGTAGTAATCCATCGCCATGCCCAGACGCTGCTGGGCAGACTGCACCTGACGCAGCAGCTCTTGCTGGTTACGGCTGACGATTTCCGCCGCCGCCGACGGCGTCGGCGCGCGCAGGTCGCCGACAAAATCGGCGATAGTGACGTCGGTTTCGTGGCCGACGGCGCTAACCACTGGAATGCGGCTGGCAAATATTGCGCGCGCCACGCGTTCGTCGTTAAAACTCCATAAATCTTCCAGCGAGCCGCCGCCGCGCCCGACGATTAACACGTCGCACTCGCCGCGCGCGTTTGCCAGTTCAATGGCGCGAACGATTTGCCCCGGCGCGTCGTCGCCCTGTACCGCGGTAGGGTAGATAACTACCGGCAGCGACGGATCGCGGCGTTTAAGAACGTGGAGAATATCGTGCAGCGCCGCGCCGGTTTTCGAGGTAACCACCCCGACACAGTGGGCCGGGGAGGGCAGCGGCTGCTTATATTGCTGATCGAACAACCCTTCCGCCTGCAGTTTGGCTTTCAGTTGTTCATACTTCTGCTGTAATAGCCCTTCGCCCGCGGGCTGCATGCTCTCAACAATTATCTGGTAATCGCCGCGCGGTTCGTACAGCGTGATGTTGGCGCGTACCAGTACCTGCTGACCGTGCTGCGGACGGAACGTCACCCGGCGGTTGCTGTTGCGGAACATCGCGCAGCGCACCTGGGCGTTATCGTCTTTTAAGGTGAAGTACCAGTGGCCGGAAGAGGGCTGGGTGAAATTCGATATTTCGCCGCTGATCCACACTTGTCCCATCTCCTGCTCAAGCAGCAGACGAACCGTCTGATTCAGGCGGCTTACGGTAAAAATTGAGGCGGTCTGAGAGGATAACATGTGAGCGGGATCAAATTCTAAATCAGCAGGTTATTCAGTCGAAAGTAACATGCTCACAGAGGAGCGCAAGGTTTTTTTGCAAAAAAGTGTGGATGCAATCGGTTACGCTCTGTATAATGCCGCGGCAATATTTAATAACCTCCCAGGTGAGATATTGCCCATGCTACGTATCGCAAAAGAAGCCCTGACGTTTGACGACGTCCTCCTCGTTCCCGCTCATTCTACCGTTCTGCCGAACACGGCTGACCTTAGCACTCAGCTGACCAAAACGATTCGCCTGAACATTCCTATGCTCTCCGCAGCAATGGATACCGTGACGGAAGCGCGCCTGGCGATTGCCCTGGCACAGGAAGGCGGCATCGGTTTTATCCACAAGAACATGTCTATCGAGCGCCAGGCTGAAGAAGTCCGCCGCGTGAAAAAACACGAATCTGGCGTGGTAACCGACCCGCAGACAGTGCTGCCAACCACCACCCTGCGTGAAGTAAAAGAACTGACTGAACGTAACGGTTTTGCGGGTTACCCGGTAGTGACTGAAGACAACGAGCTGGTTGGCATCATCACCGGTCGTGACGTGCGCTTTGTGACTGACCTGAACCAGCCGGTTAGCGTATACATGACGCCGAAAGAGCGCCTGGTGACCGTTCGTGAAGGTGAAGCGCGTGATGTCGTGCTGGCCAAAATGCACGAGAAGCGCGTTGAGAAAGCGCTGGTTGTTGATGACAGCTTCCACCTGCTCGGCATGATCACCGTTAAAGATTTCCAGAAAGCAGAACGTAAACCGAACTCATGTAAAGACGAGCATGGTCGTCTGCGTGTCGGCGCGGCTGTAGGCGCAGGTGCAGGTAACGAAGAACGTGTTGACGCGCTGGTTGCTGCCGGCGTTGACGTACTGTTGATCGATTCCTCTCACGGTCACTCTGAAGGCGTGCTGCAACGTATCCGTGAAACCCGTGCTAAATATCCTGACCTGCAAATCATCGGCGGTAACGTCGCCACTGGCGCTGGCGCTCGCGCACTCGCCGAAGCTGGTTGCAGCGCGGTGAAAGTCGGTATCGGCCCTGGCTCCATCTGTACTACCCGTATCGTCACTGGCGTGGGCGTTCCGCAGATCACTGCCGTTTCAGACGCGGTTGAAGCGCTGGAAGGTACCGGTATTCCAGTTATCGCCGACGGCGGTATCCGTTTCTCCGGCGACATCGCTAAAGCGATTGCCGCTGGCGCCGCTGCCGTCATGGTTGGCTCTATGCTGGCGGGTACCGAAGAGTCTCCGGGCGAAATCGAACTGTATCAGGGCCGTTCTTACAAATCCTACCGCGGTATGGGCTCCCTGGGCGCGATGTCCAAAGGTTCCTCCGACCGTTACTTCCAGAGCGACAACGCCGCTGACAAACTGGTGCCGGAAGGTATCGAAGGCCGCGTAGCGTATAAAGGCCGCCTGAAAGAGATCATTCACCAGCAGATGGGTGGCTTGCGTTCCTGTATGGGTCTGACCGGTTGTGGTACCATCGACCTGCTGCGTACGAAGGCTGAATTTGTGCGTATCAGCGGTGCGGGTATCCAGGAAAGCCACGTTCACGACGTGACCATTACCAAAGAGTCCCCGAACTACCGCTTGGGCTCCTGATAAGTTTCCGCGCCCGGTTTTAAACCGGGCGTTTTGTTATTGTTTCACTTGCCTCGGAATTATCGTCAAATGACAGACAATATTCATAAACATCGCATTCTCATTCTCGATTTCGGATCGCAGTACACCCAACTGGTTGCACGTCGCGTACGTGAACTGGGCGTCTACTGTGAACTGTGGGCATGGGATGTTACTGAAGCACAAATCCGTGAGTTCAACCCGAGCGGCATCATCCTCTCCGGTGGTCCGGAAAGCACCACCGAAGCAAACAGCCCGCGTGCGCCTGAGTACGTCTTCAACGCCGGTGTGCCGGTCTTCGGCGTCTGCTACGGTATGCAGACCATGGCAATGCAGCTGGGCGGCCACGTTGAAGGTTCTAACGAGCGTGAATTCGGCTACGCCCAGGTTGAGGTACAGACCGACAGCGCGCTGATTCGCGGTATCGAAGATTCTCTGACCGCCGACGGCAAACCGCTGCTCGACGTATGGATGAGTCACGGCGACAAAGTAACCGCGATCCCGGAAGGTTTCGTCACCGTTGCCAGCACCGAGACCTGCCCGTTCGCCATTATGGCGCACGAAGAAAAACGCTTCTACGGCGTGCAGTTCCACCCGGAAGTAACCCACACCCGTCAGGGTATGCGCATGCTGGAGCGCTTCGTACGCGATATCTGCCAGTGTGAAGCGCTGTGGACTCCGGCGAAAATCATCGACGATGCCGTTGTCCGTATTCGCGAGCAGGTTGGCGACGACAAAGTGATCCTCGGCCTTTCCGGCGGCGTGGATTCTTCCGTAACCGCCATGCTGCTGCACCGCGCAATCGGTAAAAACCTGACCTGCGTGTTCGTGGACAACGGTCTGCTGCGTCTGAACGAAGCCCAGCAGGTGATGGACATGTTCGGCGACCACTTTGGTCTGAACATTGTTCACGTGGAAGGCGAATCGCGCTTCCTGGAAGCGCTGAAAGGCGAGAACGATCCGGAAGCTAAACGTAAGATCATCGGCCGTGTGTTCGTTGAAGTATTCGACGAAGAAGCGCTGAAGCTGGAAGATGTGAAGTGGCTGGCGCAGGGGACTATCTATCCTGACGTAATCGAATCTGCGGCGTCTGCCACCGGTAAAGCACATGTCATCAAATCTCACCACAACGTGGGCGGCCTGCCGAAAGAGATGAAGATGGGGCTGGTTGAGCCGCTGCGTGAGCTGTTCAAAGACGAAGTGCGCAAAATCGGTCTGGAACTGGGCCTGCCGTACGACATGCTCTACCGTCACCCGTTCCCGGGCCCGGGTCTCGGCGTTCGTGTGCTGGGTGAAGTGAAGAAAGAGTACTGCGACCTGCTGCGTCGTGCGGACGCTATCTTCATTGAAGAGCTGCACAAAGCTGACCTGTACAACAAAGTCAGCCAGGCGTTTACCGTGTTCCTGCCGGTACGTTCCGTTGGCGTGATGGGCGATGGCCGTAAATATGACTGGGTTGTCTCCCTGCGCGCGGTCGAAACTATCGACTTTATGACCGCACACTGGGCGCACCTGCCGTATGACTTCTTAGGCCGCGTCTCTAACCGCATCATCAACGAAGTGAACGGCATTTCTCGCGTGGTGTATGACATCAGCGGTAAACCGCCAGCCACGATTGAGTGGGAATAAGCCGTTAACCCTTCCTGAGTTTTCATGACAGGTAAAACTGCAATCAACCCTCTGTTTTTACAGGGGGTTTTTATTTGTGTACATTCATGAGTTTTCTATGCGGCGCACAGTTCCTGACGGTAAATTTGACGTAATCGTCGAACCAGGTCGAGTCATAAAGAAAGTCATTTAATAATAAAGTCATTTAATAATAATGAATATCTATATTGATTGCTTCGGGGACTCCATGTCCTGCTTATTACTAAAACTGGATATATTCTTTGCGGAATTTACAGCGTATATTTCAAGTTAATCGCCGATTGCCAAATATCAATAATTTGTGGAAATCACAGCCAGCACGCCTTCACCCGCTTGGTTGGCGAGATGCCGCTGCTTCCAGCCGTGACATCTCGTATTGTATAGCCAATTCTGGACGGTTAGTTAGCGTCGGTGTGCTAACGCAAAAAGCGACCTCTCAGCACCTTATTATCCACAATCTCTAACAATACCTGCGGTGATTGGGCTGCCTGGATGCGTTCGCCGAGTTGTGTAAGTAAAACGTTATCAGTGTTAAGCAGATTATCCGTTTGATTTAGCTTGCGTTCTACCTGTAAGGCATTTGCCTGGGTGCTGCTTGCTCGTTCAAATAACGGCTTCATCTTGCTGAGATGATGGGCGACTTTACGTTTTATTTTTTCCCATTGCTGAAATATGCCGTTGCTGGCATTCAGTTCTTTTAAATATACTTCGCTTGTCAGGACAAATTCTTGGTTGCCGTCATGCTTGATGAACAGGATGAGATTAGCCACCAACAAACATTGCATACCCGTCAGATACTCACGCTGCAACCGTTCAACATTGCTTATTTTCAGTTTGAGCGCTTCCCGGAGATCGTCAGATCCAAACCAACTGGTTGGTTCAAATTGTTCAATTTCTCGATATGCCTGAGTGATATCCTTTTCAAGATGCTTAACCTGCGAGCGTACTTCCTGCGCGCTTTTGGCCAGGTTGAGTAGCGACTCTTTGGTGATAATGTCATTACGGCTCAGTAATAAACCGATAATATTGAGATGTTCATGGAAAGCCTGGATCTTCGCGAGGCGCGATTGTTCAAGATGGCTTTTAATCGAATCGATCTTTTGTTCGATGATCCGCAGTCTCTCATTAATATCGGCAAGATGTTTTTGGGCCAGAAGTTGTGACGCGATATTAAAAACCAGGCTGGCATTGACCAGCGACTTCAGATTTTCAGCTTCGTGAAATCGGGCTTGTGCGCCAATTTTGTTGGTGTCTGGATTAAGTACCGCGCCGATTGCTCCGCTGCCATCTTTCGCCTGTACCAGTTGGCTGTATTCGAAAGAACAGGTCATTAATTGTGTCGCGTTACCTGCAACGGCAGTGGCGACGGTGGGTACGCTACTGAGCCAGTGGTTAAAGAGTGAAATGCTGCTGGGATCAAGTTCCGTCTGCGAGTCCTGTTGCGCAATATCTTGCCAGTATCCAGGCTGGCTGTGTATTTTCACCAGGGGATTATTTTGCGCGTCGACGATGTCCAACTCGAAGGCCGCTTCTTGCTCAGCTATCTGATTGTTGTTCGCTAAAGTTGACATAGGGTGAATTCTGCTGGGTTAGTTACGGTATTTTTACTGCGCTATTTTGGGCGAGTAAAGCATGTTGAGCATCGCGATATGGGCAACGAACGGAATTGTCACCCGGTATGCCTCCCCAAGCGTTTGGTTAGCAAGGCCAATCGTACTGACGATAGCAGTGACGGGATGTAAGCGGAGTGCGGCAAATGCCGCTACGCTTGCCGCAGTTGACAGGCCGATAACAACCCCTTTATCGTTGATGCGCAGATTATCCTGCATCTTGAAAAAACCGGAGACAACTTTCGTTTCTGTGCAGCGCTCCCAACGTTCATGATCGGCTAATGACTGCCAGTCATCACCAAATAAACTTAGGACGATTTCCCGCTCTTTTGTGGCGTTATTTTTTTTCTTGCTGTCTTTGCCATTGAGCTTTTTATGAACATCGGTTAATAACTCAGAATAAGGCAACGGCTCACTGCGGAAAATATTAACGAGCGAGTGTCCGCCATATTCCTGCAATTCATGTAGCAGATGCCGCAGTCCATGCTCGCTGTAGTCCCGTTCTGCCTTCTCTTCGAGTAGTAAGTCCTTAACGGACGATGATAATGCTACCCGGCCCTTGCCGTTGTCTGTCAAAACGTCGACCAGATAGTCTATGTGATTGAGGGAGGTTTTTTTCAGTAACGACAGGATATGTGGGTCACATTTGACCGGTTGTTCCATTTTTATGGATTCCTTCATCATAAATAACGCATAGAAAACGATAGAGAGTATTGTACAGATATGTTGGGGAGGGGGGGAGGTTGTTTTTTGTAGCCTGTAATGTGAGACCTGGAAACATGTAACGATGATGATATTTACGGTCTCCTTTTTAGCATTTAATTTTCAAATTTTATTTAAGAGTGGGTTTTTAAGCTATTAATCAACGCTAATGCGGCCCAGCAGAGGAAATACCCCCCGGTCAGCGTATTTTCATCGACAATCGACCTGGTCGGTGCGGCGAAACGGGGGGCAATATTGTCAGCGATGATTTTGCCGTTAGGGATCACCACCTCTTTACTATCAGCGGTGAGTAGGGTGGTTGAGAAAAGATGCACTTTTTCAACTGTCCCGGTGACAGTGCCAATCTGCACGATTTCTTCGGCGCGGAAAGGTCGCAGGGAAACCAACAATACACCAGCGGTGATGTTGGATAGCATCGCTGTGCCCAGTGAGTCATTCAATACCGCTTCGAATTTTCGGGAATAATGTAAAACCCTGCATCGTATTACCTTGTTGAATATAAAAAGCCAAAATCTTATATATATGTAATTACATTTTAAATATTAATGTGTGCGTTATTTATATTAACTAATGCTATCGGTGAGTGACTATTTGAACTGTGTTTACGTTTATTATCTCCAATACACAGAAACATAGTAACTCAGTGCGAATAGTGTGGTGACGAGGAGCGAAAATATTGCGCAATTGTACGGAAATCAAAAAATGATTTGCTGGGGGAGTATGTGGCATTATAAAAGTAGTGACGGGAGGGAACACAAATCCCTTACCGGATGGTTAACTGTCAGACGATTAGCCATCCGGTAAGGAATCTTGAGGGTCAGGACATCAACGCGGTCTGCGAGCGATTAACGTGGGGCTGTTTGTGCTGGGGAGGTCTGTTGCGGCAGGGTTAGCTGCTGAGATTCTTTTTTGTCCTGGTGGTGATGCCACGCACCAATGGCGGAGTAGACGAAGCGTCCGAAGAAGAAGAGGAAGCTGATAAGCAGTACGATCCGGATCATGCGACTGTTAAATCGGTGTCGTTTGCGTAGGCTGGTAACCTGGCTCACAAAAGGTTCCTTGTAGTGTACCCGACATGGGCGATACTCACATTAAGGCATACTGTGAGGGAATGGTCAATTCTTCGTTATGTAAAATTGCTTCAGTTGTTTTATCCCCTTATGTTATGGAAATTAATATGATTATTTGCGCGAATAATGAATTAACGATAAAAAATAATGAAAAGAGTAATAATTGATTAATGAGGGGCATTTTTTTTGATATGTATCAAACGTCGGCCTTTGCTGACAACTAGAATTGATGAATCAATATGATGTATTACTTTAACGATTTAAAGTCAGGTGGGATGCCTGTCTGAATACCCCCTACAGGATGTGTGGGATTCTACTGAGCATCTATGAAACTCAATAAAAAATATATTGGTATTAGAGATAGATGGTGGGCGTTACCTCTCATCTTGCCTTCTTTGCTGTTGCCTATATTGAGCACTGCCAACACCTATGCCCATATTAGTACGGGGACCGTAATACTTTTCTATCTGCCATTGGCGCTGATGATTAGTCTGATGCTCTTTTTTGGCTGGGCGGCATTGCCAGGAATTATCATTTCCATAATCTGGTATAAATATCCGCAGGTTGGACTATTTGAAACACTCTCAATAATTTCTCACTTTATAGTTACGCTAGTGCTTAGTTGGGGCGGGTATAAGGTATTCGTTCCCCGACGCAACAATGTTTCCCACGGCGATTCTCACCTGATGTTTCAGCGAATGTTCTGGCAGGTGTTCTGCCCGGCAACGCTGTTTCTGATTCTCTTCCAGTTTGCCGCCTTTGTGGGCGTCTATGAGAGCAAATCAGGCATGGTGGGCGTAATGCCCTTTAACACCGGCACGTTAATCAATTATCAGGCTATGCTGGCGGGGAATCTGGTTGGGGTACCACTGTGCTATCTTATTATTCGAACGATTCGCAATCCATTGCACCTGAGAGGCTATTTTTCTCAGTTAAAGCAGTAGGTTGACAGCAAAGTTACCAAAACAGAGCTTGCAGTCTGGTCGATTATATTGGCCGCATTTATGTCAATGTTGTGTATGCCGCTAAATGAACAAAGCTCAATATTTAGCACGAATTATACCTTATCACTGTTACTGCCCGTTATGCTATGGGGCGCAATGCGTTACGGTTATAGATTTATTTCGTTGATATGGTCAGTCGTACTTATTACTGCAATTCATTATTATCAGCGCTATATGCCCTGGTATTCGGGCTATGATACCCAGCTTGCCATTACCTCATCGAGCTATCTGGTTTTCTCCTTTATAGTGAATTTCATTGCCGTACTGGCAACGCGCCAGCGGTTTGTTACCCGACGGAACCATCGTCTGGCATTCTATGATCCAATGGTACATATTCCAAACTTGCGTGCGTTGAATCGGGATTTGAAAAAAGCGCCCTGGTCAGTGCTCTGCTTTTTGCGCGTGCCCGGCATGGAACTGCTGGTGAAAAATTACGGCATTATGCTGCGTATCCAGTACAAGCAAAAGCTCGCTCAGTGGATAACACCTCTTTTAGAACCGGATGAGCATGTCTATCAATTATCGGGTAATGATCTCGTTTTGCGTTTTAACACAGAGGCTCATCAGGAGCGCATTGAAGCCCTGGACAGGCATATTAAGCAATTCCGCTTTATCTGGGATGGCATGCCTTTACAGCCGCAGGTTGGCATCAGCTTTTGCTATGTTCGCGCTCCGGTTAACCACATTTATTTATTGCTCGGTGAGTTAAGCACCATTGCCGAAATATCTCTGGCGACCAATTCTCCAGAAAATATGCAGCGACGCGGCGTGATGCACTTGCAACGTGACCTGAAAGATAAGGTTGCGATGATGAACCGTCTGCAGCAGGCGCTGGAGCACAATCGCTTTTTCCTGATGGCGCAGCCGATCGCTGGCGTGCGTGGCGATGTCTATCATGAAATTCTGCTGCGACTTCATGGGGATGATGGTGAAACTATCGCTCCGGATAATTTCTTGCCGGTAGCGCACGAGTTTGGTTTGTCATCCAGCATCGACATGTGGGTGATTGAAAACACGCTGAAATTTATGGCGCGGAATCGGGAACAAATGCCTGCCCGTCGGTTTGCTATTAACTTATCACCTACATCGGTATGCCGTGCCCGGCTTCCGCATGACATCAATCAGTTACTGACGAAATACAAAGTTGAAGCCTGGCAACTCATCTTTGAGGTGACGGAAAGCAATGCCTTAACCAATGCGGAACAGGCACAGGCGACGTTACTACAGCTGCAATCTTTGGGCTGTCAGATTGCGATTGATGATTTTGGCACCGGATATGCCAGCTATGCACGACTGAAAAATGTGAATGCCGATATCCTGAAAATTGACGGCAGTTTTATTCGTAATATCGTTTCGAACAGCCTCGATTACCAAATCGTGGCCTCCATTTGTCATCTGGCGCGGATGAAAAGAATGCTGGTGGTTGCGGAGTATGTCGAAAGCGAAGAAATACGCAGCGCGGTGATTTCGCTGGGAATTGATTACCTGCAGGGGTATTTGATTGGCAAACCGTTGCCGCTGCGCGAAACGCTGGAAGAGCAGGTGCCAGACGAGCCGGCACCTGTTAAGAGCTTATGCTGCGATATCGGGTGAGCTTTCTTCTTCAATTTTGAGACGCCAGCCGGTTACCGCTTCCCAGTATTGCTGCTCTTTTTCCAGATCGAGCAGTACCAGCGCATTTTGGCTGAACCAGTCATGTGGGAAGCGTAAGGTCCAGTGGTTGTCTTCGGTTAGCAGGGTCAGGGTCGGCGGCGTGGTTGTCGCCTGACGCTGATTATTCAGTAATACCCCCAGACGCAATAGCTGGATTAACGGCAGAAACTGTTTTTTCTTAAACAGCGTAAAGCGGGGTAAATCATCAAGTTTCACCGCTTTACGATGGTAACGAACTAATGTTGCCATCATCAGTTGCTGTTCCTGATTGAATCCCGGTAAATCGCTATTTTGTAGAATGTAAGCAGAATGGCGATGCAGGCCGCTATGGTTAATATTCAGCCCAACCTCATGCAGCATCGCAGCCCAGCGCAGTAACGCTTCCAACTGGGGATTGGCCAGTTTTGGCTGCTGAATATGCCACTGGTCATACATCTGCATGGTGGTTTCCAGCACACGCCGGGCTTGCTCACTGTCAATGTTGTACTGATTCGCCAGGCTGCTGGCGGTGCGGCTACGTACATCCTGATGGCGAAAACGGCCTTCCATCTCATACAACACGCCTTCACGTAGCGCGCCATCGGACAGCCGAAGCTCGCGAATCGCCAGCGCATCAAAAACGCCGCACAAAATAGCAAGCCCAGGTACAAACACCGCTTTTCGTTCTTCTGACAGTCCCGGCAAACTGAGCGCATCGAATGACGCGTGCTTCAGCACTTCAGCGGTCAGTTTTTCCAGACGTTCGGGGGTGATAAAACCATCTTTCTCCCCCATCTCCAGCAGCACTTCGTGTGCCGCTTTAATGGTACCCGACGCGCCCAGCGCAACGTTCCAGCCCTGAATACGAAACTGCCAGGTTAGCGTTTCAAGTTTTTGCGCTGCCGCCATGCGGGCGCGCTGGAAGTTTTCCCGACTGATAGCGCCGCCCGGGAAATACATCTGAGCAAAACTAACGCAGCCCATACGGCGGCTTTCGACCAGTTTGGGTTCGAAATCTTCGCCGATCACCAGTTCCGTTGAACCGCCGCCGATATCGATAACCAGCTTGCGGCCTTTTTCCGGCTGGGTGTGTTCAACGCCCATAAAAATCAGACGTGCTTCTTCATTGCCAGAAATAATCTCAATCGGGTAGGGGATAACTTTTTCTGCGCGCTTGAGAAAATCGGTCGCGTTCAGCGCCTGACGTAGAGTATGGGTTCCCACGATACATACGCTCGACGGGGGAAAACCTTGCAGTCGTTCGGCGAAAAGCGACAAACAGCTTAATCCGCGCTCCATTGCTTCTTCGCTCAGCTTGTTGTCTGCGCCGAGCCCATCCGCCAGATGTACGCGTTGTTTCAGTCGTCCGATGATTTGCATTGCACCATCAACCACGCGGGCAATGACCATATGAAAACTGTTTGAACCCAGGTCGACCGCAGCAAATTCCTGCGGTCGTGGTGACTTGTCGTGTATTGGCATATCGTTAGTCAGGTTGCTCGAGTGATTTGATGTAGTCGTAAATCGCCAATTGTGACTGAACCTTACGGCGGTTTCCACGTGGCACGTAGCGATTACTCAGTTCTTTATCGATGAAGCGGGCCTTCACCGTATCGCTAAACAGAATATCAATGATATCCAGCACGCGTTGCTTGAGGCGTGGATCAAGTAGCGGGGTAGCGACTTCGATACGATAGTCGATATTTCTTGTCATCCAGTCAGCCGAGGAGAGATACACCTGCTTATCGCCGCCGTTCTCAAAGATATAAACCCGGTCATGTTCGAGGTAGCGGTCAACAATGCTGATAACGCGAATATTATCGCTGATGCCTTCAAGGTTCGGGATCAGAGAACACATACCGCGAATCAATAAATTGACCGGCACGCCCGAGCCTGAGGCTGCATAGAGACGATCCACCAGACCTTTGTCGACCAGGTTATTCAGTTTTAACGTAATTCCTGAAGGTAACCCTTGCTGTGCGTTAGCGATCTCTTTGTCGATCATGGCGTACAGCAGGCGACGTGAGTTCTGCGGAGAAACCAACAGATAATCAAATGTTACCGGACGATATGGGTTTTCAATGAAGTTGAACACCCGGCGAACTTCGTTAGTAATGCGTGAATCGGCGGTAAGCAATGAGTAATCGGTATAGAGGCGCGCCGTTTTTTCGTTGAAGTTACCGGTCCCGATATGCGCATAGCGCACGACGTCATCGCCTTCTTTACGTGAGATAAGAAACAGCTTGGCGTGAATTTTCAGGCCTGGGGCGGAGAAGATGACGTGAACGCCCGCTTCGGTAAGACGTTTGGCCCAGTGAATGTTGGCTTCTTCATCGAAGCGTGCCTGCAGTTCCACGACGACAGTGACTTTCTTACCGTTATGCGCGGCATGGATCATCGCGTCGATGATGCGCGAGTCTTTTGCCACACGGTAGATGTTGATTTTTATCGCCAGTACGCTTGGGTCGAAGGAGGCCTGACGCAGCAGTTCCAGGACATGTTCAAAGGTGTGATACGGATAATAAAGCAGTACATCACGCTCGCGGATTGCATCAAATCCGTTACGGAATTTCTCGTTATCGAACCAGATGTGACGCAGACGGGGCAGTGGTTTATTCACCAGGTTAGCTTTGCCAACATTGGGGAAGTTAATAAAGTCTTTGAAGTTATGGTAACGCCCGCCGGGAACGATGGAGTCGTAGCGAGAAATGGTCAGTTTTTCACGCAGCACCTCGACCAGCGCATTAGGCATATCTCGCTGATAAACAAAGCGCACAGGCTCGGCGGTCAGACGCTGTTTCAGGCTGGATGACATCAGCTCCATCAGGCTGGATTCCATCTCGTGCACTAAATCGTATTCCGCGTCGCGGGTCATTTTCATCGAATAGGCGTTCAGCGCATCGTAATCAAAGAACCCTTTGAAAATATCGTCAAGGCAATAACGTAAAATGTTGTCCAACAGGATCATCGGTTTGCGGCGACGCGGGGTCTCCGGCGGCAAATTCACAAAACGGGGAACCTTGTCCGAAGGGATTTCCAGCAGCGCGTAGCGGATCGTATCACCGCGGATAATCTCCACCGCCAGATAGGTATAGTCATCTTTCAGAAACTGGACTAAATCCGTCTCACGGTTAATCAGAATCGGCGTAATGTGCTGGCGAAGATATTGCTTGAAGTAATGGCGTAACCAGCTCTGCTGATTCACCGACAATTGGCGTTCGTTGATTAAGAAAATCTGGTTACGCGCCATCTCCAGCAGTAATTCGTTATACAGGCCGTCAAATTCCTGATCGGCTTTTAATACGCGGGCCTGGATTTTGCCGAGCAGATGGCGGGAGTGAGAGTTTGAACCCTGTTCTTCGCTAATGATGATTCGGCGCTTCAGTTCGGCAAAACGAACCTTGTAAAACTCGTCGAGGTTATTGGAATAGATGCCTAAAAAACGCATCCGTTCGATCAACGGGTTTGATTTATCAGCAGCTTCCTGGAGTACACGTTCGTTAAACGCTAACCAGCTGAGTTCTTTCTCGATATATAGCTTTTCCTGACCCATTACCACTTTTACTCCGTTTCATTCACGGGACACTACCGATTTATTATGGCGAGCATTGCTCTCAGATGTCCAACTGTGCCAGAAAAATATGACAATAAACTGTCTGATAGCAAAGAGAAAGGGGGGAAGAATAGTAGGCCGGATAAGCGAAGCGCCATCAGGCCTACCGGAAGATGTGATTATTCGTCGGCGGCGTAGCCTTGCGGC
Source organism: Citrobacter sp. W9 (assembly GCF_026719375.1). NCBI lineage: Bacteria > Pseudomonadati > Pseudomonadota > Gammaproteobacteria > Enterobacterales > Enterobacteriaceae > Citrobacter > Citrobacter sp. W9. The sequence continues at coordinate 64,744 of NZ_JAPPTE010000010.1, read as the reverse complement.
GGCAGGCGAACGCCGTCCAACCATGCTGCGTTATCGCGCATCTTCAGGCGACCATCGATAAACCAGCTTACCACCAGCGGGTAAATCGCATGTTCCTGGGCCTGAACCCGGGCAGTGACATCATCTTCGCTGTCGCCTTCAAATACCGGAACCTTGGCCTGGAGAATAACCGGTCCACCGTCCAGTTCATCAGTAACAAAATGGACGGAGGTTCCATGCTCTTCATCGCCGTTATCCAGTACCTGACGGTGCGTGTGCAAACCGGGATACTTCGGCAATAAAGACGGGTGGATATTCAGCAACCGTTCCGAATAGTGAGCGACAAACGCCGGGCTGAGGATGCGCATATAACCGGCCAGCACCACGACATCGGGGCCGTAGGCGTCAATCTCTTGTATCAGTTGGCGGTCAAATGCGTCGCGACTGGCAAACTGAGCGGCCTCCAGCGAATGTGCCGGAATATTCGCTTCTCGTGCACGTTCAAGGCCGAACGCATCGGCCTTGTTACTGAATACTGCCCGTATGGTGCCATTGATTTTTTTCTGTTCGCAGGCGTCGATGATCGCCTGCAAATTGCTTCCGTTACCGGAAATGAGCACCACAATGTTTTTCATTCAATGACCACACGCTGTTCGGAATCAGAGGCTTTGATGATACCGATTTTCCATGCGTTTTCACCTTTCTCATTGAGCAAAGCGAGGGCGTTGTCAACTTCCGAAGCTGGCAGGGCGATGACCATGCCTACGCCGCAGTTGAAGGTGCGGTACATCTCGTGCTGGCTGACGTTACCCGCCGTTTGCAGCCAGGTGAAGACGGCTGGCCACTGCCATGAGGATTCGTCGATCACTGCCTGTGTGTTGTCTGGCAGGACGCGCGGAATATTTTCCCAGAAGCCGCCGCCGGTCAGGTGGGCGATGGCATGCACATCAACTTTCTCGATCAGCTCCAGAATGGATTTTACGTAAATACGGGTCGGGGCCAGTAAGTGATCGGCCAGCGACTTGCCTTCAAGCTCGGTGGTTTCAGGGTCACAACCGCTGACTTCAACGATTTTACGTACCAGGGAGTAGCCGTTGGAGTGCGGGCCGCTGGAGCCGAGCGCAATCAGCACGTCGCCGTCAGCCACTTTTGAACCGTCGATAATCTCGGATTTTTCGACGACGCCAACGCAGAAGCCAGCCACGTCGTAATCTTCGCCGTGGTACATGCCCGGCATTTCAGCCGTTTCACCGCCCACCAGCGCACAGCCTGACTGCAGACAGCCTTCGGCAATACCATTAATGACGCTGGCTGCGGTATCCACATCCAGTTTGCCAGTCGCATAGTAGTCGAGGAAAAACAGCGGCTCAGCACCCTGAACCACGAGGTCATTGACGCACATCGCGACCAGGTCGATGCCAATGGTGTCGTGGCGTTTCAGGTCCATCGCCAGACGCAGTTTTGTGCCTACGCCATCGGTGCCGGAAACCAGTACCGGTTCACGATATTTTTGCGGCAATGCGCACAGCGCACCGAAGCCACCCAGACCACCCATCACTTCCGGGCGACGCGTTTTCTTTACTACGCCTTTGATTCGATCAACCAGAGCATTACCTGCATCAATATCAACACCGGCATCTTTGTAGCTAAGAGAGGTTTTATCGGTCACTGCCTGCTTCCCCACATGTTTACTTGCAGTAAAAGTTAAATTCGGCGCAATTCTAACAGGGAAAGCAAACGTTTGCGAGCCTGCTCTGCATCAAGTTTTATCTGCTGATTTTTTCAGCATTTTACAGTCATTTATCTATTTGTTTGAATCGCGCCACGAAAATGAAACCGGGTACATTCTTGTGCTTGAAACCAGCCAGCCAAATGCGCAGTATCGTACTGAAACCGGTTTCTGTTTTCTGTTACGGACCTCACCGAGAGTGTGTTGAACAGGGTAATCATGATAGGGGGAAGGTATGTCTGGATTTAAAGCAGATTTCATGTGGGGGGGCGCTGTAGCCGCTCACCAACTGGAAGGTGGCTGGCGGGAAGGTGGAAAGGGAATTAGCGTTGCTGATGTGATGACGGCGGGGGCGCATGGTGTGGCGCGTGAAATTACTGACGGTGTGATCGCCGGTAAAAATTACCCTAACCATGAGGCGATTGATTTTTATCACCGCTATAAAGAGGACATAAAGCTGTTTGCTGAAATGGGCTTTAAATGTTTTCGTACTTCCATTGCGTGGACGCGTATTTTCCCATTAGGCGATGAAGCGCAACCCAATGAAGCCGGCCTGCAGTTTTATGATGATCTGTTCGACGAATGTCTGAAATATGGCATTGAGCCGGTAATTACGCTGTCGCATTTTGAGATGCCTTACCATCTGGTGACGGAATACGGCGGCTGGCGCAATCGTAAACTTATCGATTTCTTTGTCCGTTTTGCCGGGGTGGTTTTCACGCGTTATCAGCACAAAGTGAAGTACTGGATGACGTTTAATGAGATTAACAACCAGGCGAATTATCACGAAGACTTCGCCCCTTTTACTAATTCTGGTCTGAAGTACCAGCCTGGTGAAGATCGCGAGCCGGTCATGTACCAGGCGGCGCACTATGAACTGGTGGCAAGCGCGCTGGCGGTGAAGACCGCGCGTGAAATTAACCCCGCGTTGCAGGTAGGGTGCATGATTGCCATGTGTCCAATCTACCCGCTGACCTGCGCGCCAGACGATATGATGATGGCGATGAACGCCATGCACCGTCGTTACTGGTTTACCGACGTACATGTGCGTGGTAGATACCCGCAGCATCTTCTCAACTACTTTGCTCGCCGTGGCTTTGAACTCGATATCACCAAGGAAGACCGTCAGGCGCTGGCCCTGGGCTGCGTTGATTACATCGGTTTTAGCTACTATATGTCTTTCGCGACGCAGGCTACGGCGGATAACCCCCAGTTGGATTACGATGAGTCGAAAAGCCTGGTACCTAACCCGTACGTGCAAAAATCGGACTGGGGCTGGCAGATTGATCCGGTCGGTCTGCGCTATTCGCTGAACTGGTTCTGGGATCATTATCAACTGCCGCTATTTATTGTCGAAAATGGATTTGGCGCCATCGACGTGCGCGAGAGCGATGGTACAGTCAACGACCAGTACCGTATCGACTACCTTGCCGCCCACATACGTGAGATGAAAAAAGCGGTGGTGGAAGATGGCGTGGAACTGATGGGATATACCCCGTGGGGGTGTATTGATTTAGTCTCGGCCGGGACGGGGGAGATGAAAAAACGCTACGGGTTTATCTACGTCGATAAAAATAATGACGGTAGTGGGACATTAGCACGCTCGCCTAAGAAATCTTTTTCATGGTATCAACACGTCATCCAGACTAATGCTGAATATCTTTAAAATTCATAGCATTGATAACAAGCTCCGCCATGAGTACGGGGCTTGTTTTATACTCATCATCCAGACGCAAACGACTTTGGTTGATCCATATCAAGCGGATGCAGTGTTGCGCCAGAGACGAAAAGCGGTATAATCCGGCGATTTTTTTGTGGTTGCCACTCGTCTGAGGAAAGGAGAAGAGTATGAAGATCGTGGAAGTCAAACACCCACTCGTCAAACACAAGCTGGGACTGATGCGTGAAAACGATATCAGCACTAAACGCTTTCGTGAACTCGCCTCGGAAGTTGGCAGCCTGCTGACTTATGAAGCAACCGCTGATCTGGAAACCGAAAAGGTGACCATTGAGGGCTGGAACGGTCCGGTTGAAGTAGACCAAATCAAAGGTAAAAAAATCACCGTTGTGCCAATCCTGCGTGCCGGTCTGGGCATGATGGAAGGCGTACTGGAAAACGTTCCGAGCGCGCGTATCAGCGTTGTCGGTATGTACCGTAACGAAGAAACGCTGGAGCCGGTTCCGTATTTCCAGAAGCTGGTTTCTAACATCGATGAGCGTATGGCGCTGATCGTAGACCCGATGCTGGCGACCGGCGGTTCCGTTATCGCCACCATCGACCTGCTGAAAAATGCTGGCTGCACCAGCATTAAAGTGCTGGTGCTGGTTGCTGCGCCGGAAGGTATCGCGGCGCTGGAAAAAGCGCACCCGGATGTTGAGCTGTACACGGCCTCCATCGATCAGGGACTGAACGAGCACGGATACATTATTCCGGGGCTTGGCGATGCCGGCGATAAGATTTTTGGTACCAAGTAAACGAATAAGTGAAAAAAAGCCGACTTTAAGAGTCGGCTTTTTTTTGAATACAACAACCTAATCGCTAATAATAAACAACACTCAGAGGAAAACACTATGACGCGCCGTGCTATCGGGGTAAGTGAAAGACCGCCGCTTTTACAGACAATCCCGCTTAGTTTGCAGCACCTGTTCGCCATGTTTGGCGCTACGGTACTGGTGCCAGTTCTGTTCCACATCAACCCGGCTACCGTTTTGCTGTTTAACGGCATTGGTACGTTGCTGTATCTCTTTATCTGTAAGGGTAAAATTCCCGCGTATCTCGGTTCCAGCTTTGCGTTTATTTCTCCGGTGCTGCTGCTGCTGCCGTTAGGTTATGAAGTGGCGCTGGGCGGTTTCATTATGTGCGGCGTCCTGTTCTGCCTGGTTTCTTTCATCGTTAAGAAAGCAGGCACCGGCTGGCTGGATGTGATGTTCCCTCCGGCGGCGATGGGCGCAATCGTTGCCGTCATCGGCCTGGAACTGGCAGGTGTTGCTGCGGGCATGGCGGGATTACTGCCTGCTGAAGGGCAATTACCGGATTCGAAAACCATCATCATCTCGATGGTGACGCTGGCGGTGACGGTATTTGGCTCCGTACTGTTCCGCGGTTTTATGGCGATTATCCCGATTCTGATTGGGGTGCTGGCCGGTTATGCGCTCTCTTTCGTGATGGGCGTTGTGGACACTACGCCGATTGCCCAGGCGCACTGGTTTGCGCTGCCGACTCTCTACACGCCGCGTTTTGAATGGGTTGCTATTCTGACCATCTTGCCTGCTGCGCTGGTGGTTATCGCTGAACACGTCGGACACCTGGTAGTGACGGCAAATATCGTGAAAAAAGATTTGATTCGCGATCCTGGTTTGCATCGTTCTATGTTCGCCAACGGCCTGTCTACGGTCATCTCCGGTTTCTTTGGCTCTACGCCGAACACCACGTATGGCGAAAACATCGGCGTAATGGCGATTACCCGCGTTTACAGTACCTGGGTTATTGGCGGCGCCGCGATTTTTGCCATCCTGCTCTCCTGTGTAGGCAAGCTGGCGGCAGCGATCCAGATCATCCCGTTGCCGGTCATGGGCGGCGTATCGTTGTTACTGTATGGCGTGATTGGTGCTTCCGGTATTCGCGTACTGATCGAATCAAAAGTTGACTACAACAAAGCTCAGAACCTGATCCTGACCTCGGTCATTTTGATCATTGGCGTGAGTGGCGCGAAAGTTCACATTGGCGCCGCAGAGCTGAAAGGCATGGCGCTGGCGACCATCGTCGGTGTCTGCCTGAGCTTGATTTTTAAAGTCATCAGCCTGCTGCGTCCGGAAGAAGTGGTGCTCGACGCAAAAGATGCAGACAGCCCGCAACAGTAAGTCTCTGACCGGGCGGCATCGCTGCCCGGTTCTATCGCGACGCATTTCTGTGTTAAACTCAACGCGATTTTATGAAATCCTGGGTTGAGGTATCTCTGAACACACCGGCACAGCTCTCTTTGCCACTTTATCTTCCTGACGACGAAACGTTTGCAAGTTTCTGGCCGGGGGATAACTCCTCTTTACTGGCTGCACTGCAAAACGTGCTGCGTCAGGAACATAGCGGGTATATTTATCTCTGGTCGCGTGAAGGCGCTGGCCGTAGTCATTTGCTGCATGCAGCCTGTGCGGAACTGTCTGCGCGCGGCGATGCGGTAGGCTACGTGCCGCTCGATAAGCGCACCTGGTTTGTTCCCGAGGTGCTCGACGGTATGGAGCATTTATCACTGGTATGCATCGATAACATCGAATGTGTGGCCGGTGATTCGCTGTGGGAAATGGCGATCTTTGATCTCTACAACCGTATTCTGGAGTCGGGGAAAACGCGTCTGCTGATCACCGGCGATCGCCCGCCAAGGCAGCTCAATCTGGGGTTACCGGATCTCGCCTCGCGCCTGGACTGGGGACAGATCTACAAGCTGCAGCCGCTTTCCGATGAAGATAAGCTGCAGGCGCTACAATTACGCGCCAGGCTTCGTGGGTTTGAACTGCCGGAAGATGTGGGACGTTTCCTGCTTAAACGTCTGGATCGGGAAATGCGTACGCTGTTTATGACGTTGGATCAGCTTGATCACGCATCGATCACCGCCCAGCGGAAGCTGACCATTCCGTTCGTAAAAGAGATTTTGAAACTGTAAACGCCGCAGCCGAAAAGAGTGCGGCGATTTCAGCTTAACCGACGATTTCCAGTACCTGCTCCGGCGGACGTCCGATCCGCGCCTGGCCTTTGGCAACCACAATGGGGCGCTCCATCAGCTTCGGATTTTCAACCATCGCCTGAATCAGCGCATCTTCACTCAAATTCTTGTCCGCCAGGTTAAGCGACTTGTAGAGATCTTCTTTCTGGCGCATCAGTTCGCGCGCGCTGGACATGCCCAGCATCTGCAGCAGTTCACGCAAGGTTGCGGCGTCTGCTGGCGTTTCCAGATACAGTACTACTTCCGGGTCCACGCCGTTGGACTTCAGCAATTCCAGCGTTTCGCGGCTCTTGGAACAACGTGGGTTATGGTAGATTTTAATCGCGTCTGACATGACTTCTCCTTGCATAACAATACTGCCGGATGGCGACGCTACAGCATCGCCATCCGGCAAGAGTTCGATAATTACATCTTCGTATACGGTTTAAAACGTTCTTGCAACTGGCGCAACTGGTCGATACGGGCATCGTATCTGGCCTGCTGCTGGCTTCCCAGTTTGACCTGAGAACTTGCGCTGCTGAGCATCGAAATCGCCTGGTCAAGACGCCCTGCAAGGGCATACCCTTCCGCACGGGCAGCCAGTTCCTGATCGCGGTTACCGAGAGCAGCCTCCGTTTGCGCTAACAAATCCCAGCCGTTAGGGTCATCCTTGTGGTTAAACGTATAACGATTCAGGATATTGGCTGCTTCTTTGGCTTGCCCGCCCTGTAAATACGCATTTGCCAGATTGAGCTGCAGTACCGGGTTGACTCGCAGGTCTCGAGCATTTTTAAGGCGATTAATCGCGTCGCCGGTTTTCTTCTGGCCGAGATCGATATCCGTTGCCAGGTCAAGATACCAGGCATTGTTTGGTTCGGCCGTCAGCAATGGTTGCAGCGCTTTACGCGCCTCGTCGTATTTACTGGCCTCCATTGCCTGCAACGCCCGACCATACTGCGCCGCACGTTGCTCGCGTACGTTGCCTTTCGACCAGCTACTCAGCAAGTCATCGGTCAACTGGTTGCGACCAGAGTTATACATGCCTAAGGTCCGCGCCTTGGCCAGATAAAAATCTTCTGAAGACTGGACGACGACCGGGCGCATCTGGTTGGCGCGGTTACGCGCATCTGCCAGACGGCTTTCTGGCAGGGGGTGGGTCAGCAAAATTTCCGGTGGACGCGAAGAGTAACGGGCCTGATCGAGCAGTTTTTCCAGGAACGTCGGCATGGCCTGGGGATCGAATCCCGAACGTTGCAGTACCTGAATACCGATGCGGTCCGCTTCCTGTTCGTTTTGCTGCGTAAAGCTGATCATTCCCTGGCGCGTACCCGCCAGCGTACCGGTCAGCGCCGCCATACCCGCCTGGGGGCTGGCCATCGCCAATAAAATGGATCCTAACGCACCGACCCATGTTAGCGGGGCGCTGCGTTTCTGATCTTCCATCGCTCGCGCCAGGTGACGCTGCGTGACGTGGGAAATTTCGTGCGCCATAACCGATGCCAGTTGGCTTTCGTTATCGGAATAGCGGAACAGTGCGGAGTGCAAAACAACGTTGCCGCCAAAGAAGGCAAAGGCGTTAATTTCATCGTTGTTGATTAAAAAGAAGGTGAAGGGCGTTTTTACCGAGTCGGCGTGTGCAACTAAACGCATCCCCAGACTATTAATATATTGGGTCAGCAACGGATCGTTAATTAACGGCGCGCTGCCTCGCAGCTGGCGTACGTAAAAATCGCCCATCTGCATTTCCTGTCCTATGGAAAGGGTACTCCCTGCCGAGGTTCCCATATCAGGCAGGGTGTCCGCGGGGTCAGCAAATGCGGGCGCAACCTGACCGATGGTCAGTGCGGCAATGAGGGTAGCAACCAGGTTTTTTTTCAACTGCCTGAACATAACCTCTGTCCTGTATTCTTTTTTGAGATAGCCATTTGACCAATGCCGTGAAGTATCGTTCACACTCCGCAAGCTTAGGGAGTGTAACTGTGAAACCTGACGATGAACACCCAGGAAAAATGTCTTTTCACTTTGCGTAATCAGCCATAAAAAGCGAAGTCTTTTTTGTGACATTTCGATACAATTCGGGATCGCAATCCCGCTATTGGGTTCATGGAAGGGTTTTATGCTCGAAATGTTGATGCAATGGTATCGCCGCCGCTTTAGCGACCCCGAGGCCATCGCCCTGCTAATTATTCTGGTTGCCGGTTTTGGCATCCTGTTCTTCTTTAGCGGTCTTTTGGCGCCGCTGTTGGTCGCCATTGTGCTGGCGTACCTGCTTGAGTGGCCGACTGTACGGCTGGAACATATCGGCTGTTCACGGCGCTGGGCGACATCAATCGTGCTGGTGGTGTTTGTCGGTATTTTGCTGCTGATGGCGTTTGTGGTGATGCCTGTCGCGTGGCAGCAGGGGATTTACCTGATCCGCGATATGCCCGGTATGCTCAATAAATTATCTGATTTTGCCGCCACTTTGCCACGACGTTATCCGGCGCTGATGGATGCGGGCATTATTGATGCGATGGCGGAGAATATGCGCTCGCGGATGCTCACCATGGGCGATTCGGTGGTGAAATATTCGTTAGCCTCTCTGGTCGGATTGCTGACGCTGGCGGTCTATCTGGTGCTTGTCCCGTTGATGGTATTCTTCCTGATCAAAGATAAAGGTCAGATGCTGAACGCCGTGCGTCGGGTACTGCCGCGTAATCGCGGACTGGCGGGACAGGTATGGAAAGAGATGAATCAGCAAATCACCAACTATATCCGCGGAAAGGTGCTGGAAATGGTGGTGGTCGGCGTGGCGACCTGGCTCGGCTTCCTGCTGTTTGGCCTCAACTATTCTCTGCTATTGGCGGTGCTGGTGGGGTTCTCGGTTTTGATCCCGTATATCGGCGCTTTTGTGGTGACGATTCCGGTCGTCGGAGTGGCGTTGTTCCAGTTCGGGCTTGGCACCGAGTTCTGGAGCTGCTTTGCCGTGTACCTGATAATCCAGGCGCTGGACGGTAATCTGCTGGTCCCGGTACTGTTCTCCGAGGCCGTTAACCTGCACCCGCTGGTGATTATTCTGTCGGTCGTTATTTTTGGCGGGCTGTGGGGATTCTGGGGCGTATTCTTTGCGATTCCTCTGGCGACGCTTATCAAAGCCGTCATGCATGCCTGGCCTGATGGTCAGGCCGTTGACGAACCTTAATCTGCAAACTCCGGCGATGCAATGTCGCCGGAGCTGAACTTGTCTGACCTCTATCCACACTTTCTGAATAATCTCCTCTGGTGTCGTTTTTCTCCGCGTTTGTCTTTAACTTGACCCGCGTGATGTCTTTTCGTCACGCAAGGAATAAGACCAACAGGAGAACAACATGGGTCACAACACACACACGCAGCAAAAGGTGGGATGGGGCGGTTATCTCGCTTTTTTTATTACAATTATTCTTTTTTCCGGCATGTTTGCGAAAAGTACCGAATGGTGGCGGGTATTTGACTTCACCGTCCTTAACGGTGCGTTTGGGAAGGTTAATGCGGCAGGCGATACGGCCATCTCTTTTCGCGGCACGGGTGGCATGGGCGCTAAAGATGGCTTTTTATTCGCACTGGAGCTGGCGCCTTCCGTCATTCTTTCTCTGGGGATTATCTCCGTCACCGAAGGGTTAGGTGGATTGCGCGCCGCACAACAGTTAATGACGCCAGTCCTGCGCCCGTTGCTCGGAATTCCAGGTGTTTGTTCGCTGGCGCTGATCGCGAATTTGCAAAATACCGATGCCGCAGCCGGGATGACGAAAGAAATGGCTGAAGAGGGCATTATCACTGAACAGGAACGTGCCGTTTTTGCCTGCTGGCAAACCAGCGGCAGCGCCTGTATTACCAACTATTTTTCCTCAGGGGCAGCGCTGTTTACGATGGTTACCGTTCCGGTGATTACGCCGCTGGCGGTGATCCTCGTGTTCAAATTTGTGGGGGCTAACCTGCTGCGCTTATGGATTGCGCAGTTGGAAAATCGCTGTACGCAGCAGGAGGCCTGAGATGACAACGCAGGTACGTAAAAACGTCATGGATATGTTTATCGATGGCGCACGGCGCGGGTTTACCATAGCAACAACCAGCCTGTTACCGAACGTGGTGATGGCGTTTGTGATTATCCAGGCGCTGAAAGTAACGGGGCTGCTCGAGATTGTCGGGCGGGTATGTGAGCCCGTGATGGCGTTATGGGGGCTGCCGGGAGAATCTGCCACCGTCCTGCTGGCGGCGGTCATGAGTATGGGAGGCGGCGTCGGTGTTTGCGCCAGCCTGGTTGTTGCCGGTACGCTTTCGGGACATGATGCCACGGTATTATTACCCGCTATCTACCTGATGGGTAATCCGGTGCAAAATGTGGGACGTTGTTTGGGGACTGCGGGGGTCCATCCTCGTTACTATCCGCTTATTATTGCGGTGTGCGTCATTAATGCACTGCTCTCTATTTGGGTCATGCAGGTTATTGCCTGACAAGGAAGGTTATGAACTGTTCAATTCTTAATTTGACATTGTTCCAGCAGGGACATGTGTACGCGCCGGAAGATTTAGGGCGACAGGATATACTGGTATCCGGCAGCAAAATTGTTGCCATCGCGCCGTCGATTTCTCCTGAAGACTTTCCCGGCTGCGAGTGCGTCAATCTGGACGGCGCGATTGTGTGCCCGGGGTTTATCGATCAGCACGTCCATTTGATTGGCGGTGGCGGTGAAGCGGGGCCGCACACCCGCACGCCGGAAGTGCGTTTGTCACGGCTGGTTGAAGCTGGCGTCACTTCGGTGGTGGGATTACTGGGTACAGATGGTATTACCCGTCATCCGGAGTCGCTGCTGGCGAAAACCCGCGCGCTGGAGTTTGAAGGTATCAGCGCCTGGATGCTGACCGGAGCGTATTCTCTGCCTTCCCCGACTATCACCGGCAGCATCGATCGCGACGTGGCGCTGATCGATAAAGTGATTGGCGTGAAGTGTGCGATTTCGGACCATCGTTCTTCAGCACCAGATACCCAGGCACTGGCGAACATGGCGGCGCAGTCGCGCGTCGGTGGATTGTTAGGACGCAAACCGGGGATCAGCGTTTTCCATATGGGCGACAGCCCGCACATGCTGGAACCGTTATATCAGATCCTTGAAAACTGCGACGTGCCGATAACTAAACTGTTGCCGACTCACGTTAACCGTGCGGAACCCTTGTTCCAGGCGGCACTGGAGTATGCCCGCAAAGGCGGTTTTATCGATATTACCAGCAGCATTGATGAGCCTGTTGATCCGGCCACGGCTATTGCCACGGCGCTGCGCCAAAATGTGCCGCTGTCGCGCATTACCCTGAGCTCGGACGGCAACGGCAGCCAACCGGAATTTGATGAGTCAGGTAATCTCACCGGGATTGGCGTCGCGGGGTTTGAATCACTGGCGGAAACGGTGCGCCAGTTGGTGAAGGTTCATGCTATACCGCTGGAACAGGCGCTGTGTCCGCTGACGCGTACGGTGGCAGAATTTTTAGGGCTGGAGCATAAAGGGCGTCTGGCTGTGGGATGCGATGCGGATATTCTGGTGCTGAACGACGCGCTGGAGGTGAATCACCTGTGGGCGAAGGGAAAAGTGGTAGTCAGAGAGAAAAAAGCCTGCGTCAAAGGGACGTTTGAATAACCGAGGTTGATGCCGGATGGCGGCGTAAACGCCTTATCCGGCCTATAAAGTGTGCAAATTGTAGGCCTGATAAGCAAAGCGCCATCAGGCTTTTTTCAGAAAAACGTGAATCAGGCGTTCTCTTTCAGCCAGTTCATTACCACGTCGTGGTGATTGCTGGTTTTGAAGTTATCAAACACATGCTCAATTTTCCCTTCAGCATCAATCAGGAAGCTGATGCGGTGGATGCCATCGTAGGTTTTGCCCATAAATGACTTCTCACCCCAGACGCCGAACTGCTCGCAAACCTGATGATCTTCGTCGGACAAGAGCGTGAAGTTAAGAACTTCTTTCTCCGCGAATCGGGAAAGTTTTTCCGGTTTATCGGTGCTGATTCCCAGCACTTCAACACCTGCTTTTTTTAACTCATCCATGTTATCGCGCAGGCCGCAGGCCTGTACGGTACAGCCGGGTGTCATGGCTTTCGGGTAAAAATAAACCAGAACACGCTGTCCCTGGAAGTCGGTTAAATTTACTTGTTCTCCGTCTTGATCCGGCAAGCTAAATTTCGGTGCGATATCACCGGCTTTCAGTGGGTTCATTACTTAACTCCATCCTGTTCATCATGCTGTGAGTAATTGACGACGTTAATACTGCCTTGCGCATTGAGTTCTGTACAGAGTGCTTTAAACGCATCTTCAATATTTGCCGCGTCATGTGACGCAGGACTATGTGCGGTAATTTGAATAAACAACTGCGCCGTCTTTCCATTCTCAGCCGGTTGCGTGCGTGAAACCAGTTCCGCAATATTCATTTGGTGGCTATCAAACAGGGCGGTAAAGCGTTCAATCAAATGTGGAGAATCGGGGACATCGACCTGCACCCATACCGTGGCGGGCATTGCTGGGCGGGGACGCGCAGTCGTGCGCTTCATGACAATCAATAAATCCAGCTCAGCGCATTTCAACGGCAAGGTTGATTCAATCAGGGTGATGGCATTCCAGGTGCCTGACAGCAGCATGATAAATGTGAATTCGTCACCCAGCATCGCCAGTCGGCTGTCTTCGATATTACAGCCGCAACTGCTGACATGACGCGTGATGGTGTTCACAATTCCTGGGCGGTCGGCACCCAGCGCAGTAATGACCAGATAGTGTTGCGATGACGATGTCAAACCTGTTCTTCCTTTGAGCGGTGAGGTAATCATAAGGAAAGCATAAAAAAAACATGCATACAACAATCAGAACGGCTCTGGTCGCTTGCTTTTATTGTCGTACCAAACGTACCATTGAGACACTTGTTTGCACAGAGGATGGCCCATGTTCACGGGAAGTATTGTCGCGCTTGTTACGCCGATGGATGAGAAAGGTAAAGTCTGCCGGTCGAGCCTGAAAAAACTGATTGATTATCATGTCGCCAGCGGCACCTCGGCGATCGTTTCGGTTGGCACCACCGGTGAGTCTGCCACCCTGAGTCATGATGAACATGGCGATGTGGTGATGATGACGCTGGAGCTGGCCGACGGGCGTATTCCGGTAATTGCCGGAACGGGCGCCAATGCGACCGCAGAAGCCATTAGTCTGACGCAGCGTTTCAACGATAGCGGTGTTGTCGGCTGCCTGACGGTGACGCCGTATTACAACCGCCCAACCCAGGAAGGTTTGTTCCAGCATTTCAAAGCCATCGCTGAACATACTGACCTGCCGCAAATTCTGTATAATGTGCCGTCCCGTACTGGCTGCGATATGCTGCCAGAAACCGTTGGCCGTCTGGCGAAAGTAAAAAATATTATCGCTATTAAAGAGGCCACGGGGAACTTAAGTCGCGTTCACCAGATCAAAGAGCTGGTTTCAGATGACTTCATTCTGCTCAGCGGTGATGACGCGACCGGACTGGATTTTATGCAGCTCGGTGGTCATGGCGTGATTTCCGTAACGTCTAACGTTGCGGCGCGTGACATGGCTGAAATGTGCAAACTGGCGGCTGCAGGGCATTTTGCCGAGGCGCGGGTAATTAACCAGCGTCTGATGCCGTTACACAACAAACTTTTTGTCGAACCCAATCCTATCCCAGTGAAATGGGCATGTAAGGAGTTGGGACTTGTGGCGACCGATACGCTGCGTCTGCCGATGACGCCAATCACGGACAATGCTCGTGAAATCGTCAAGGCGGCGCTTAAGCATGCCGGTTTGCTGTAAAGTTTAGGGAGATTTGATGGCTTACTCAGTACAAAAGTCGCGCCTGGCCAAGGTTGCGGGTGTTTCGCTTGTTATGTTGCTCGCGGCCTGTAGTTCTGACTCGCGCTATAAGCGCCAGGTGAGCGGTGATGAATCCTATCTGGAGGCCGCACCGCTTGCTGAGCTTCATGCGCCAGCTGGGATGATTCTGCCGGTTATGTCAGGTGATTATAATATCCCGGTAACCAACGGTAGCGGTGCCGTGGGTAAAGCGCTGGATATTCGCCCACCGGCCCAGCCGTTAGCGTTAGTCACTGGCGCTCGTACCCAGATCGCAGGTGATACGTCGACATTACTGGTGGAAAATGGTCGTGGCAACACGCTGTGGCCACAGGTCGTTAGCGTCATTCAGTCTAAAAACTACACGATCGCTAAGCGTGATGATGCCAGCCAGACGTTGACCACCGACTGGGTTGACTGGAACCGTCTGGATGAAGACGAGCAGTACCGTGGACGTTATCAAATCTCGGTTAAACCGCAGGGCTATCAGCAAGCGGTAACGGTGAAACTGACTAACCTCGAGCAGGCGGGTAAACCTGTAGCCGATGCGGCATCTATGCAGCGTTACAGCGCTGAGATGATGAACGTCATCTCTGCTGGTCTGGATAAGAACGCCACAGATGCTGCGAATGCCGCGCAGAACCGCTCTGCAGCAACCATGGATGTTCAGAGCGCCGCCGACGACACTGGTTTACCAATGCTGGTGGTGCGTGGACCGTTCAACGTGGTGTGGCAGCGTCTGCCGGCAGCGCTTGAGAAAGTGGGCATGAAAGTGACCGACAGCACCCGTTCTCAGGGTAGCATCGCCGTGACCTACAAACCACTGTCTGATAGCAGCTGGCAGGAACTGGGCGCAAGCGATCCAGGTTTAGTGTCTGGCGACTATAAACTGCAGGTCGGTGATTTAGATAACCGCAGTAGTATGCAGTTTATCGATCCGAAGGGGCATACCCTGACGCAAAGCCAGAACGACGCGCTGGTCGCCGTCTTCCAGGCAGCGTTCAGTAAGTAAAAATGAAGGGCTGGATAACTCCAGCCCTTTTTTTCTGATATGATACGCAAACGTGTGCGTCGGCAGAAAAACGCAATATTTATCGTTAATTCACACCCAGGAGTAATAAAGATGCAAAAGCAAGCTGAGTTGTATCGTGGTAAAGCGAAGACCGTATACAGCACGGAAAACCCGGACCTGTTGGTGCTCGAATTCCGCAATGATACGTCAGCAGGGGATGGCGCGCGCATTGAACAGTTTGACCGTAAAGGCATGGTGAATAATAAGTTCAACCATTTCATTATGACTAAACTGCAAGAAGCGGGCATTCCTACCCAGATGGAGCGACTGCTTTCCGATACCGAATGTCTGGTGAAAAAACTGGAGATGGTACCGGTTGAATGTGTGGTGCGTAACCGCGCGGCGGGCTCACTGGTTAAGCGTTTAGGCGTTGAGGAAGGTATTGAACTGAATCCGCCGCTGTTTGATCTGTTCCTGAAAAACGATGCTATGCACGATCCAATGATTAACGATTCCTATTGCGAAACTTTTGGTTGGGTGAGCAAAGAGAATCTGGCGCGTATGAAAGAGCTGACCTACAAAGCGAACGACGTGCTGAAAAAGATGTTCGATGATGCGGGCCTGATTCTGGTCGATTTCAAACTTGAGTTTGGCTTGTATAAAGGTGAAGTGGTGCTGGGTGATGAATTCTCACCGGACGGTAGCCGTCTGTGGGACAAAGAAACGCTGGATAAAATGGACAAAGATCGCTTCCGCCAGAGCCTGGGCGGTCTGATCGAAGCCTATGAAGCCGTCGCGCATCGCCTGGGTGTCAAGTTAGACTAATTCCCCTTTGAGCCGGCGATCGCTCACCGGCTCATCAATCTCGCCGATTTTGATTACTGTTTCTTATGGTAATCCTGTTCCGAACCGCCTACGATCATCATCATAATGAATAAAAAGTTGAGGTGATTATGCGCTGGCAAGGGCGTCGTGAAAGTGACAATGTAGAAGACAGACGAAACAGCTCTGGCGGCCCTTCTATGGGCGGGCCTGGTTTTCGTTTGCCCAGTGGTAAAGGCGGCATCATCCTGCTGATAGTGGTGCTGGTCGCAGGTTATTATGGCGTGGATCTCACCGGATTAATGACCGGTCAACCCGTTTCCCAACAGCAATCATCACACTCCATCAGCCCAAATGATGATGAAGCGGCAAAATTTACCTCGGTGATTCTGGCCACCACGGAGGATACCTGGGGACAGCAGTTTGAAAAAATGGGCCGGACCTATCAACAGCCGAAGCTGGTGATGTATCGGGGCGCTACGCGTACCGGATGCGGCGCAGGCCAGTCCGTGATGGGCCCGTTTTACTGCCCGGCGGATGGCACCGTGTACATCGACCTCTCCTTCTACGACGATATGAAAAACAAGCTGGGCGCCGATGGTGATTTTGCTCAGGGCTATGTTATCGCCCATGAAGTGGGCCACCACGTGCAGAAACTGCTGGGTATTGAACCGAAAGTTCGTCAGATGCAACAGAATGCCTCACAGGCTGAAGTGAACCGTCTTTCCGTGCGTATGGAACTGCAGGCGGATTGCTTTGCCGGCGTCTGGGGCCATAGTATGCAGCAGCAGGGCGTGCTGGAGTCCGGCGATCTGGAAGAGGCGCTGAACGCCGCGCAAGCTATCGGTGACGATCGCCTGCAGCAGCAAGGACAAGGCCGCGTTGTACCGGACAGCTTTACCCACGGAACTTCTGAACAGCGCTTTACCTGGTTCAAACGCGGCTTTGACAGCGGCGATCCGGGGCAGTGCAATACTTTTGGAAAAGGCATTTAAAATACAGAGGCAGGGATGTCTGATAACACGGCGCTGAGGGCGTTAACTGAACAGATGACCCGCGAAGGCATCCGCCGTCTGCTGGTTATCAGCGGCGAGAATAGCTGGCGTCAGGCGCAAGCTTTAGCGCTACGCAACGCGTTACCCGGTGACTGGCTATGGGTAGGGGCGCAAGCCCCTGCTGAGCCGAACTGTACGCCGCAGGCGCTGCAAACATTACTAGGGCGCGAATTCCATCATGCAGTTTTTGACGCCGGGCCGGGATTTGACGCTGCGGCGTTTGCCGCCTTAAGCGGCACGCTGATCGCCGGCAGTTGGCTGGTGTTGCTGACTCCCCCCTGGCATAGCTGGCACACGCATCCTGACGCGGATTCACTGCGCTGGAGTGACTGCGCTGACCCGATTCCAACGCCGCATTTTGTTGAACACGTCAAACGGGTCATTTCCCGTGATGGACAGGCGTTGCACTGGCAGCAGCATCAGCCTGCTACATATCCCCACTTTGCTGCTCGCGCCGACTGGCACGCGGCAACCGGTGAACCTCAGCCTGAACAGGCGCTGATTTTATCGCAGTTACTGACTATGCCTTCTGGCGTGGTTGCCGTGACGGCCGCGCGTGGTCGGGGAAAATCCGCGCTGGCGGGGCAACTGATTGCACGTATCAACGGGACTGCAATTGTTACCGCGCCTGCCAAAGCGGCAACCGATGTGCTGGCGCAATTTGCCGCAGAACGTTACCGCTTTATGGCCCCGGACGCGTTGTTAAGCAGTTCTGCAACCGCAGACTGGCTTATCGTTGATGAAGCCGCCGCAATCCCCGCGCCGCTACTGCATCAGTTAGTCGCGCGTTTTCCCCGCACGCTATTAACCACCACCGTTCAGGGCTATGAGGGAACCGGCAGAGGCTTCTTGTTGAAGTTCTGCGCCCGCTTTCCCCATCTTCGACGTTTTGAGTTACAACAGCCCGTACGCTGGGCGCTGGGATGTCCGCTGGAGAAAATCGTCAGCGATGCGCTGCTGTTTGACGACGAAACGTTTACGCATGCCCCGTCGGGCGATCTCCATTTCAGTGCATTTGAACAACAATCCTGGTATGACAACCCGGCGCTGCCGGTAGCGGTATATCAACTGCTTTCCGGGGCGCACTATCGCACTTCGCCACTGGATCTGCGGCGAATGATGGACGCGCCTGGCCAGCATTTCCTTCAGGCATCGTGTGCAGACTCGGTGGCGGGCGCCGTCTGGTTGGTGGATGAAGGGGGACTGTCTGCGGAATTAAGCCAGGCCGTTTGGGCAGGATATCGCCGACCACGAGGAAATCTGGTTGCACAGTCACTGGCGGCGCACGGCGGTGATCCGTTGGCGGCAACGCTCATTGGACGGCGGGTAAGCCGAATTGCGGTTCATCCTGCTCGCCAGCGAGAAGGTATCGGGCAGCAGTTGATTATGCAGGCCCGGCGTTACTCCACGCAGTGTGACTATCTGTCCGTCAGTTTTGGGTATACGGTCGAACTCTGGCGTTTCTGGCAGCGCTGTGGTTTTGCTCTGGTGCGAATGGGCAATCACCGCGAAGCCAGCAGCGGGTGCTATACCGCCATGGCGTTACTGCCTATTAGCGAAGCGGGAAAACGCCTCGCCGGGCGCGAACACCAGCGTCTGCGGCGCGATGCGGAGATCCTTACGCAGTGGAACGGTGAGGGCATTCCGCTGGACCCGTTGAAAGAGTCTACGCTTAATGAGGATGACTGGAATGATCTGGCCGGATTTGCCTTCGCCCATCGGCCATTACTAACGTCGCTTGGCTGTCTGACTCGTCTGCTTCAGCACAGCGAGTTACCTCTCCCGGCCTTGCGGGGCCGCTTACAGGCTAAACGCAGCGATGCCGAATTGTGCCAGCAGTTGAAGATCCCCGGGCGTAAAGCACTGCTGGTCGTTCAGCGGGCCGAGGCGGCGCAGGCGTTAAAGCAGCTGGATGCTGAACGTATACAGCGGCTACAAAATCGCATTATGCAATGGCAAAATTTTCACTAACTTCTTCAATTTACTGACATGGTCATTGCGGTTAAGCGGCGTAGAATGATTCTCATCAGTTAAGGAGATCGCCATGAAACATGACCATTTTGTTGTTCAAAGTCCTGATAAACCCGCTCAACAGCTACTGCTGCTGTTTCATGGCGTCGGCGATAACCCGGTTGCCATGGGCGAAATCGGCTCCTGGTTTGCACCGCTGTTTCCGGATGCGCTCATCGTCAGCATTGGCGGGGCTGAGCCTTATGGTTCTCCTTCCGGACGTCAGTGGTTTTCGGTTCAGGGCGTAACGGAGGAGAACCGGCAGGCGCGTGTTGACGCCATTATGCCGGTCTTTATTGAAACCGTGCGCTACTGGCAAAAACACAGCGGCGTTTCACCGCAGGCTACCGCGCTGATTGGTTTTTCTCAGGGGGCGATTATGTCGCTTGAGAGTATTAAAGCCGAGCCGGGGCTGGCATCGCGGGTCATCGCCTTCAATGGTCGCTACGCCACCTTACCAGAGATTGCAACCACGGCTACGACGGTACATTTGATTCACGGCGGTGAAGACCGGGTGATTGAGTTATCTCACGCCGTTGCTGCGCAGGAAGCGTTAATTCGCGCCGGTGGAGATGTGACGCTGGATATCGTCGAAAATCTGGGGCACGCCATTGATGAACACAGCATGCAGTTTGCGCTCGATCATCTGCGTTTTACCGTACCGAAACACTACTTTGATGAAGCGCTGAGCGGTGGTAAGCCTCACGATGATGATGTGATTGAGATGATCTGATTGATCACAGTAGGCCGGACAAAACGCGAAGCGTTGCCATCCGGCACTTAATACCCGGTAGCGCTAATGCTTACCGGGCCTACGGAACTTATCGGCCTGGAAATTATTTCTTCGGTTGATCCTTGTTTGGCCAATCGTCGTCGTCGTCCCACTTATCGTTAAAGTCACGATGCGGGGGAAGCTCCGGCTTATTGGCGAGATATTTCTTAGGGTCGACACGCTTGAGATCTTTAATCACGTTCAGCAATACGCCTACCAGAAACACCAACACTAAAATCCACCAGTATTTTGCCAGCCAGTCCATGCTCATTTCCTCTTACAGGAACACTCATCAGGCGACGAGTTGCTCCATGATACGTTGATACATACGGGCCAGCAGTTGCAGGTCGGCGGCATTAACGCATTCATTAATTTTATGAATGGTCGCATTGACCGGCCCAAGCTCTACTACCTGTGCCCCCATGCGGGCAATAAAACGCCCGTCGGATGTCCCGCCTGTAGTCAGTAACTGCGGTTTAATTTCATTATAGTGCTCAATGGCGTTCACTACTGCATCCACCAGTTTACCGCGTGCGGTCAGGAACGGCTGACCGGAGAGCCACCAGTCGACGGTATAACGCAGTTGGTGTTTATCCAGCAGTTCCAGCACCCTGGCTTTAATCATTTCATCGGTTAATTCGGTGCTGAAACGGAAGTTGAACTGAATAAAGAGCTCACCCGGGATAACATTGTTGCTGCCGGTTCCTGCCTGAATATTGGCAATCTGCATGCTGGTCGCCGGGAAGAACTCGTTACCCTGATCCCACTCGATCGCCACCAGTTCATTGAGCATAGGCGCTGCGCGGTGTACCGGGTTATCAGCCAGATGCGGGTAGGCTACGTGCCCCTGCACGCCGTGAATGGTCAGGTTGCAGGTCAGTGAACCACGACGACCATTTTTCACCACGTCGCCAACGATTTCCGTGCTGGACGGCTCGCCAACCAGACAATAATCGAGGCGTTCGTTCCGCGCCATGAGCGCTTCAACCACCTTCACGGTGCCATTTTTGGCGCTGGCCTCTTCGTCAGAGGTTATCAGGAATGCCAGGCGGCCCTGATGATTAGGATGTTGGGCGACAAAGCGTTCTGCGGCCACGACCATCGCCGCCAGTGAACCTTTCATATCGGCAGCGCCACGCCCAAACAACATGCCATCGCGAATGGTCGGTTCAAACGGCGGATTAATCCAGCGATCGACATCGCCGGCAGGCACTACGTCAGTGTGACCGGCAAACGCCAGGGTCTCACCTTTACCGCGCCATGCCCAAAAATTCTGCGTGTCACCAAAATCCATTCGCTCAACGGTAAAACCTACCGCGCGCAGGCGTTCAATCATTAACGCCTGGCACCCGGCATCATCCGGGCTCAGAGAAGGACGGCGAATAAGCTGCTGAGTCAGCTCAATAACCGGGCACGACATAGATTACACCTCATTAAAAAACTGCGTATAACTGGAATCACTGAAACCAAGCAGCATAGGCTTACCCGGCGCGCAGAGCAATGGGCGTTTGATAATTGCAGGCATTTCAATCATCAACGCGGCGGCGGCGTCCGCAGTAGTGATTTGGCTACGCGTGGCTTCATCCAGTTTTCGCCAGGTGGTTCCACGCGTATTGAGCAGCGGCTCCCAACCTAATTCGCTGATAAAGGACTGTAATAGCGTGTTGTCCAGGCCGTCGACGCGATAATCATGGAAGCGGTAGTCGATCCCTCGTTCTTCTAACCAGCGTCTGGCTTTTTTAATCGTATCGCAATTCTTAATGCCGTAGAGAGTAATCATCTGAATCCTTATTGATGGAATTTGAATATTTATGCCTATGTTTTGTGAACATGAATAATACATATTGTCATTCAGGCGTTATAGAGAAATATAACATTGTTGAACAAGGGTGAATAATGATTCCTGAAAGTTCCAAAACTATCGTATAAATGAAAATAAGAATTTGCCTGTTTGCATCAGCCTGTTTTTCCATCAGAATTGTCAAAGTAGTAGATGATGTATGAATATTTCAAAATGTTGCAGTAAGTCACATAAAATTTATGGGTTTAGCGCATAGTGATCACATATACCCAAACACGGGAGGATGTAATCACAACCATCGGTTAAATGATCTTCTTTTGATGATGATGATTTCGTAGAATGCTCATAATAATAAGAGAGGTTGTTATGATTGAACGTGAACTGGGGAACTGGAAAGACTTTATCGAAGTCATGCTTCGTAAATAATTTTCTGGAAGAAATTCATATCCTGCAAAGGATAAAAAAAGGCGACTCAACGTAAGTCGCCTTTTTTGTGTCCGATTATTCTGGGCGTGGCTTCAATGGGAAGCGTCGACGGACCAGCACAAAGAACAGGGGAACGAAGTAAATTGCCAGGATTGTGGCTGAAATCATCCCGCCCATTACACCGGTCCCCACCGCATGTTGACCGCCGGAACCTGCGCCATTGCTGATGGCCATCGGCAACACCCCAAAGATGAACGCCAGCGACGTCATCAGAATCGGGCGTAAGCGCTGGCGACAGGCATGCAGCGTGGCATCAAGCAGATCGTGTCCTTTCTCGTTCATCTCATTGGCGAATTCAACAATCAATATCGCGTTCTTCGCTGAGAGTCCGATAACGGTTAATAACCCGACCTGGAAATACACATCGTTTTCCAGACCGCGCATCCAGGTGGCCAGCAGCGCGCCAATAACCCCCAGCGGCACGACCAGCATGACGGAGAAGGGCACCGACCAGCTTTCGTACAGCGCCGCCAGACACAGGAACACCACCAGCAGAGAGATGGCGTACAGGGCGGGGGCCTGAGAACCCGACAGTCGTTCCTGATAAGACATCGCCGTCCATTCCAGGCCAAATCCGGTCGGCAATTGACGGACCAGCGACTCCATCACGTCCATCGCCGTACCGGTACTGACGCCGGGCGCGGCTTCACCGACAATCTCGACGGCAGAATAGCCGTTATAACGCTCCAGACGCGGTGAGCCGGTTTCCCAACGCGAGGTGGCAAAGGCCGAAAAAGGCACCATGCCGCCGCTATTATTGCGGACGTACCACAGGTTGATATCGTCCGGGAGCATGCGGTATTTTGCCGCCGCCTGGACGTAGACTTTCTTTACGCGGCCGCGGTCCATAAAGTCGTTAACGTAGCTGGAGCCCCAGGCCGTTTGCAATGTGTCGTTGATGTCGTCAATGGACACGCCCAGCGCCTGGGCTTTGCGCTGATCGATATCAATTTGCAATTGTGGACTGTCGTCGAGTCCGTTATGACGAACGCGGGTGAGGGACGCGTCTTTCCCGGCCAGCTCAATCAGCTTGTCGCGTGCGGCCATTAACGCGTCATGGCCCGCGCCGGCGTGATCCTGCAGTTCCATATCAAAACCAGCCGAACTTCCGAGGCCGCTAATGGCTGGAGGGCTGCTGGCGAAGACGCGAGCCTCTTTAATCTTATTAAACGCTTTGGTCGCGCGTTCGATGATGGCGAAGGAGGTCCCGGTGGTGGTGTCACGCTCATCCCAGTCTTTTAAACGCACGAACATACGCGCCACGTTTTGTCCGTTCCCGCCGGGGCCGGATCCTACCGTGGAAAAGACCGACATGATGTTGTCTTTTTCGTGGGTGAAGTAATACTTCTCTACTTCCTCTACCACTTTCAACGTTTGTTGTTGGGTGGAGCCGCTGGGGAGCTGTATCGAGGTGGTAAACATTCCGCGGTCTTCCAGCGGCAGGAAGGAAGTCGGCAGACGCAGGAACAGGAAGACCATACCGCCGAGCAGCAGAACGTAGATCAGGATCCAGCGCAGGCTGCGATGCAGGATCCGGGCAACGCCTTTTTCGTAGCGTTCGGCATTGCGGTTAAACATGCGGTTAAACCAACCGAAGAAACCGGTCTGCCCGTGTTGTTCGCCTTTATGCAGCGGTTTAAGCAGCGTGGCGCACAGCGCAGGGGTGAGGATCATCGCCACCAGAACGGACAGCACCATCGCGGAAACAATGGTAATCGAGAACTGGCGATAAATAGCCCCGGTAGTGCCGCCGAAGAAGGCCATTGGGATAAACACCGCCGACAGTACCATGGCGATACCGACCAGCGCGCCCTGGATTTGTCCCATCGATTTTCGCGTGGCTTCACGCGGTGAGAGGCCCTCCTCACTCATAATACGCTCGACGTTTTCCACTACCACAATGGCGTCATCCACCAGCAGGCCGATCGCCAGCACCATCGCAAACATGGTTAACGTGTTCACGCTATAGCCAAAGGCGTAGAGCACGGAGAAGGTACCCATCAGCACGACGGGAACGGCGATAGTGGGAATCAGCGTGGCGCGGAAATTTTGCAGGAACAGGTACATGACCAAAAATACCAGCGCGATCGCTTCCAGCAGCGTTTTTACCACGTCGATGATTGAGGCTTTTACGAAGGAGGTGGTTTCATACGCCACCTTATATTCCAGCCCGTGCGGAAAATATTGCGACAGCTCGTTCAGGCGGTTAATAACCAGCGTTGCCGTTGCCATTTCATTGGCGCCGGAGGCCAGCTTCACGCCCAGACCGGAGGCGGGATTACCGTTAAAGCGGCTGAGATAATCATACTTTTCAGCCCCCATTTCGACCGTCGCCACGTCGCCCAGTTTAACTTCCGAACCATCCTGGTTAACGCGCAGAGTAATATCGCGGAATTGATCCGGAGTCTGCAGCAGCGACTGGGCATTAATCGTCGCATTCAGCGCCTGTTTGTCTACTGAAGGCGTGCCGCCAAGTTGCCCGACGGCAATCTGCGCATTCTGTGACTCGATAGCGTCGGTCACATCTTTGGCGGTCATCTGGAAGCTGTTAAGTTTGGCCGGGTCGAGCCAGATACGCATGGAGTATTGTGAACCGTAGGCGTCGATATCCCCCACGCCGTTTATACGACTGAGCGGGTCCTGAATATTACTCGCCACATAATCGGCGATGTCCTGCTTATCCATGGAGCCATCGGTAGAGACGAAGGCGATGGTCAGAATATTGGTATCCCCGGTTTTGCGTACCGTGACCCCTTGATCCTGTACCGCCTGCGGCAGCTTACGCATTGCCGATTGCAGTTGGTTTTGCACCTGCTGTACGGCTTCATCAGGATCGGTCCCGGCGACAAAACTCAGCGTAACCGTCGCCTGGCCTGTCCCGCTGCTCTGTGATGACATATACATCAGATTATCGAGACCGGTCATATTCTGCTCGATGACCTGGGTCACGGTGTTTTCCAGCGTTTGTGCAGATGCACCAGGATAGTTGGCGGTTACCCGCACGTTGGGCGGGGCCAGATCGGGATATTGCTCAACGGGTAGCGAAAAAATAGCCAGGGCTCCTGTCAGACACAACAGGATAGCTAACACCCAGGCAAAAATGGGGCGATCGATGAAAAAATTCGCCATTAAAAGGGGACCTCGTGTTTCTGCGTATCGTTATGGGTATGACTTGCTTCACTTTAGCGGCAAGGTACGGGGCAAACGTGGAGAAAAAAAGAAGATAATGTAAATTATCATGCCCGTTTACAGCATACCTTTTGTGCCAGCGCCGTCAGACCTGGATCCAGACCCGACGGCGCTTTGCGGTTCTTTACGTTAGCTTACTGTCGGATTCAGCCGAACGAAAACTGATGCTTACCAGCGTTCCCCCGCCGGAGGGCTGCGAGAAGGTCAACGTGCCGCTCAGTCTTTCCGCTCGTTCACGCATAATATTTAATCCATAGTGCCCGGTAGGCTCATGCGGTTCGCCAATGCCGATGCCGTTATCGCGAATATAAACCGTATGATTGCCATCCGGCGCGGTGACGCAACTGACGGCAATTTCGGTTGCGTTAGCATGCTTAATTGCGTTCAGCACCGCTTCACGAACAATCTGCAGCAGATGCACCTGCATTTGCGCATCCAGCGCCAGCGTAGGCAACCGGCAATCGAGCACCAGTTTAGCTGAGGTCTGATTTTGCAGCGTTTCCAGCATTTCATGCAGGGCGGAGGGTAAATCGGCCTGCTGTAAGGTCAGACGGAAGGTGGTCAGCAGCTCGCGCAGTTGACGATAGGCATCATTCAGCGCCTGAGAGAAATCCGCCATAATACTTTGCGCCGGAGCGTTATCCTCTGGAATCGAGCGCTTCAGCAGCGTGAGCTGAATGCGTAGATAAGAGAGCACCTGCGCCAGCGAGTCGTGCAGTTCGCGTGCAATGGTCGCGCGCTCTTCCATTAACAACAGCTGCTGAAAATGTTTTTGCGCCTGGTTGAAGTACAACCCGCGTCCCAGCATAGAAGATACGCTGTTGAGCAGCGGGGTCGAGGCATTGACGTTTGGACTTTGCCAGTGTAGTTCGCCATAGACGGTTTCCTGCATCGTGACCGGCAGGATTTGCATTGGCAGCTCGGGGCTTTTGCTCCCTTCACTAATCCGCCAGTTATCACCGACGGTAAGCTCCAGGAAATACGCGGCGTCATGTTCGCGGACAATCTGTAAAATATGGCGGAAGCAGTACACATCAATCTGACTGGTATTCAGCGCCTGAGAGCACTGATACAGCACCTCCAGACGGCGATTGGCTTCGTGGAGATCGTGGGTTTTCTCTGCGACCGAGGCTTCCAGTGAACGGTACAGCTTGTGTAATTCACTCGACATCTGGCTAAAGGTCTTGCCCAGCAGCCCCAGTTCGTTGGGTAAACCGGTATCCAGCGGTGGGATATCAAACTGACCGTGTTCAATATGCTGGCTGGCCATTACCAGCTTATTTAGCGGCCGCACCACCTGCTGGCGAATGCGCCGCAGGGTAAAGAAGACGAGCGTGAATATGCCAATCCCGCCTGCCAGCGAAATACCAAAAACCAGCATCACTTTGCGTTCGGCGTAATGTTGCAACGCCAGCACGAAGAGATCGATTTGATCGACATAGTTATTGATATTGGCCTGGTACCATTTTAAATCGCCATCGATAAGACGGACGTTCATTTCCAGCCAGTTTGCATGCAGTCGTCCATAGCGACTTTTCACCGCTTGCGGTACATACCACGCATTCAGATTTTGTAATGCCGACGAGTTTAGCGCCTGCTGGAAAAGTTGGCGGTGGGCGTTGAGCTGCGGGCTTTGGCTTTGCAGATCGTAACCCAGACGGTAGCTTTGCATGCGCAATGAGCCAGCAACGTTGATGGCTTCAGCATCCCGCAAGCTGCTGGTCAGCGTGAGCAACGCAATACCCGTTGAGAGAATCGACAACAGCACGATGTAGAAAAAAGCCTTGGCCAGGCTGGCCGAGACCGGACGCTTTACCGTCACTTGTGCATCCTCACACAATACACGTCGCGCCTTGATACAGCCCGAACGATACGGTGTATTTGATAAATGTTAATAAAACGCCATGAAACTGGATGGTAACTGAAACACAATTTCATATGCGATGAAATAAATTGATCTGCCACAGGTTCTGGATAAATAGTTGTGCTTCCTGGGCAAATGAACATTGCCGCTTCCTTCCGTGTCGGTTAATAACAACAGTCATATAAAGAATAAGGTTTTTGCAACCAAAAAAGAAGGAAGCCATGAATCGTTTTATTATGGTCAATAGCCAGCAGTGCCTGGGTTGCCATGCCTGTGAGGTCGCTTGCGTCATGGCCCACAATGGCGAGCAGCATGTCCTGAGCCCGCGGCATTTTCAGCCCCGAATTACCGTCATAAAGCATCAGCAACAGCGCAGTGCGGTGACCTGCCACCACTGTGAAGACGCCCCCTGCGCCAGAAGTTGCCCAAACGGGGCAATCAGCCATGATAACGACAGCGTGCAGGTGAACCCGCAAAAGTGTATTGGCTGCAAATCGTGCGTCGTGGCCTGTCCCTTTGGCACGATGCAGATCGTACTCACTCCCGTGGCTAAAGGAAAGGTGAAAGCGACTGCGCATAAATGCGATTTGTGCCAGGGGCGTGAAGAAGGCCCCGCCTGCGTGGAAAACTGTCCGGCACAGGCGTTACAGCTGGTGACGGAAAACGCGCTTACCGGCCTGTCAAAAGCGCGCAGACTGCGTACAGCCAGTCTGGAGAGTCAGCCCTGGCACAGTAGCGCTACCGATTTTGTTCAGGATGCCATCACCAAACGTGAGCAAATGCAGGCGACGCCTGCGCGTGGTGAGCCAGATAAGCTGGCGATTGAAGCCCGAAAAACCAGCTTTGAAGAGATCTATCTGCCGTTTCGCACGGCGCAGGCGGAACGGGAAGCATCCCGCTGTCTGAAATGCGGCGACCACAGTATTTGCGAATGGACCTGCCCACTGCATAACCATATTCCGCAGTGGATAGAACTGGTCAAAGCCGGGAACATCGACGCGGCGGTTGAGCTTTCTCATCAGACCAACTGCCTGCCGGAAGTGACCGGGCGCGTGTGTCCCCAGGACCGGCTCTGCGAAGGGGCATGCACGGTGCGTAACGAGCATGGCGCGGTGACTATCGGTAATATTGAGCGTTATATTTCTGACCGGGCGCTGAGCAAAGGTTGGCGACCGGACTTAAGCCACGTACAGAAAGTGGATAGGCGCGTCGCGATTATCGGC
Source organism: Citrobacter sp. W9 (assembly GCF_026719375.1). Lineage (NCBI taxonomy): Bacteria > Pseudomonadati > Pseudomonadota > Gammaproteobacteria > Enterobacterales > Enterobacteriaceae > Citrobacter > Citrobacter sp. W9. Next base: position 36,244 of record NZ_JAPPTE010000010.1, on the reverse strand, counting down.
GCGGGTCCGGCAGGCCTGGCCTGTGCGGATGTGTTAGCGCGAAACGGCGTTAGCGCCACCGTATACGATCGCCATCCTGAAATCGGCGGTTTGCTGACGTTTGGCATACCGGCCTTCAAGCTGGACAAAACGCTGCTGGCGCGTCGCCGTGAAATCTTCAGCGCCATGGGCATTCATTTCGAACTTAACTGTGAAGTGGGTAGGGATGTGGCGCTGGCGACGCTGCTGGAAGAGTACGATGCCGTATTTGTGGGCGTGGGGACCTATCGTTCCATGAAGGCGGACCTGCCGAATGAAGACGCGCCGGGCGTTTATGATGCGCTGCCGTTCCTGATTGCCAACACCAAACAGGTGATGGGGCTGGATGAACTGCCTGAAGAACCGTTTATCGATACCGCCGGGCTGAACGTTGTGGTGCTGGGCGGAGGCGATACGGCGATGGACTGCGTGCGTACCGCGCTGCGTCACGGGGCAAGCCAGGTTACCTGCGCCTATCGTCGTGATGAAGCCAACATGCCGGGTTCGAAAAAAGAGGTGAAAAACGCGCGCGAAGAGGGGGCGAACTTTGAGTTTAACGTCCAGCCGGTTGAGCTGGTGTTGAATGCCGATGGACGAGTCAGCGGCGTGCGTTTCTTACGTACCCAGCTTGGCGAGCCGGACGCGAATGGGCGTCGACGCCCGGTGCCGATCGCCGGGAGTGAGTTTGTTATGCCCGCAGACGCGGTGATCATGGCGTTTGGTTTCCACCCGCACGGTATGCCGTGGCTGGAGGCGCATGGCGTTAAGGTCGATAACTGGGGACGCATTGCCGCCAACGTTGAGAGCGCGTACCGTTATCAAACCAGTAACCCGAAAATCTTTGCCGGCGGAGATGCGGTACGCGGTGCGGACCTGGTGGTCACGGCGATGGCTGAAGGGCGGCATGCTGCCCAAGGGATCGTCGACTGGCTGGGCGTAAAATCAGTCAAATCTCACTAGCCGAAGGTCAAGACAAACCCGGTTTCACGGCGTAGTATTATTTCTCACTTCTCGCCGTGGAGCCGGTATGTCGCAAAAAATTACCCTCATCAAAGATAAAGTCCTTTCTGATAACTACTTCATCCTGCGCAATATTACCTATGATCTGACCCGAAGTAACGGTGAGGTGATTCGTCACAAGCGCGAGGTTTACGATCGCGGCAACGGCGCCACAATTCTGCTGTATAACGCGGAGAAGAAAACCGTGGTTCTCATCCGTCAGTTCCGCGTCGCGACCTGGGTCAACGGTAACGAAGACGGCCAACTGATTGAAACCTGCGCCGGACTACTGGATAACGACGAACCAGAAGCGTGTATTCGTAAAGAGGCGATTGAAGAGACCGGCTATGAAGTGGGGGAAGTGCGTAAACTGTTCGAACTCTACATGTCGCCGGGCGGCGTGACGGAGCTGATCCATTTCTTTATCGCGCAATACAGCGACAGTCAGCGGGCAAATGCAGGCGGCGGTGTTGAAGATGAAGATATTGAGGTTCTGGAGTTGCCGTTCACGCAGGCGCTGGAAATGATTAAAACGGGTGAGATCCGTGACGGCAAAACGGTGCTGTTGTTGAACTACCTGCAGTCGTCGCACCTTATGGATTAACCCTGAGTATTAATATTTCTTTACAAATAGACGGCCAATCCGACGATTCTTATTGAGCCACATCAGTCGCGCAAGGAAGATACCGCTTAGGCTGTGTGTTTTAATTCCGGGGTTGTACCGTCCATGCGCTATCGCGTCATTTTCATTTTTCTGCTCGGGCTGATTCCCGTCCGTTTGCTGTGGGCCGCGCCCGCGCAGCAGGCGTTTTCTGACTGGCAGGTGACGTGTAATAACCAGAATTTTTGCGTGGCGCGCAATACCGGAGAACATCACGGCCTGGTCATGACCCTCAGCCGCAGCGCCGGGGCGCACACCGATGCGGTGTTGCGTATTGAACTGGGAGGGCTGGAGCCTTCCCATGCTAAAGAGAGCGAAATTGCGCCGCGCCTGTTGCTGGATGGCGCACCGCTTTCGCTTAGCGGTGAGCACTGGCGTATTACGCCCTGGCAACTGATGACCGATGATCCGGTCACTATTAGCGCATTTTTACAAACCGTACAGGACGCGAAGGCAATAACCCTGCAAAAAGGCGCGCAAAATCTTTCACTGATCGGATTAAAAGCCGCATTACTGTTTATCGACGCCCAGCAAAAACGCGTGGGGAGCGAAACCGCCTGGATCGAAAAAGGTGATGAGCCGCCGCTCAGCGTACCGCCAGCCCCGGCCCTGAAAGGTGTGGCTGTCATTAACCCAACGCCAACGCCCTTAACGCAACAAGAGCGCAGTGAGCTGCTCGATTATGGTAACTGGCGCATCAATGGTATTCGCTGCTCGATCGATCCACTGCGTCGCGAGATGCGCGTCACGGCCCTGACGGATGACAAAGCGCTACTGATGATCGGCTGTGAAGCCGGGGCGTATAACACCATCGATCTGGCGTGGATTGTTTCACGCGCAAAACCGTTAACCTCCAGTGCCGTCCGTTTGAGTCTGCCATTTAAAACGGATGCCGAAAGTCGGGATATGGAACTGACCAACGCCACGTTTGACGAGAAGTCGCGGGAACTGGTCACCCTCGCCAAAGGACGAGGGTTGGCTGATTGCGGTATCCAGACGCGCTGGCGCTATGACGGACAGCGGTTTCGCCTGGCGCGTTATGCTCAGGAACCAAGTTGCGATAACTGGCATGGGCCAGATGCCTGGCCCACATTGTGGATCACGCGTTAAGCACTTTATGCGCTTTGGCGACGATGTTATCTACCGTAAAGCCGAAGAACGGGAACAATTTATCTGCCGGAGCTGATTCTCCATAACCGGTCATGCCGACAATTGCCCCCTTTAGACCGACATATTTGTACCAGTAATCGGCAATGCCTGCTTCCACCGCCACCCGGGCGCTGACGTTTGCCGGTAAGACTGATTCCCGGTACGCCTCATCCTGAGCGTCAAAAATATCGGTCGAGGGCAGAGAAACCACACGCACGTTACGACCCTCACCGGTCAGTTTTTCCGCCGCCAGCAGCGTAATTTCCATTTCTGAACCGGTAGCAATCAAAATAACATCCGGTTTACCGCCGCTGTCCTTCAGCACATATCCCCCGCGGGCAATCTGCTGCACCTGTTCAGGTGTACGCTCAACCTGCGCCAGATTTTGTCTGGAGAGGATTAGCGCCGTTGGCCCGTCATGGCGTTCGACCGCCAGCTTCCAGCCTACTGCCGCCTCAACCTGATCGCATGGTCGCCAGGTGCTGAAATTAGGCGTCAGACGCAGGCTGGCGAGCTGTTCGACGGCCTGGTGCGTAGGACCATCCTCCCCCAGACCAATCGAGTCGTGGGTATAAACCATGATTTGTCTGGCCTTCATCAACGCCGCCATGCGCGCGGCATTACGGGCATATTCGACAAACATCAGGAACGTGGCGGTGTACGGCACAAAGCCACCGTGATGGGCGATACCGTTGGCAATCGCGGTCATACCAAACTCCCGCACGCCATAGTGGATGTAATTTCCGGCTGGATCCTCTTTAAGCGACGTAGATCCTTTCCAAATGGTCAGGTTGCTCGGCGCCAGATCCGCTGAGCCGCCAAGCAGTTCAGGCAGTATCGGACCGTAGGCGTTCAGGGTATTTTGCGAGGCCTTACGGGTGGCGATTTTGGCCGGATTAGCCTGTAAGTCGGTAATGTACTTCTGGGTCGTCTCTTCCCACTGTTCCGGTAGCCCGCCGCTCATTCGACGGGTAAATTCAGCCGCCAGCTGCGGGTGTGCTTGTTGATACGCCGCGAATTTCTCGTTCCAGGCCTGTTGCGCTTTCTCACCTTTTTCCCGTGCATCCCACGCCCGGTAAATCTCTTTGGGGATCTCAAAAGCAGGATGGTGCCACCCCAGCTTCTGTCGGGTTAGCGCCACTTCTTCTTCGCCCAGCGCGGCGCCGTGCGCTTCTTCTTTCCCGGCTTTATTCGGTGAGCCAAAACCAATCACCGTGCGGCAGATAATCAGCGATGGCTTATCGGTAACAGCCTGCGCTTCCTGAATCGCTTTTTTCACCGCCTCAGGATCATGACCGTCAATCTCATGCACCACATGCCAGTGATAGGCCTCAAAGCGTTTCGCGGTATCGTCGGTAAACCAGCCGTCGGTTTCGCCATCGATCGAGATGCCGTTGTGATCGTAGAAGCCAATCAGTTTGCCCAGTCCCAGGGTTCCCGCCAGGGAACAAACCTCGTGGGAAATCCCTTCCATCAGGCAGCCGTCGCCCATAAACACCCAGGTATAGTGGTTAACAATCTCATGATTCGGCTGGTTAAATTGCGCCGCCAGCGTGCGTTCGGCAATCGCCAGGCCAACCGCGTTGGCTAAACCCTGACCCAGCGGGCCGGTGGTGGTTTCCACGCCCGGCGTGTAGCCGATTTCCGGGTGCCCTGGCGTCTTCGAATGCAGTTGGCGGAAGTTCTTCAACTCCTCTAACGGCAAATCGTAGCCGGAAAGATGCAGCAGACTGTAAAGCAGCATTGAAGCGTGACCATTGGACAGAATAAACCGGTCACGATCGTACCAGGTGGGATCGGTCGGGTTATGGCGGAGGAAATCATTCCACAGTACTTCGGCGATATCGGCCATTCCCATTGGTGCGCCGGGGTGGCCTGAGTTAGCTTTTTGTACGGCATCCATACTTAGCGCACGAATGGCATTGGCAAGCTCTTTACGGGTCATAGGAAATACTCCTTGAAAAGTAAAGCGTTAGATGCGTGTGTTAATTCACACTTTTGGGAAAATTGCGGGCTGCACACGCAAAAAGCATAGCAGACAAGCATGGCATTGCTGGATTAAGCAGGTAACATGGCTGTTATAAGTTGATAACAAATTCTTTCTTTGAATGGCGAGAGTTTGGGGACCTTCAAAGTTTGGGCCGCTGACTGAGGTGATAATGTGCGGCTCGTAGCATGGTTACCCGCGCCACTTTTTTGATCGACACGTGAAAGGAACAACAAGATGGATGACCAGTTAAAACAAAGCGCCCTCGATTTCCACGAATTTCCAGTACCAGGTAAAATTCAGGTTTCTCCGACCAAGCCTCTTGCAACACAGCGTGATCTTGCTCTGGCCTACTCGCCAGGCGTTGCAGCGCCGTGTCTGGAAATTGAAAAGGACCCGCTGGCGGCCTACAAATACACCGCGCGCGGCAACCTGGTTGCGGTTATCTCCAACGGTACTGCGGTGCTGGGCCTGGGCAATATCGGCGCACTGGCTGGCAAACCGGTGATGGAAGGAAAAGGCGTTCTGTTTAAGAAATTCGCCGGGATTGACGTGTTCGACATCGAAGTGGATGAGCTTGATCCGGATAAATTTATCAATGTCGTGGCGGCCCTTGAGCCAACGTTTGGCGGCATCAACCTCGAAGACATCAAAGCGCCGGAATGCTTCTACATTGAGCAAAAACTGCGCGAGCGTATGAATATACCGGTATTCCATGATGATCAGCACGGCACGGCGATCATCAGCACCGCCGCAATTCTTAACGGTCTGCGGGTGGTAGAGAAAAATATCTCTGACGTACGCATGGTGGTGTCCGGCGCAGGTGCGGCGGCGATTGCCTGTATGAACCTGCTGGTGGCGCTGGGGATGCAGAAACACAATATAGTGGTCTGCGACTCCAAAGGCGTGATTTACAAAGACCGCGAACCGAACATGGCGGAAACCAAAGCGGCTTACGCGGTAGTGGATGACGGTAAACGTACGCTGGATGACGTGATTGACGGTGCAGACATTTTCCTCGGCTGCTCCGGTCCCAAAGTGCTGACCCAGGAAATGGTCAAGAAGATGGCGCGTGCGCCGATGATCCTGGCACTTGCCAACCCGGAACCGGAAATCCTGCCGCCGCTGGCAAAAGAGGTGCGCTCGGACGCTATCATTTGTACCGGTCGTTCCGACTATCCGAACCAGGTTAACAACGTTCTCTGCTTCCCGTTCATCTTCCGTGGCGCGCTGGACGTCGGCGCTACCGCCATCAACGAAGAGATGAAACTGGCCGCGGTACACGCCATTGCTGAGCTGGCGCACGCCGAGCAGAGCGAAGTGGTGGCCTCCGCCTATGGCGACCAGGACCTGAGCTTTGGCCCGGAATACATCATCCCTAAACCGTTCGACCCGCGTCTGATTGTTAAAATCGCCCCGGCGGTAGCAAAAGCGGCGATGGACTCCGGTGTGGCAACGCGTCCGATTGCTGACTTTGATGCTTATATCGATAAGCTGACCGAATTTGTCTACAAAACCAACCTGTTCATGAAGCCGATTTTCTCCCAGGCACGTAAAGCGCCGAAGCGTGTGGTGCTGACGGAAGGGGAAGAGGCGCGTGTGCTGCATGCGACTCAGGAGCTGATCACCTTAGGTCTGGCGAAGCCGATCCTGATTGGTCGTCCGAGTGTGATCGAAATGCGTATCCAGAAACTGGGACTGCAGATCAAAGCCGGCGTCGATTTTGAAATCGTTAACAATGAGTCCGATCCGCGCTTTAAAGAGTACTGGAACGAGTACTACCAGATCATGAAGCGCCGTGGTATTACCCAGGAGCAGGCGCAGCGTGCGGTGATTGCCAACACTACGGTTATCGGCGCGATCATGGTGCAGCGCGGTGAAGCCGATGCGATGATCTGCGGTACGATTGGTGACTATCATGAGCACTTCAGCGTGGTGAAAGAGGTGTTTGGTCACCGTGATGGCGTGCATACGGCCGGGGCGATGAACGCACTGCTGCTGCCAAGCGGTAACACCTTTATCGCCGACACCTACGTCAACGATGACCCAACGCCGGAGCAACTGGCTGAAATCGCCGTGATGGCGGCAGAAACCGTGCGTCGCTTTGGTATCGAACCGAAGGTGGCATTACTGTCACATTCCAACTTTGGCTCATCAAATTGTCCGTCTGCCAGCAAAATGCGTGAAGCACTGGCGCTGATTAAGGCGCGTGCGCCAGAATTGATGATTGACGGTGAAATGCACGGTGATGCCGCGCTGGTGGAAAGTATCCGTAACGACCGTATGCCGGATAGCCCACTGAAAGGCTCAGCCAATATTCTGGTGATGCCGAATATGGAGGCTGCTCGTATTAGTTACAACTTACTACGTGTTTCCAGCTCCGAAGGCGTAACGGTCGGCCCAGTGTTGATGGGGGTAGCGAAACCGGTGCACGTATTAACGCAGATCGCCTCTGTTCGTCGTATCGTTAATATGGTGGCGCTGGCCGTTGTAGAAGCTCAAACACAGCCGCTGTAATTTCACTTTAATTATTTCTGGCGCGGGTATCTCCCGCGCCTTTTTATTTTCCTTTTCTTAGTGATCCACTTCACCTTTTAAACCTGGTTGCCGAATTTTGTTATTTACTCTGACAAAAAATTGCCACGATGAGGGCAGTTTCAGCGGAGGCGGTGAGCAATGGAAAAAGAACGCATCATTCAGGAATTTGTGCCGGGGAAACAGGTCACGCTGGCGCATCTCATTGCGCACCCTGGCGAAGAGCTGGCGAAAAAGATCGGCGTTCCCGAGGCGGGCGCCATCGGCATTATGACGCTGACGCCAGGCGAAACCGCGATGATTGCCGGTGACTTAGCCATGAAGGCGGCGGATGTACATATCGGCTTTCTCGATAGATTCAGCGGGGCACTGGTGATTTATGGCTCGGTAGGCGCGGTAGAAGAAGCGCTATTACAGACGGTGAGCGGTCTGGGTCGGTTATTAAATTTCACGTTGTGCAACCTGACAAAAAGTTAATCAGAGGCGGCGATGAAACGTATTGCGTTTGTCGGTACGGTGGGCGCGGGGAAAACAACGCTCTTTAATGCGCTACAGGGGAATTATTCCCTCGCCAGAAAAACACAGGCCGTTGAGTTTAATGAAAATGGCGATATCGATACGCCGGGAGAATATTTTAGCCATCCGCGCTGGTACCACGCCTTAATTACCACGCTGCAGGATGTCGATACGTTGATTTATATACACGCGGCAAATGATAAAGAAAGTCGCTTACCTGCCGGGCTGTTGGATATCGGCGCCAGTAAACGACAAATCGCCGTTATCAGCAAAACGGACATGCCGGATGCCGACGTCGCCGCAACGCGACAACTACTTCGCGGGATGGGGTTTCAGGAGCCGATTTTCGAGCTCAATAGCCATGACCCGCGCAGCGTGCAGCACCTGGTGGATTATCTGACTGAGCTCAGCCAAAAGGAGGAAAGGGCAGGTGAAAAAACTCATCACAGCTAACGATATTCGTGCGGCCCACGCACGCGGCGAACAGGAAATGTCGGTTGTTCTGCGCGCCAGCATCATCACCCCGGAGGCACGCGAAGTGGCGGAGCTGCTGGGCGTCACTATCCGTGAATGCGACGAATCCGCGCCAACTGCCGCCGCTGCTGCACCGGCTGCGGGGGATGATGGCAAAACGGAGAGCCAGCGCATTCGTGAAACCATCATTGCGCAATTGCCCGAAGGGCAATTTACCGAAAGCCTGGTCGCGCAGCTGATGGATAAAGTCATGAAGGAGAAACAGTCGCTGGAGCAGGGCGGAATGCAGCCGAGCTTTAAATCGGTCACCGGCAAAGGCGGCGTCAAAGTCATCGACGGTAGCAGCGTGAAGTTTGGGCGTTTTGACGGCGCGCAACCGCACTGCGTTGGCTTAACCGACCTGGTGACCGACCAGGACGGTAGCAGCATGGCCGCTGGGTTCATGCAGTGGGATAACGCCTTTTTCCCATGGACGCTGAACTACGACGAAATCGACATGATTCTGGAAGGCGAGCTGCACGTTCGTCACGAAGGCGAAACCATGATTGCTAAAGCCGGGGACGTCATGTTTATCCCGAAAGGCTCCAGCATTGAATTTGGTACGCCATCGACGGTGAAGTTTCTGTATGTGGCCTGGCCTGCGAACTGGCAGTCCTGCTAAGGCGGATGTATGAAGGATTTCATTACCGAAGCATGGCTCAGAGCGAATCATACGCTCAGCGAAGGGGCTGAAATTCATCTCCCCGCTGATGCTCGCCTGACGCCGTCTGCCCGGGAATTACTGGAAAGCCGACATCTGCGCATTAAGTTTATCGACGAGCAGGGCAGCCTGTTTATTGATGACGAAGAACAGCAGCCGCAGCCGGTGCATGGTTTAACCAGCAGCGCTACCCATCCCCAGGCCAGTTGCGAACTGTGTCATCAACCGGTGGCGAAGAAACCAGACACGCTGACGCATCTGACGGCAGACAAGATGGTAGCCAAAAGCGATCCGCGTCTGGGATTTCGCGCCGCGCTGGACAGCACCATCGCCCTGGCTGTGTGGTTGCAGATCGAGCTGGCGGAACCGTGGCAGCCGTGGCTGGCGGATATTCGCTCACGTCTGGGCAATATTATGCGCGCCGATGCTATGGACGAGCCGCTGGCCGCACAAGCTATCGTCGGTATGAGCGACGAAGATTTACACCGGCTTTCACATCATCCGCTGCGCTATCTGGATCACGATCATCTGGTGCCTGAGGCCAGCCACGGACGTGATTGCGCGTTGCTGAATCTGCTGCGTACCAAAGTCCGTGAAACGGAGACGGTGGCGGCTCAGGTCTTCATCACCCGCAGTTTTGACGTTATGCGACCGGACATCATGCAGGCGCTTAACCGCCTTTCCAGTACAGTCTACGTGATGATGATTCTGAGCGTGGCGAAGCATCCGCTGACTGTTAGCCAAATTCAACAGCGACTGGGGGAGAAGCCATGATCATTGAACGTGCTCGTCAACTCGCCCAACGCTCACCTGCCCGGGTGGTGTTCCCGGATGCGCTGGATGTCCGGGTGCTGAAAGCGGCGAATTATCTGCATCAGCACGGTCTGGCGCGCCCCATTCTCGTCGCCAGTCCATTTGCCTTGCGCCAGTTTGCTCTCAGCCATCGGGTGGCGATGGATGGTATCCAGGTTATCGATCCGCAAAGCAATCTGGCAATGCGTGAAGAGTTTGCGCTGCGCTGGCTGGCCCGCGCGGGAGATAAAACGCCAGCCGATGCGCTGGAAAAACTCAATGACCCATTAATGTTCGCCGCCGCAATGGTTAGCGCGGGGAAAGCGGATGTCTGTATTGCCGGCAATCTTTCGTCGACGGCAAACGTGCTGCGCGCCGGGTTACGCATTATTGGGCTACAGCCTGGCTGTAAAACGCTGTCGTCAATTTTCCTGATGCTGCCGCAGTATCTCGGACCGTCATTAGGCTTTGCCGATTGCAGCGTCGTACCCCAGCCCACCGCCGCACAGCTGGCGGATATTGCGATTGCCAGCGCGCAGACCTGGCAGGCAATTACGGGGGAAGAAGCGCGCGTGGCCATGCTGTCGTTTTCAAGTAATGGTAGTGCCCGCCACCCTAACGTCGCTAACGTGCAGCAGGCCACGGAGATCGTTCGTGAACGTGCGCCGCAGCTTATGGTGGATGGCGAACTGCAATTTGATGCCGCCTTTGTTCCGGATGTCGCCGCGCAAAAAGCGCCTGCAAGTCCGTTAAAGGGCAATGCCAATGTGATGGTCTTCCCGTCGCTTGAAGCAGGCAATATTGGTTACAAAATCGCCCAGCGTTTGGGAGGGTATCGTGCAGTCGGGCCACTGATCCAGGGGCTTGCCGCACCGCTTCATGACCTCTCTCGCGGCTGTAGCGTACAGGAAATTATCGAACTGGCGTTGGTGGCAGCAGTGCCGCGCCAGACTGACGTGAGTCGTGAAAACGCCTCGCACACACTGGTTGTATAAGGTCCCGTTCTGGACCCCTTTGACTTAAGAGGAAAGCATAATGGAAGCATTAGGAATGATTGAAACCCGGGGCCTGGTTGCACTGATTGAGGCTTCTGACGCAATGGTTAAAGCGGCACGCGTGAAACTGGTTGGCGTGAAGCAGATCGGTGGCGGTCTGGTCACTGCCATGGTCCGTGGCGACGTAGCGGCATGCAAAGCCGCAACGGACGCAGGTGCTGCGGCTGCACAGCGTATTGGCGAGCTGGTTTCCGTACATGTGATCCCGCGTCCGCATGGCGATCTGGAAGAAGTATTCCCGATCAGCTTTAAAGGCGACAGCAACGACATGTAAGTCGTCCATGTGACGCCACAGACTGCATTGCTGGCGTCACCCTCTCTCCTTTTCACATTACCTTCTGCGGAGGGTAGGGGGAGGTTTTACCTGAAATATGCCACGGAGGCGCGTATGAAACTGGCAATCGTCACAGGACAAATTGTTTGTACCGTACGCCATCAGGGGCTCGCGCACGACAAGTTGCTGATGGTGGAAATGATTGATGCCCAGGGTAATCCCGACGGGCAATGTGCTGTTGCTATCGACAGCATCGGGGCGGGAACCGGAGAGTGGGTGCTGCTGGTCAGCGGAAGCTCAGCCCGTCAGGCGCACCGTAACGAATCATCACCTGTCGATCTGTGCGTGATTGGCATTGTCGATGAAGTGGTGGCAGGTGGTCAGGTGATCTTCCATAAATAAGGCAGAAAATCATGAATCAACAGGATATTGAACAGGTCGTGAAAGCGGTACTGCTGAAAATGAAAGACAGCAGCCAACCCGTCAGTGCCGTTCAAGAAATGGGCGTTTTTGCCTCCCTGGATGACGCAGTGGCGGCAGCAAAACTGGCCCAGCAAGGGCTGAAAAGCGTCGCCATGCGCCAACTGGCTATCGCGGCGCTACGTGAGGCGGGCGAAAAGCACGCCAGAGAATTAGCGGAGCTTGCCGTTACAGAAACCGGCATGGGACGCGTAGAAGATAAATTTGCCAAAAACGTGGCGCAGGCACGCGGCACGCCGGGAGTGGAATGCCTGTCTCCACAGGTCCTGACCGGCGATAACGGCCTGACGCTGATTGAAAACGCACCGTGGGGCGTGGTGGCTTCGGTGACACCGTCCACCAACCCGGCCGCAACCGTTATTAACAACGCCATTAGCCTGATCGCCGCTGGCAACAGCGTGGTCTTCGCGCCGCATCCGGCGGCCAAAAAAGTCTCTCAGCGCGCGATCACCCTGCTTAACCAGGCGGTGGTCGCTGCAGGCGGTCCGGCAAACCTGCTGGTGACCGTTGCTAACCCGGACATCGAAACCGCCCAGCGGTTGTTCAAGTACCCAGGCATCGGCCTGCTGGTCGTCACCGGTGGCGAAGCCGTAGTAGATGCCGCGCGTAAACACACCAACAAACGTCTGATTGCCGCCGGTGCGGGTAACCCGCCGGTGGTGGTCGATGAAACGGCCGACCTGGCCCGCGCGGCGCAGTCGATTGTCAAAGGCGCGTCGTTTGACAACAACATCATCTGCGCCGACGAAAAAGTGCTGATTGTGGTCGACAGCGTCGCCGATGAGCTGATGCGTCTGATGGAAAGCCAGCATGCGGTGAAACTGACCGCGGCCCAGGCTGAACAGCTGCAACCAGTGCTGCTGAAAAATATCGATGAGCGCGGTAAAGGCACGGTCAGTCGTGACTGGGTAGGGCGCGACGCAGGAAAAATCGCTGCGGCGATTGGTCTGAACGTACCGGAGCAAACCCGGCTGTTATTCGTCGAAACCTCCGCGACGCATCCGTTTGCCGTCACCGAACTGATGATGCCGGTTCTACCGGTCGTGCGAGTCGCTAACGTCGATGACGCCATTGAACTGGCGGTCAGGCTTGAAGGCGGTTGTCACCATACGGCGGCGATGCACTCACGCAACATCGACAACATGAACCGCATGGCGAACGCCATTGATACCAGCATTTTCGTCAAGAACGGGCCGTGTATTGCCGGTCTGGGACTTGGCGGCGAAGGCTGGACCACGATGACCATTACCACGCCAACCGGGGAAGGGGTGACCAGCGCGCGTACGTTTGTGCGTCTGCGTCGCTGTGTGTTGGTGGACGCCTTCAGAATTGTATAAGGAGTAAAAGAGATGGCGCACGACGAACAACGTTGGCTGACACCCAGACTGCAAAAAGCAGCCACGCTATGCAACCAGACGCCTGCTGAGAGCGAATCACCGCTATGGCTGGGCGTTGATTTGGGGACGTGTGATGTGGTGTCGATGGTCGTCGACGGTGACGGGCAGCCGGTAGCGGTTTGCCTCGACTGGGCCGATGTCGTGCGCGATGGCATCGTCTGGGATTTCTTCGGCGCAGTAACCATTGTTCGTCGCCATCTCGATACGCTTGAGCAACAAGTGGGTTGTCGATTTACCCATGCGGCAACCTCATTTCCACCGGGAACGGACCCACGTATCTCCATCAACGTGCTGGAGTCAGCCGGACTTGAAGTGAGTCATGTGCTCGACGAGCCGACCGCCGTGGCGGATCTGTTGCAGCTCGATAACGCTGGCGTGGTGGATATCGGTGGCGGCACCACCGGGATAGCCATTGTTAAGCAGGGCAAAGTGACGTATTCCGCCGATGAAGCGACCGGCGGGCACCACATTTCTCTGACGCTGGCCGGGAACCGCCGTATCCAACTGGAAGAAGCCGAACAGTACAAACGCAGCAACGGTCAGGAGATCTGGCCGGTGGTGAAGCCAGTCTACGAAAAAATGGCGGAAATCGTGGCTCACCATATTGCCGGGCAGGGTGTCACCGATTTATGGCTGGCCGGCGGTTCCTGCATGCAGCCGGGCGTGGATGAGCTGTTCCGTAAGCGCTTCCCGGAACTGCAGGTGCATTTACCTCAGCACAGCCTGTTTATGACCCCGCTGGCGATTGCCAACAGCGGAAAAGAAAAAGCGGAAGGAATCTATGCAAGCTGAATTGCAGACCGCGCTCTTTCAGGCATTCGATACCCTGAATCAGCAACGCGTAAAAACGTTTAGCGTTCCACCGGTCACCCTTTGTGGGCTGGGAGCGCTCAGTACCTGCGGACAGGAAGCACAAACGCGCGGACTGACGCACATGTTTGTCATGGTCGACAGCTTCCTGCATCAGGCGGGAATGACCGCCGCACTGGAACGCAGCCTGGCGATGAAAGGTGTGGCGATGACGCTGTGGCCGTGCCCGGTGGGCGAACCGTGCATTACGGATGTCTGCGCCGCGGTCGCGCAACTGCGTGAATCGAAGTGCGACGGCGTGGTGGCCTTTGGCGGAGGTTCCGTACTGGATGCCGCTAAGGCAGTGGCGTTGCTGGTGACTAATCCCACGCAGACCCTGGCTGACATGAACGAAAGCAGCGTGTTACGCCCGCGTTTGCCGCTGATTGCCGTACCAACTACCGCCGGAACGGGGTCGGAAACCACTAATGTCACGGTGATTATCGACGCCGCGAGCGGACTTAAAAAAGTGCTGGCGCATGCGTCTCTGATGCCGGACGTGGCGATTCTTGATGCAGCGCTAACGGAAGGTGTACCCGCGCACGTTACGGCGATGACGGGTATCGATGCGCTGACGCACGCCGTTGAAGCGTATAGCGCCCTGAACGCGACGCCGTTTACCGACAGCCTGGCGATTGGCGCGATTGCGATGATCGGTAAATCGCTGCCGAAGGCTGTCGGCTATGGGCAGGATCTGGCGGCGCGGGAGAGCATGTTGCTGGCCTCCTGTATGGCCGGGATGGCGTTTTCCAGCGCGGGGCTGGGCCTGTGTCATGCGATGGCGCACCAGCCGGGTGCTACGCTGCACATCCCGCACGGACAGGCTAACGCCATGTTGCTGCCCACGGTAATGGGGTTCAACCGCATGGTGTGTCGCGAGCGTTTCAGCCATATCGGACGGGCGTTAACCAACAAGAAGGCGGACGATCGCGATGCCATCAATGCCGTCAGCGAGCTGATTAGCGAAGTGGGCCAGACCAAACGGCTCTCTGACGTTGGGGCAAAGCCCGAGCATTACAGCGCATGGGCTGACGCCGCGCTGGAGGATATTTGTATTCGCAGTAACCCTCGCACCGCCACGCAGGCGCAGATTATCGACCTGTACGCGGTTGCCGGGTAATGCCTGTAGGCCGGATAAGGTGCTCGCACCGCCATCCGGCAATAACACGGCGTTAATGCCGGAGGCGACGGAAACGTCTTATCCGGCCTACAAATCACAAATGACAGGGAGTAGGGGCTATGGGAATTAACGAAATCATCATGTACATCATGATGTTCTTTATGCTGATTGCCGCCGTGGACAGGATCCTGTCGCAGTTCGGCGGTTCAGCGCGCTTCCTCGGTAAATTCGGTAAGAGTATTGAGGGGTCGGGCGGTCAGTTTGAAGAAGGTTTTATGGCGATGGGCGCGTTGGGCCTGGCGATGGTCGGTATGACCGCACTGGCGCCGGTACTGGCGCATTTGCTCGGACCGGTGATTATTCCGCTGTACGAAATGCTGGGCGCGAACCCGTCGATGTTTGCCGGAACGCTGCTGGCGTGCGACATGGGCGGCTTCTTCCTGGCGAAAGAACTGGCGGGCGGCGACGTTGCGGCGTGGCTGTACTCTGGCCTGATCCTTGGGGCGATGATGGGGCCGACTCTGGTGTTCTCTATTCCGGTTGCGCTGGGGATTATTGAACCGTCTGACCGTCGTTATCTGGCGCTGGGCGTGCTGGCCGGTATCGTCACCATTCCGATTGGCTGTATCGCGGGGGGATTGGTCGCGATGTACTCCGGCGTCGAAATCAACGGGCAGCCGGTGGAGTTTACCTTCGCGCTGATCCTGATGAACATGATCCCGGTGATCATCGTTGCTGTGCTGGTGGCGCTGGGGCTGAAATTTATCCCGGAAAAAATGATCAACGGTTTCCAGATCTTCGCGAAATTTCTGGTGGCGCTGATCACTCTCGGTCTGGCGGCGGCAGTCATCAAATTCCTGCTTGGTTGGGAGCTGATCCCGGGTCTGGACCCTATCTTCATGGCACCGGGCGACAAGCCGGGTGAAGTAATGCGCGCCATCGAAGTTATCGGTTCTATCTCCTGCGTGCTGCTGGGTGCGTACCCGATGGTGCTGCTGCTGACCCGCTGGTTTGAAAAGCCGCTGATGAGTGTCGGTAACCTGTTAAAAGTTAATAATATTGCGGCTGCTGGCATGGTGGCGACGCTGGCCAACAACATCCCAATGTTCGGCATGATGAAGAATATGGATACCCGCGGGAAAGTGATCAACTGCGCCTTTGCGGTCTCCGCGGCCTTCGCCCTGGGTGACCACTTAGGTTTCGCCGCCGCCAACATGAACGCCATGATCTTCCCGATGATTGTCGGCAAGCTGATAGGCGGCGTAACGGCGATTGGCGTGGCTATGCTGTTGGTACCGAAAGATGAAAACGTGCCAGCAGAAGTAGAAACCAACCCGGAGGCGCAATCGTGAACACTCGCCAGCTACTGAGCGTCGGTATTGATATCGGCACCACCACGACTCAGGTGATCTTCTCGCGCCTTGAGCTGGTTAACCGTGCGGCTGTGTCGCAGGTGCCGCGCTATGAATTCATCAAACGCGAAATTAGCTGGCAAAGCCCGGTGTTCTTTACCCCTGTTGATAAGCAGGGCGGGTTGAAAGAGGCCGAACTTAAGGCACTGATCCTTGCCCAGTATCAGGCGGCAGGCATCGCACCTGAGACCGTTGATTCCGGCGCGATCATCATCACCGGAGAAAGCGCCAAAACCCGTAACGCCCGCCCGGCGGTAATGACGCTCTCCCAGTCGCTGGGGGACTTCGTGGTTGCCAGCGCCGGTCCGCATCTGGAGTCGGTGATCGCCGGTCACGGCGCGGGGGCGCAAACGCTGTCTGAGCAGAAGTTGTGCCGTGTACTGAATATCGACATCGGTGGCGGGACGTCGAACTATGCGCTGTTCGACGCCGGAAAAGTCAGTGGCTCGGCCTGTCTGAACGTCGGCGGGCGACTGCTGGAAACCGACTGTCAGGGGCACGTGGTGCACGCGCATCAGCCGGGACAGATGATTGTTGATGACGTATTTGGTCCGGGCTTTGACGCCCGAACCCTCAATGCGGCGCAACTGGTTGCGGTGGCGCGACGCATGGCGGCGCTGATTGTGGAGGTGATTGACGGCACGCTTTCACCGCTGGCGCAGGCGCTGATGCAAACCGGTCTGCTGCCTGCGGGCGTGAAGCCGGAAGTGATTACGTTGTCCGGCGGGGTAGGCGAGTGCTACCGCAACCAACCTGCCGATCCGTTCTGTTTTTCCGATATTGGACCGCTGCTCGCCACGGCGCTGCATGAACATCCGCGCCTGCGTGAGATGAACGTGCAGTTCCCGGCGCAAACCGTGCGCGCCACGGTGATTGGCGCCGGGGCGCATACGCTGTCGCTTTCGGGCAGCACCATCTGGCTGGAAGGCGTGGCGCTTCCGCTGCGCAATCTACCGGTGGCGATTCCGGTTGATGAGGCTGATTTGGTGGCCGCCTGGCAACAGGCGTTAATGCAGCTCGATCTGGATCCGCAAACGGACGCCTACGTGCTGGCGTTGCCCGGTTCTCTGCCGGTGCGCTACGCCGCGCTGTTAACGGTAATTGATGCGCTGCTGGCTTTTGTCGCGCGTTATCCAAATCCGCATCCCCTGCTGGTGGTAGCCGAGCAGGATTTTGGTAAAGCCCTGGGCATGCTGTTACGCCCACAGTTACAGCAACACCCGCTGGCGGTCATCGATGAGGTGGTTGTCCGGGCGGGGGACTATATCGACATTGGTACGCCTCTTTTTGGCGGATCGGTTGTGCCGGTGACGGTGAAATCACTCGCATTTCCTTCCTGAGGGAACGACTTATGAAACTAAAGACCACATTGTTCGGCAATGTTTATCAGTTTAAGGATGTTAAAGAGGTGCTGGCTAAAGCCAACGAACTGCGTTCGGGGGATGTGCTGGCAGGGGTAGCTGCAACCAGTTCACAGGAACGCGTGGCGGCCAAGCAGGTATTGTCGGAAATGACGGTAGCGGATATCCGCAATAACCCGGTGATTTCCTATGAAGAGGACTGCGTGACGCGTCTGATTCAGGATGACGTCAATGAAACGGCCTATAACCGCATCAAAAACTGGAGTATCAGCGAGCTGCGCGAGTACGTGCTGAGCGATGAAACTTCCGTTGATGACATCGCGTTTACGCGCAAAGGGTTAACGTCGGAGGTGGTCGCTGCGGTAGCAAAAATCTGCTCCAACGCGGACCTGATCTACGGCGGCAAGAAAATGCCAGTGATCAAAAAGGCTAACACCACCATCGGTCTGCCGGGCACCTTTAGCTGCCGTTTGCAGCCGAACGACACCCGTGACGACGTGCAGAGTATTGCGGCGCAAATCTATGAAGGGCTGTCTTTCGGGGCGGGCGATGCGGTGATCGGCGTAAACCCGGTAACGGATGACGTGGAAAACTTAAGCCGCGTGCTCGATACCGTGTACGGCGTTATCGATAAATTCAATATTCCGACCCAGGGCTGTGTACTGGCGCACGTTACCACCCAGATTGAAGCGATTCGTCGCGGCGCGCCGGGTGGATTGATCTTCCAGAGTATCTGCGGCAGCGAGAAAGGCTTAAAAGAGTTCGGTGTTGAGCTGGCAATGCTCGACGAAGCGCGCGCAGTTGGCGCTGAATTCAACCGTATCGCCGGGGAAAACTGTCTTTACTTCGAAACCGGACAAGGGTCGGCGCTCTCCGCTGGCGCAAACTTCGGCGCCGATCAGGTAACAATGGAAGCGCGTAACTACGGGCTGGCGCGGCACTACGATCCGTTCCTGGTGAATACCGTCGTGGGCTTTATCGGGCCGGAGTATCTCTACAACGACCGTCAGATCATTCGCGCCGGTCTGGAAGATCACTTTATGGGCAAGCTGAGCGGCATCTCAATGGGCTGCGACTGCTGCTACACCAACCATGCTGATGCTGACCAGAACCTTAACGAAAACCTGATGATTTTGCTCGCCACCGCTGGCTGCAACTACATCATGGGCATGCCGCTCGGCGACGACATCATGCTCAACTATCAGACCACCGCATTCCACGATACCGCGACCGTCCGCCAGTTGCTGAACCTGCGCCCGTCGCCGGAATTTGAACGCTGGCTGGAAACCATGGGCATTATGGCAAACGGTCGCCTGACCAAACGGGCGGGCGATCCGTCACTGTTCTTTTGATGATGCGGGGATGAAACACGATGGATCAAAAACAGATTGAAGAAATTGTACGCAGCGTAATGGCGTCAATGGGGGAGTCGCAGCCGCAGGCTCAAAAATCGTCAGCACCAGCAAAATGCAGCACCACGCAGTGCGCCGCGCCGACTGGTGAAAGTTGTGCGATGGACTTAGGTTCAGCCGAAGCCAAAGCGTGGATAGGCGTTGAGAATCCGCACCGCGCAGAGGTGTTGACTGAACTGCGGCGCAGTACCGCGGCGCGTGTATGTACTGGTCGCGCCGGTCCTCGTCCGCGTACCCAGGCGTTGCTGCGCTTCCTGGCCGACCACTCGCGTTCAAAAGATACGGTATTAAAAGAAGTGCCGGAAGAGTGGGTAAAAGCGCAGGGACTGCTGGAAGTACGCTCGGAAATCAGCGACAAAAACCTGTATCTGACGCGCCCGGATCTTGGCCGTCGTCTGAGCGCGGAAGCCATTGATGCGCTGAAATCGCAGTGTGTGATGAACCCGGATGTGCAGGTGATTATCTCTGATGGCCTGTCTACTGACGCCATCACCGCTAACTACGAAGAGATTCTGCCGCCATTGTTGTCGGGCTTAAAACAGGCCGGACTGAAGGTTGGGACCCCGTTCTTCGTTCGCTATGGTCGCGTAAAAATCGAAGATCAGATCGGCGAGCTACTGGGCGCGAAAGCGGTGATCCTGCTGGTGGGGGAACGTCCGGGTCTCGGTCAGTCGGAAAGTCTCTCCTGCTACGCCGTCTATTCGCCGCGCGTTGCGACGACCGTAGAAGCTGACCGTACCTGTATCTCGAACATTCACCAGGGCGGTACGCCACCGGTTGAAGCTGCGGCGGTAATTGTGGATTTGGCCAAGCGCATGCTGGAGCAAAAAGCCTCCGGCATTAATATGACCCGTTAAGGAGGCATCATGCCAGCATTAGATTTGATTAGACCTTCAGTCACCGCAATGCGCGTGATTGCCTCGGTAAATGACGGTTTTGCCCGCGAGCTTAAGTTACCGCCACATATCCGTAGCCTCGGACTCATCACAGCAGACTCTGATGACGTGGCGTATATTGCCGCAGACGAAGCGACAAAACAGGCGATGGTGGAAGTGGTTTATGGCCGCTCGCTGTATGCCGGGGCGGCGCATAGTCCCTCTCCAACCTCGGGCGAAGTACTGATTATGCTCGGTGGACCCAACCCGGCTGAAGTTCGCGCGGGTCTGGACGCGATGGTGGCCAACATTGAAAGCGGCGCAGCGTTTCAGTGGGCGAATGACGCAGAAGATACCGCTTTCCTGGCGCACGTGGTTTCGCGTACCGGTTCGTATCTTTCCGCGACGGCGGGATGCCGACTTGGCGATCCGATGGCGTATCTGGTGGCGCCGCCGCTGGAAGCAACATTTGGTATTGATGCGGCGCTGAAATCTGCCGATGTACAACTGGTGACCTACGTGCCGCCGCCGTCAGAAACCAACTATTCAGCAGCGTTTTTGACCGGTAGCCAGGCCGCTTGTAAAGCCGCATGTAACGCCTTTGCCGATGCCGTTCTGGATATTGCCCGTAATCCAATCCAGCGCGCGTAAGAGAGGTTGTGATGATCAATGCACTGGGATTACTGGAAGTGGATGGCATGGTGGCTGCCGTAGACGCGGCGGATGCCATGCTGAAAGCCGCGAACGTACGCCTGCTGAGCCACGAAGTGCTCGATCCTGGCAGGCTGACGCTGGTGGTGGAAGGCGATCTGGCGGCGTGCCGCGCAGCGCTTGATGCCGGCAGCGCCGCCGCAGCGCGTACAGGCCGTGTTATCAGCCGTAAAGAGATAGGCCGACCGGACGATGACACCCAGTGGCTGATCGGCGGTTTTAAGCGCCAGCCGAAGAAACCAGAACAGAAGCCAGATGTAAAAACAGACGTAAAAGCAGAGAAGACGCAGGACGCCCCGTTGACGTCTGAATCCTCTGCACAACTTCTGACGCTGTTGGCATCGGTCCGTCAAGGAATGACGGCAGGGGAAGTGGCTGCCCACTTTGGCTGGTCACTTGATGAAGCCAGAAAGGCGCTGGAACAGCTCTTTTCTGACGGAGCGTTGCGTAAACGTAGTAGCCGCTACCGCTTAAAAAATTAACCTGTCGGAGGGCCGGGGGCTTCCCTGAAGCTTCCGGCTTAAAAGATCATGAAAAAGAACCGTACTGCAAACTTGCACCATCTTTATCATGAAGCACTACCCGAAGACGTTAAACTTACGCCGAAAGTAGAGGTGGACAACGTTCACCAGCGGCGAACAACGGATGTATATGAACACGCGCTGACGATTACCGCCTGGCAGCAGATTTACGACCAGCTGCATCCGGGAAAATTTCATGGCGAGTTCACGGAAATCCTGCTCGACGATATTCAGGTTTTCCGTGAATACACCGGACTCGCGCTGCGCCAGTCATGCCTTGTCTGGCCGAACTCGTTCTGGTTTGGTATTCCGGCCACGCGCGGCGAACAGGGATTTATTGGCGCCCAATGTCTGGGAAGTGCTGAAATTGCCACCCGTCCAGGCGGGACGGAGTTTGAACTGAGTACGCCGGATGATTACACCATTCTGGGGGTTGTCATTTCGGAAGAGGCGATTGCCCGTCAGGCCAACTTCCTGCATAACCCGGAAAGGGTGCTGCATATGCTGCGCAACCAGTCGGCGCTGGAAGTCAAAGAACAGCACAAAGCCGCGCTATGGGGCTTTGTGCAGCAGGCGCTGGCGACGTTTAGCGAGAATCCGGAAAACCTGCGTCAACCTGCGGTACGCAAAGTGTTGGGCGATAACCTGTTGCTGGCGATGGGGACTATGCTGGAAGAAGCGCAGCCGATTATAACCGCTGAGAGCATCAGCCATCAGAGCTATCGTCGTCTGTTGTCACGTGCGCGCGAATATGTGCTGGAAAACATGTCAGAGCCGCTGACCGTGCTCGATTTGTGTAACCAACTGCACGTTAGTCGCCGGACGTTGCAAAACGCCTTTCACGCGATTCTGGGTATTGGTCCGAATGCCTGGTTAAAACGTATTCGCCTGAACGCCGTGCGTCGCGAGCTGATAAGCCCGTGGTCGCAGAGTACGACGGTGAAAGATGCCGCCATGCAGTGGGGATTCTGGCATTTAGGGCAGTTTGCTACCGACTACCAGCAGTTGTTTGCGGAAAAACCGTCGTTGACGCTGCATCAGCGTATGCGGCAGTGGGCGTGATAAGATTATGGTGCCGGATGCGACGCTTTGTGTCTTATCCGGCCTACGGATTGTAGACCGGATAAGCGTCGCGCCATCAGGCAATTACACCCAGTCGCGGACCTGAATAAACTCGCTAAGGGCAGCTTCCGGGCTGTTCGCTTCCGGCTGCCAGTCATACTCCCAGCGCACCAGCGGCGGCATTGACATCAGAATTGATTCCGTGCGCCCACCGGTTTGCAGACCGAACAATGTGCCGCGATCCCACACCAGGTTAAATTCGACATAGCGCCCGCGACGATAAAGCTGGAAATCACGCTCGCGCTCGCCCCAGTTCATCGCTTTACGTCGCTCAACAATGGGCAGATACGCCTCGGTGTAACCTTGCCCCACCGCCTGCATAAAGGCGAAGCAGTGGTCGAAACCCGGCGTATTCAAATCATCGAAAAACAACCCGCCAATGCCGCGCTGCTCGTTGCGGTGTTTAAGGAAGAAGTAGTCATCGCACCACTTTTTGTAACGGGGATAAACGTCATCACCGAACGGCTGACACAGATCCCGCGCCGTACGGTGCCAGTGTACCGCATCCTCTTCAAAGCCGTAGTAGGGCGTTAAGTCAAAGCCGCCGCCAAACCACCAGACTGGGTCGGCACCCGGTTTTTCCGCGATAAAAAACCGCACGTTGGCATGACTGGTCGGAATGTAGGGATTGAGTGGATGCACCACCAGCGAGACGCCCATGGCTTCAAAGCTGCGTCCGGCAAGCTCTGGTCGATGGGCGGTGGCCGAGGCCGGCATCGCGTCGCCGTGGACGTGAGAGAAATTGACGCCCGCTTGCTCGAAAATACCGCCGTTACGCAGCACCCGACTGCGCCCGCCGCCGCCCGCTTCGCGCTGCCAGCTATCTTCAACAAACTCGGCGCCGTCTACGGCGAATAATTGCTGGCAAATATCGTCCTGCAGGCTAAGCAGGAACTGTTTTACGCGCTGTGCATCGGGCTTCATGATTAACGTTTCTTCGAGTGTGCTTTCTGGTTATCAAACCAGTGGAAATAACTGATGATGCCATTGGCGATAGCGGTAGCAATTTTTTGACGAAATGCCGCCGTACCCAGCAGACGTTCTTCTTCCGGATTAGTAATGAACGACGTTTCGACCAGTACCGAAGGAATTGAGGGTGATTTTAGCACCACGAAGGCGGCCTGTTCCGTGCTGCGACTGTGCAGACGGTGTACTGGTTTGATCTTCTTGAGAATATGCGAGCCTAACGTCAGGCTGTTTTTAATGGTATCGGTTTGCACCAGATCAAATAGCACCTGCTGCAACAAGTGATCTTTATCGGTGGTTTTTTTCCCGGCGACTTCATCGGCGCGGTTTTCGCGATCGGACAGATACTTTGCCATAGCGCTACTGGCGCCGCGATTGGACAGCGCGAAGACCGATGCACCCGCGGCGCTTGGGTTGGTAAAACCGTCGGCGTGGATCGACATAAACAGATCGGCCCCGTGTTTGTGGGCGATCTCGACGCGATCGTAAAGCGGAATAAATGTATCGCCAGAGCGGGTCAGGCGCGCATCAATCCCCTGATTGCGAAGAATAGAGCGCACGTTTTTGGCAATCGCCAGTACCACGTGCTTTTCTTTCGAACCGTTGCGTCCAATTGCGCCGGTATCTATCCCTCCGTGACCCGGATCAAGGACAACCACGCGTTTAGCGCCTGATTTTTTCGCTTTCGGTTTGCTGTGTCCATTATTGGTTTTTAGCGCTTCTTCTTTAGCGATGGCTTGCGACATGCCTGACAGCGTCAGGGCGGCCAGCCCGGCTTTCAGCACCTGGCGGCGCGATGTGAGTGTTTTTAGTGGTTTAAAAGTGCTCATACGGCCTGAGTTGTAAAAAAGGTTCCAGACGTTATATCGTATCGCGTAGTCCGTTGCGACGGATCGGGATAAGAATTGTTTTACTTTTCATTTCAATACGTGACAATTCCGTATTATGCCATTTTTTCCGCCGCTTCGCGTCAGATATTGGCTAAATCAGCCGTTCGCGCCATAATCGCTTTTTAACGTCCTGAAAAGGTAACCAATACCATGGAAATACGCGTTTTTCGCCAGGAAGATTTCGAAGAGGTGATCACCCTCTGGGAGCGCTGTGATTTGCTGCGTCCATGGAATGACCCGGAAATGGACATTGAGCGTAAAGTAAATCATGACGTCAGCTTGTTCCTGGTCGCTGAAGTGAACGGCGAGGTAGTCGGTACGGTGATGGGCGGTTACGACGGCCATCGCGGCTCGGCCTATTACCTGGGCGTGCATCCTGAGTTTCGCGGTCGCGGCATCGCCAATGCGCTGCTTAACCGACTGGAGAAAAAACTCATCGCCCGCGGGTGTCCGAAGATTCAAATCATGGTGCGTGAGGATAATGATCTGGTGTTGGGGATGTATGAACGCCTGGGCTATGAACATGCGGATGTACTCAATCTCGGTAAGCGCTTGATCGAAGATGAAGAGTACTGAATTTCACCCCGCCGACTATGACGGTCACGGACGTCTGCGCCTGCCTTTTTTGTTCTGGTGCGTACTGCTGCTGCAGGCACGCACCTGGGTACTGTTTGTGATTGCCGGCTCTTCCCGGGAGCAGGGCAATACGCTACTGAATCTGTTTTATCCCGACCATAACGCGTTCTGGCTGGGGTTGCTTCCCGGCGTTCCCGCGGTGGTGGCTTTTTTACTCAGCGGGCGGCGTTTTGCGTTTCCTGTTTTGTGGCGCTGGCTGCGCGGATTGCTGATTCTCGCGCAACTGGTGCTGCTTTGCTGGCAACCGGCGATGTGGCTGGCAGGCGATCCTGTCAACGGCATCGGACTGGCGCTGCTGGTTGCGGATATCGTCGCGCTGGTCTGGCTGTTAACCAATCAACGTCTGCGCGCCTGTTTTTCCCTTGAGAAAGAATAACGGCACTTTTTGGCGAAACCGGACTCCAAGCAACGTTGATAAATAAGGAAGGAAGTGAAATGAAATCACTGCGTTTGACTTTATGCGCGATGCCGCTGCTATTGGCCGGGTGTTCCACGCTGTCGTCGGTGAACTGGTCTGCCGCCAATCCGTGGAACTGGTTCGGTTCTTCAACGCAGGTCACTGAGCAGGGCGTCGGCGCGTTAACTGGCGCTACGCCGCTGGATGAAAAAGCTATTGCTGATGCCCTGGACGGTGATTACCGCCTGCGCAGCGGGATGAAGACTGATGACGGTAATGTGGTGCGCTTCTATGAAGCGATGAAAGATGACAAGCTGGTAATGGTCATCAATGGCAGTCAGGGAACCATCAGCCGTATTGATGTCCTGGACAGCGATATTTCATCAGACGCGGGTGTCGAAATCGGTACACCGTTTAGCGACCTTTACACCAAAGCCTTTGGTAATTGCCAGAAAGCAACCGGCGATGACAGTGCGAACGTTGAATGTAAAGCTGAAGGCAGTCAGCATATTAGCTATATTTTTTCCGGCGAATGGAGCGGGCCTGAGGGCTTAATGCCGTCGGACGACACGCTGAAAACGTGGAAAGTCAGCAAAATCATCTGGCGGCGTTAATTTGCGTCTGAACAAATCGACTTGCTAAAAAAACAGGTAGAATAGCGCCAATCAATGCCACGAGGTCGTGGCATCTTTTTTTCAGGAGGAACAATGTCTCAGGTTCAGAGTGGCATTTTGCCAGAACATTGCCGTGCGGCGATTTGGATTGAAGCCAATGTTAAAGGCGACGTTGAGGCCCTGCGTGCGGCCAGCAAAATCTTTGCCGATAAACTGGCGACCTTTGAAGCGAAGTTCCCGGATGCGCATCTGGGCGCGGTTGTGGCTTTCGGCAACAACACCTGGCGTGCATTAAGCGGCGGCGTTGGGGCGGAAGAGTTAAAAGACTTTATCCCTTATGGTAAAGGTCTGGCGCCGGCTACCCAATATGACGTGCTGATCCATATACTCTCTCTGCGTCATGACGTGAATTTCTCCGTCGCGCAGGCGGCAATGGAAGCATTTGGTGACTGTGTTGACGTCAAAGAAGAGATCCACGGTTTCCGTTGGGTTGAAGAACGCGATCTCAGCGGCTTTGTTGACGGTACGGAAAACCCGGCTGGTGAAGAAACGCGCCGTGAAGTCGCGGTGATCAAAGATGGCGTGGATGCTGGCGGCAGCTATGTGTTTGTGCAGCGTTGGGAACATAACCTGAAGCAACTTAACCGCATGAGCATTCATGACCAGGAAATGATGATTGGTCGCACCAAAGAAGCTAACGAAGAGATCGACGGTGATGACCGTCCGGTTACCTCTCACCTGAGCCGTGTCGATCTGAAAGAAGACGGTAAAGGGCTGAAAATTGTGCGCCAGAGCCTGCCGTACGGTACCGCCAGCGGCACACACGGTCTCTATTTCTGCGCCTACTGCGCACGTCTGCACAATATTGAGCAGCAACTGCTAAGTATGTTCGGTGACACTGACGGTAAGCGCGACGCCATGCTGCGCTTCACCAAACCGGTGACCGGTGGTTATTACTTTGCTCCGTCGCTGGACCGACTGATGGCACTGTAATGTCGCACTATTATTAGCAGCATTGCCCGCGGGCAATGCTGAACAGATTAAAACGGTGATACCACAACGGCTTCTGTAATAAGGAGCCGTTTTTTTTACGCCCCATAAACTGCGTTTTCTTACATAAATAATATTAATGATTCTTGGAATTGCTTTTACATGAACGGATTTTCTTTCATCTAAAAACAAGCGTGCGGCATGTTTTATATTATTTAGAATTCAAGCGGGTAAATTAAATGCGTCGCTCGGGGATGAGTATTGTTTTTGTTGTTGATATTATTTTGATGAATGAAAATGAATTTATTTATATTGTTTGGTGTATTGGTTTTTTCTTAAAATATAATTTGCGAGTATTTTTTCTATTTTTTGATGAATATAATGTCCGCTGAGGAATGATTAATTTATTTTATATGGTGCTTTTATGGAAGAGAGTAACCCATGGCCAACATTCGTTGATGCATTTTCAACGGTTTTATGTATTTTTATATTTCTGATGTTAGTTTTCGTACTTAACAGTATGTTAATCATGTATGAAAGCTCTAAAAAACGTTATGAAGCCCCTTTACTGGCTGAACAAACTGTTCAGCCAGTAGCCTCCTCGGTAAGTGGTAGCGGAGCCAGCAGTGGTGCTGTCAGCACAACACCCAATCAAACCCGTACGGGTGATCAAACACAGCCAGTTGAAGCAACTGCGGCAGACGATAATAAAAATCGTAGCCAGGATGCTGAGGCTGATATGTTGGCCGCTTCTTCTGCTTCTGCTTCTGCTTCAACTGATGCTGGCGCTGCTACCGGTGCAGATTTCGCCACCGCCTCTGATTCTACTGCCGCTTCAGCAGCATCTCCTGCAGACGAGTCAGAGCAAGCGGGCCGTGAAGATAAAAAAAGTGACGTGATTAGACTGGCCGACAACCAAACTGCCACCTCGATTAAAGGGCAAACTTCCGGTCAATTCGATACCTCGAAAGCGAACCCATCCTGGGAGACTCAGGGCAATCAGTTCATTGTTCATTTCAAATCAATGGAGCAAGGCTATCCGCAAGAAATCATTGATGAGATGGCTAAATGGTTTGGCACAGATAAGCCGGTCAGCATTGTGGTTTATGCCTATGTCAGTTCCTCCATCGCTATTTCAGATGCGATGCGTCTGGCCTACGAGCGCGGTGTGATCCTGCTAAAGGTCGTCAAAAGCAAATATCCTAACACGGAAGTTTCTATCTCAGTCGTTAATGATGCAACAACGTTGACGAATAGTGCCGTCATTACCAAGAGTGAATGATAAATAATGAATAACTTAAAGCGGTATCATGCATTTATTATTGCATTAGTGTTCGCATTTTTGCCTGTTATTTTGCTGTGTATTCCTGGCTTACGCGCCTATGTTTTTGAAACATGGCATGTCGCGGCATTCTACAGTTCCATCATTATTATTATGTATCTGACCGGTACATTTATTGTTATTTTCTCATTTATTGAAATAAGTAAGTGTGTAAGCGTATTACGTAATAAGAACGCGCAGAAACACTCTTATTTACTTGGTGATGCCAACAAGATTGTTTTCTCAGCAAGTCATGGCCTTGATGATGATACTGTTGCCACGCTGTATGAAAGCATGGATAACAGCGTGAATCGTAAGCAGAATCAGAGTCTGGCAGGGGTTATGACCTGCGCAAACCTGTCTACCATGATTGGCCTGTTGGGAACCTTCGCGGGTTTATCTATGACGATTGCCTCGGTCATCTCGTTGCTGGAGAAATCGCAAATCACCGGCGGTAACGAGGCGGATACGTTAGGGATTATCGTCAGTGTGGTCTCCTCGCTTGCTGAACCACTGAAAGGAATGAATACCGCATTCGTTTCATCAATCTATGGGGTGGTGAGCGCTATTTTACTTAATGTGATGTGTTCTTTCCTGCGTGGGGAATTCACCCGTTTAGCCATCGATTTACGCAATGCGCGCCTTGATTTCGTCAGAGAATGTCATGAGCGCAGTAAAACCTCTGCGATCGGAAAAACGAAAACCCTGCGTCTGATAACCGATCTGGACGATGTGATCAAAGAGTTCAAAGCGGGCATGTTTGGCTTTCAGGAACGCCTGACTAACGCATTTGACGCCAGCAACAACATGCTGAATTCACTTCTTAGCTGCACTGTAGAGGGGGCCAGCAAAACGGAGAAATTTAATGATGCCCTTATTGCTGCGGTTCATCAACAGGTTGAACAGTTACAGCATATAGACCAGTGCATCACGTCGAATCATTCCGCTTTGCTCGGGATTGAGAAAGAGCTCGGCGCATCTACGCAAGCTCTGGTCAACCAGGGAACACACCTTGCAGTGCTAACCGAAAGTCAATCTTTGCTGCAGACCAGTCAGCTACAACTGATGGCTACGGTTGAATCTCAGCGCGGTACGTTGGACGAATTACTGGTCGCGCAAGCGCAGACCCATCATGCCGTCCTGGAGGTCAATGATGGTATGGGACACCTTGATGCAAACGTGGGAGAACTACATACCGTTGCTGAGCGCCACTTTAGCGAGCAGGCTTCACTTCTGGATGGCATCTCCAACGCTGTGGAAACCGCCGAACGCGTCAACCTCGATCGCCACCATGAAACCGTCGCCACGCTGGATAGCCAGTCACAGACGTTTGAACCCCTGCTTGGACAAATTGCCGGAATGCACCGCAATCTGCAAAAAGAAATTAATGTCCTTAAGGAGAAAAAAAGCCATGAATAAATCCGTCATCGCTTTGCTTATCCTCGGGAGTTCGCTGCCGTTGGCCATCTGCGCTCATGCAGAAACGGGAGACCATACGTTGCCGCTGCGGACGTTAATTGTGGATGCGTTAAACACGCAACCTTCTGTGGCCATTGCATCCTGGGAGACCGAAATGCGTCACCAGGAGACAAACATGAGCAAAGCTTCTCTCTATCCGACGTTGGACGTTTCGTCAGAAGCCATCCATAAAAAAACGGACGAACATGATAATGAGCAGAACGTAGAGAATAAATTAACCCTCGCTTACCGAATTGCGGATTTTGGCGTCAGAAGCAGCAATATTTCTAAGTCTGAGCAGCAGGAAGAGGCCAGTAAGTACGATTTCCAACAAGAGTTGCTTACAACCGCACAAAAAACGGCCGATGCCTATTTGTCAGTGGAAAAAAACCGGCAGATACTTGCGGTGATCGACGACGAGAAAATCTTTTACAAGCAGATGCTGAATGATTTTTCCGAACTCATCGCCGCAGGCGCAGCAATGCAATCGGATATTCGTAAAGTTCAGGTATCTATCGACTCTTTAAGCACTCAGGAGTTGAATTTCCGCGCGCAACTGGATACGCAGTTAATGATGCTGCGTAATCTTACGGGAGACAATGTCACCGCTGAAAACCTGGGTAAGCTGCCTGATTTTTTCAATAAATACCCTTTTAATGCTGATAAAGATGCCGTTTATAAAAAAATCATGCAGGATAATCCGACGTATCTTTCTTTGACGAAGGCAATATCTGCAGCAAATGCTGAATATTCGGCGGCAAAATCAGCTAATTATCCGGTTGTAGATTTCAACGCCCACTACACGGACAATAATCCTTCCAAAGATGCGCAGCAGGATGATTATGAGGATGAACTCCAGGTTGGCGTTAAAGTAGGCTTTAACATTTTTAATGGCTTTAAGAACCAATCTGAAGCTGCCAAATTTAGCGCAAAATATACCCAGGCAAAACTGGGTCTTGATGATTTTATTTTTAAAACTCGCAATAGTGTTGATGCTTCTGTCTCTAAATATATGACAGGAAAAGATTCATTAGCAATATCTAAACGCTCCTATGAAAATGCCGGGAAACTCATTGAACTCTATAAAGAAGAGTTCAAATTAGGTCAAAAATCGCTACTCGACTTTATTTCCAGCAGGAATGAACATTATCAAGCTAACCTGACAATGATTGAGTCACAATTCTCTATCTATCAGGCGAAGCTTGAACAGATGGCTCAACTCGCCGATCTGTTACATGAACTGTATCTGGAACCTGGCCAGATACAGCCTAAAAGCGGTTCTATGTCGCAATGAACAGGAAACAGTGTGACCATCTGATGATGGTCATCGTCGTGATGCCCCTCGTCATACTCCTACTTTTTAGCCTGATAAAGATAAATTCGGTCGTACATGGCAGCGGTGTCATTATCACCAAGGATAATACTCAGGTCGTTTCTCTCTCTAAAGGAGGAACGATTGATGCGATTCATGTCGCGGAAGGGGATTTTGTTACCAAAGGCCAGGTCCTTGCCGAAACATCAAACTTTGATATTCAGAAAGAAAACGAACGTACCCAAGCTCAGCACCGCTATCTTGCCTTATATATCAAAGAAATGATGTCCATTTTGGCCTGGAGGCAAGATTATACTCTCTTTGATATTAGCAATATCACGAATCAGGACTTGATTGGTAATATACAATTGTTAATTAGCCAGACCAAAACGAAGGATAATAAAATCAACAGCCTCAATTCTGAAATTGAGCGTTTAGGTATTTCTAAAATCAGCAAGAACAGCGAGCTAATGCTTGTTCAGGAAGAGGTTAATCTTCTTTCTCCTTTGGTTAAAAAGGGTATCAGTTCTTATACCACTCTGTTGGCAAAAAAACAGGCAGCAGAGCGTCTCAAGTCTGAGCTTATCGATCTTGAAAGCCAGGTAGTAGCGAAATCAGAAGAGATAAAGGTGATCCATAGCGAAATTAATGATGATGTCTTTACTTTTCGTAATACCTTGTCGAAAAACCTGGTCGATGCTCAACATGAAGCTGCGCTTAATGACTCTGCCATGAGTGTATTACAAAAGCAGATGAAAGAATCTCGCGTCCGATCGCCCATTGATGGCGTGATTTATCAAATTAACAAAAATGCCTTCACCAAAGGCGGTGTGATACAGGCTGCTGACTCGCTGTTTGAGATTAAACCAATGTCAACCAAAATGCTCGCGGAAGTAAAAATTCAACCTAAAGATCGCGATCAAATTTATGTTGGTGGTTCGGTTAACGTGAAAATTCTCTCATTTATTCTCTCGGGTTCAAAACCTTATACCGGTGTAGTCGAGCAAATCAGCCCTGACTCCTACGAAGATACGGTTAATGGAAATACGGTGAGGTATTACAAAGCTATCGTAGAGTTCACTATCGGTACAAAAGAACGGGATGTTATCAAACCTGGAATGACGGTAGATGCTTTCATTATTACAGGTAACCACAGCATATTAAAATACCTTGCCTCGCCATTGCTGCGTGGCCTTCAACAAGTTTTCAGTGAGCCGGTCATCACTGACAGTAAATCAACTCATTAATTCAGGGTGATAATATGAGTAATACTATTTTTGCAAGCAATGATTCAATTGTCGACTTACAGCAGTATGGTGCTATGGATAGTGCCAAAGTCGTCATTAGTGGGACCGACTTTAAATTTATTTTTCCGGGTAATGTGGTGGTTAACGTTATTAACGGTGCTCTTTATTCAAGCCTTGAAAATAACCACGTTCACTTCAAATTCCAGGGGCAGGATGTTTCAGGTCAGCAACTGCTGAAAACGATCGACTTAAGCAATCTTCAACTTGAACGGCTTGACTCTGCACTATCAGATCAGCGTCAGGATCGCGTGCTGAAAGATAATATTAATAAAATCAGCGAGATTAATGCGAAAGACCTTGAGGAAGCTAAAAAAGAGGCTGCTGATCTGAAGCATGAAGCAGAAAAAATGCGTGCTGAAGCTGAAGAGGCGCAAAAAGCTTCTGCAGAAGTTCAAAAGCAGCTTGAGGAGTTCCTCAATGATAAAGCGCAGAGCAATGGCCAAAATGGCGCAGCCTCTCAGAACCAGGGAGAAGAGCAGCTGGATGCCAGCCTTTACCATAAGAAATATGACGATGACTCTGTGGCTGAGGCCAGTCGACTCGTTTTCTCTGATTACTCATCCAGTTCGTCCAGTTCTTCAAGTTCATCAGAATCTGATGAAACGCCCATCGACGTAAAACCTATTGATGTGGCTCTTAAGCTTGATGACGGCAGTGATTCTGGGGTAAAAAACGATAATATTACCAACGTCACCACGCCGCAGTTTGTTGGTTCTACCGATCCCGGATTGACAGTTTCACTGCGCATTGATGGTGTGGTTGTCGCCGTCACGACCTCCGATGCGATGGGCAACTTTTCATTCAATAGCGGCACGGTGCTGGCTGACGGACAACACAACGTCCAGGTCGATGTGACGGACGGGCAGGGGGGAAGCGGTAGCGCGAAAATTATCGTAACCATTGATACCGTCATCGCGGCTCCCACTTTCGAACTCGACGATCAGTACGCCATTCCTGCAGCCGATCGCATTGAGGGTGAAAATCTTACCCGTTTTACCGATGCGAAAATTATTGGTGAAGCCGAAGCAGGATCGCAGGTTGCTATCTATGCCAATGGCGTTCTGCTTACCACAGTCACCGTAGATTCTGATGGCGCCTGGTCGTATCAGTTTAGTGGTTCAGAATTAAATGAAGGCATTAATAATATTGAGATTGATGCTACGGATAAAGCGGGAAACACGGCATCAACGACCGGCGTTATTACGCTGGATACGATTCCCCCAGAAACACCCGTTATTATTCTTGATGAATCCAGTGATACGGGGATGTCCTCGACCGATAGCCTGACTAATGATAAAACGCCTTCTCTGCATGGTAATGCTGAACCGAACTCAACGCTCGAGTTATATCTTAATGGCTACAAAGTGGCCGATATCAGCGTGGATTCCATGGGGAACTGGCAATATACACTGCCGGAAAATAAAATTACCGCTGATGGTATTTATACTTTTGAAGTGGTCTCTTCCGATCGTGCGGGTAATACCTCAACCGCACAAATAGATGTGACTGTCGATACCGATATTGATGCATTCACACTGGCAATGGCTAGCCAGTCAGACAGCGGAGTTGCCGGGGACAATTATACCAACGATATTTATCCAGCGTTTACCGGTAAAACTGACCCAAATAGTCATATTGTGATCACTAACCTGACGACCGGGGAAAAGATTGAAATTGATGCTTCACAGAGTGGTAATTTCAGCTTTAACCTGGCGCAGGCCTCTGCAGAAGGGCTGAACGAACTCTCAATCACCGTAACCGATTATGCGGGCAACCAGCAAACCTTCAGCTACGAATATACTATTGATACGGTTGCTCCCGTATCGCCCGATATTGAACTGGATAAATACACCGTTTCAAAATCAGGCGATATTCTGACAAACGACGCCACGCCAGCCTTTACCGGTACAGCAGAAGCGGGCAGTACGGTGACGATTTATATTGATGGCAAGGCCTGTGGCACGGTGACGGCAAACCACGATGGTATCTGGTCGTTTACCTTGCCAAGCGATCTGGCTGATGGTAGCTATACTGCAGTGGCTTATGCGACTGACCTTGCGGGAAACGTTTCTCCATCATCTGCCGATTGTACTTTCACTGTCGATACCAGCACGACGTCACCGGTTGCCACGTTGCAGGCTGAAGATGATACGGGGATAAGCCAGACTGACTGGATCACCCGGCAAAATGATAATTTAACAATTGACGGGACCGCTGAAAAATACGCCACCATTACAGTGATGGTTGACGGTAAAGCCGTGGGCACTACCCAGGCTGATGCTAATGGCAACTGGCAGTTCGAATATGACCCTAATCCGGCTCTTTCCGATGGCGATTATACGCTGACTATTCAGGCTCAGGATGAGGTCGGGAACACATCGAGCAGTAGTTACGATCTGGTCATTGATACCGTCACCGTCACGCCGTCGCTTAAATTAGACACGGGTTCAGATACGGGATCGTCGAATGATGATGGTATCACCAAGGAAACGCAGCCGTTGTTAACCGGAACGGCTGAAGCCAACGCGACGATCGAGATCTTTATTGATGGTACCGTAGTCGGTCAGGTTGTCTCTGATAAAAATGGCGTCTGGAACTATCGTATCCCGGAAGAGGCGAGCTTAGCTGATGGCGAGCATGCCGTCGTTGTACGTGCAACAGATGCCGCCGGCAACAGCGCAAACTCGACCACGCTGGATATTGTGGTCGATAGTACGATGGAAACACCCACAATCCATCTTGATAGCGATAGCGGCATAAGTGATGCCGATCGCATTACCAATAACGCTTCCCCGATTTTCTCTGGTTCAGCCGAGGCTTATTCCAGCATCACTATTTATCAGGACGGGAAGGCCATCGGGAAAGTCAGCGCGGATGCTAACGGAAATTGGTCTTATAGCTTCACGGGATCGCAGGCGTTGACCGATGGAAGCTACATTTTTTATATCACGGCAACAGATGTCGCCGGCAACTCAGCGACATCAGAAAAAATTCAGGTCACCATTGATACCCAGGTTTCTATCCCTACGCTGGATCTGGCGGATGCGTCAGACACCGGCAGCCTCAACAGCGACAACATCACCCGGGACACCACGCCAACATTCTCGCTGGGCAGTATCGATGCTGACGTGATCAGCGTGCAGGTCATTATCAACGGCACCGCCTATGACGCCGTGCAGTCAGAGGGCAAGTGGACCTTTACCGCCCCGGAACTGGCGGATGGCGACTACAGCATCAGTGTTATCGTCACCGACAATGCGGGTAATACCGCTAACTCGACCACACTGGCCATGACGGTGGACACCAGCGTGGCGGCGCCGGTGATCGCCCTGAGCGACGACACCGGTACCCCCGGCGACAACCAGACTAACGACACCACCCCGGGCTTTGCCATTGCCACGGATAACGACGCCATCAGCGTGATGGTGAGCATTGACGGCGGCACCCCGGTGGCGGCGACGAAGGCCGCGGACGGGCAGTGGCATATTGACAGCACCGCGCTGGCCGACGGCGATCACTCCATTGTAGCCACCGTCACCGACCTCGCGGGCAACACCGCGACGTCCTCACTGGCCTTTACGGTGGACACCACGCTGTCGGTGCCGACCATCGATCTGACGGATGCGTCAGACAGCGGCAGCCTCAACAGCGACAACATCACGAACGACACCATGCCGGCGTTCACGCTGGGCAGTATCGACGCCGATGTGACGAAGGTGCAGGTTCTTATCAATGATACCGCCTATGACGTCGTGCAGTCAGAGGGCAAGTGGACCTTTACCGCCCCGGAACTGGCGGACGGGACATACAGCGTCACGGTGCAGGTCACCGACGACGCGGGGAACGTGCAGACCTCCACCGCGCTGGCTGTGACGGTGGACACCCGCGTGGCGGCGCCGGTGATCGCCCTGAGCGACGACACCGGCACCCCCG
>NZ_JAPPTE010000104.1:0-239 GCF_026719375.1 Citrobacter sp. W9 | reverse complement strand
GTTGCCGATCCATGCCCCGCTGAACCCCAAGGCGATCAAAACCAGCGGCCCCAGGCAGCAGGCCGACGCAAGAATGGCGGCCAGCCCACCGGCGAAGAGCGCGCCGCGCCCGTTTTGTGGTTCAGACATACGCTTGTCCTTTCAAATTTGGTTTGGATAGCTTAAGCTTACTTCCGTAGTTATGTACGGAGTCAAGCGATATGCAAATTAATTTTGAGAATCTGACCATTGGCGTTTTT
>NZ_JAPPTE010000103.1:0-245 GCF_026719375.1 Citrobacter sp. W9 | reverse complement strand
GGGTTCTGCAACATAGCGACCATAATTCAGTTCCTGCTCAGTGGTCAGAAAATCGACGGGCATACCGGCCTCCCTGCCTGATGGTCATGAATTAACAATTTCGCAACCGTCCGAAATATTATAAATTCTCGGACACACTAAAATGGTGTTGTCTAGGTGTCTATTAAATCGATTTTTTGTTATAACAGACACCCACTGTCCGATATTTGATTTAGGATACATTTTTATGCGACTTTTTGGTTACG
>NZ_JAPPTE010000102.1:0-246 GCF_026719375.1 Citrobacter sp. W9 | reverse complement strand
TACGGATACAAATGATGCGGTATGAATAGAAATGAATAGACTGTAAATCAGGTCATCAGGTTCCCAATAGAACCCCATGATACATTAAAACCCGCTAATTTGCTAAACTATCCGTCCTATCGAGCATAGGAGCAACACTAAACCGACCATTCCAGTGATTGTCAGTATTTTCAGGCATTGCGCTGGTTTGGCTGGTTTTTATCATTTTAAGATTACCGTGCATTTTTTGACATTTAAGTATATTTT
>NZ_JAPPTE010000101.1:0-250 GCF_026719375.1 Citrobacter sp. W9 | reverse complement strand
ACCGAGATTCCCCCAGTAGCGGCGAGCGAACGGGGAGCAGCCCAGAGTCTGAATCAGCATGTGTGTTAGTGGAACGGTCTGGAAAGTCCGACGGTACAGGGTGATAGTCCCGTACACAAAAATGCACCTGTTGTGAACTCGAAGAGTAGGGCGGGACACGTGGTATCCTGTCTGAATATGGGGGGACCATCCTCCAAGGCTAAATACTCCTGACTGACCGATAGTGAACCAGTACCGTGAGGGAAAGGCG
>NZ_JAPPTE010000100.1:0-253 GCF_026719375.1 Citrobacter sp. W9 | reverse complement strand
TGCCGAGTTGAAACGGCGAGTTGCGGCAGGCGACCAGAAAACCTTGGTGGCCCGTGACTTCGGCATCAGCCGCGAAACCTTGTACCAGTACCTGCGGGAAGACTGACCATGCCACGCCGCTCAATCCGGCACTGTTGCAAATAGTCGGTGGTGATAAACTTATCATCCCCTTTTGCTGATGGAGCTGCACATGAACCCATTCAAAGGCCGGCATTTTCAGCGTGACATCATTCTGTGGGCCGTACGCTGGTAC